>CACXXD010000114.1 GCA_902771445.1 uncultured Prevotellaceae bacterium
CCTTTTTTTTATGAATTATTTTGACAAAAATGCTGTCTATGAATTCTGGCAAATTCATAGTTCGGAAAGAAATGAGAAGAAATTACACCAGAAATTACTCAGAAATTTCAGTATGTTTCATCTCTGATAAATAACGGTGAAAAAAAGTTGGGACAAATTCATTTGTTCAGACCACCCCTAACTCCTCCTTACTCAGGAGGGGAATATCCCCAATAAGGAGCGAAATACAAAAAAATTACTGTTGCTTTTGTTATTATTTATAGTCCATTGTATTCCCAAAAGTGCAAATCCAATATAACCGCCCACAAACATGTCGCTAACACCATTTTTTCTTCGATATTTGCAAGAATACACATCTTTATATAATAAGTTGGGGCCACTGTAGCATTATTGAATATTTTTAACGAATACACATCTTTATATAATAAGTTGGGGCCACTGTAGCATTATTGAATATTTTTAACGAAAAATTCAACGTTAAATTATTTTAGGAAATGTTTAACTTTGCACCCGTTTTGTTAGAATCAGAAATTTATGCCTGACACGAACACGATATTGGCAAATCAGGAGCCAACTTTAGTCATAGAAGACGAGGTCGTTTTTCTCGACAGTCTGAAGGAACTGGAGGCACTTTCTAAACAATTGCCAATGAAAATGGACTACAATGCGATAGTGCATTGTAGGCAGGGTCGTGTTTTGCTCGAACTTGGTGGAAATCAGCAGGTTCTGGTTCAGGCAGGACAACTGCTGTTGGTGCCTGCCCGTAAGCTGCTCCAGCCGATGATGGTGAGCACCGACGTTGAGGCGGGAGCACTGTTGCTGACCGACCGAATGCTCAAATCGGTACTGGGGTCGCAGATCGACATCTGGAATCGTGCGATGTACATGCACGAAATCTATGTGATCAGCACACAGCAAGGAACGGAGCATCTGCACGAGCAGACGCGTAGCTTGTTTAAGGATAATAACATGTTGTTGTTTAGAGAGATAGCATTCTCATTCCTACGTACATTCCTGTTGCTCATCTGTGAGGAACTGCTACATCATAGCGAGGCCATACAGATGGCAAACGAAGCGTCGACCGTTCGCGAGAAGACGTTGTTCAACCAGTTCCTTGAACTCCTGTCGCACGAAGAGCAGAAGCGGCAGCAGGTGAGCTACTATGCCGATCGGCTGTGCATCACTCCGAAGTACCTCTCAACCGTTTGTCGCAACGTGAGCGGTAAGTCGCCCATGCGCTGGATTACCGACAGCGTGATGGAAGACGGCTATTCGCTGCTGCGCAATACTGAGCTGACCGTGAAGGAAATCTCAAACAGGCTGGGGTTCCCCAACTCGTCGTTTTTCGGCCAGTACTTCCGTGAGCAGGCGAGCATGACACCTGTTGAATATAGAAACCGATATAAAAAGCGGCATTGAAATATGGCAAAAGTCGACGTTGTAAAAATCGGCCATCGAAGTGGACTCAAAGACTTTATTCGCGTGACGAAGACGGTCTACAAGGATTGCAAACAGTACGTGCCGGACTTGGACGGCGACATTCGCGACGTGTTCAACCCGAAGCGCAACCCTGCTTTTGAGTTCTCTCACATACAGCCGTTTGTTGCCTATAAGGACGGCGCTCCCGTGGGGCGCATCGTGGGCATCGTCAACAACAAAGCCAATGAGCGCTGGCAAACCCACAACGTGAGGTTCTCGATGATAGAGTTCATCGACGACAAAGAGGTGTCGACGGCGCTGATTGAGGCCGTCAGCCAGTGGGGAAAGGCACAAGGCATGGAGAAGATACAGGGACCGATGGGCGTGACCGACTTCGACAAGGAAGGCATGCTCGTTGAAGACTTCGAGATGACGGGTACGATGAACACCATCTACAACCCAGAGTACTATCCCCGGCATCTGGAGGCAATGGGATTCCAGAAAGAGGTAGACTGGTTGCAGATACGCATTCAGGTGCCAAAGGAAGTGCCTGCCCGCTATGCCCGCGTGGCACAGTATGCCCGTGAACAGATGGGGCTGAAGGTAATCAAACTGACTTCGAAGAGTGATAACTGGAGGGAAATAGGCAAAAAAATCTTCATCCTGATGAACGAGGCCTATCGTCCCATCTTCGGATTCTCTGAGTTGTCGGAACGGCAGATGGATCATGTCATAGAGAAATACCTGAACCTGGTGGACAAGCACTTGGTGCCTATCGTCGTCAACGACAAGGACGAGCTGGTGGGCGTGGCCATCACGATGGGATGCATGACGAAGGCCGTGCAGAAAGCCAACGGTCGGCTGTGGCCATTCGGGTGGTGGCATCTGCTGAGAGCACTGAAGTGGAAACACGAAGACAGCGCCGAGATGCTGCTCATTGCCGTTCGGCCCGACTATCAGGGAATGGGCGTCAATGCCTTGTTCTTCGATGATTTGATACCTATATATAATGAATATGGATTCAAGTGGGCCGAGACAGGTCCGCAGCTGGAGGACAACGTGCGCGAGCTGTCGCAGTGGAAGCCTCTTGATCCAACGTTCGTGAAGCGCAGGCGGTGCTATATCCGCTCAGTGTAGTACACATATTATATTATTAACAATAAGAATGGGCGAAGGCACACAAGGTGTATGCTTAGGCTCATATCCCCCTCACAAGAGGGATTAATTAAAAAGATAGAATGAATAACAGAGTTGTAATTACAGGAATGGGCATCTGGTCGTGTCTGGGTACGACCCTTGAGGAGGTGCGCCAGTCGCTGTACGACGGACGCAGCGGCATCGTGTTCAGTCAGGAGCGCAAGGATGCAGGCTTTCGTTCGCCACTGACGGCCAATGTGCCGAAAGCCGATCTGAAACCTTTCGTTGGCCGTAACCAGCGGCAGTTCATGCCCGAAGAGGCACAGTATGCCTACATGGCAACCCGCGATGCGCTGGCCGCAGCACGGTTGGAGCAAGACTATATAGACAGCCATGAGGTGGGCATCATCTATGGCAATGACTCAGTGGCCGAAGCTACGATGGTGGCTCTCGACAAGTTCCGCCAGGCCGGTGCAACAGCCGCCTGCGGCAGTGGTGCCATCTTCCAGTCGATGAACTCGACCGTGACGATGAACCTGGCTTGCCTGTTCCATCTGAAAGGCATCAACCTGACTGCCTCGGCAGCCTGCGCCAGTGGTTCGCAGTCCATCGGTCTGGGTGCCCTGCTCATTCGCAACGGCTTGCAGGAGTGCGTGGTATGTGGTGGTGCACAGGAAGCCAACATGTACGGTGTGGCCTCGTTCGACGGCATACAGTCGTTCGCACTGAACGACGAAGCCACGAAGGCCAGTCGCCCCTTCGACCGTGACCGCAACGGTCTGGTGCCTGGCGGCGGTGCTGCTACCGTCATCCTAGAGAGCTACGAGCATGCCGTCCGCCGTGGTGCGCCCATCCTTGCCGAGATCGTCGGCTGGGGCTTCTCCGGCAATGGCGATCATATCTCAACACCCAACATAGCCGGTCCGGCTCGTTCGCTGGAGCTTTGTCTGAAAGATGCCGGTGTGCAGACCCGCGAGATCGGTTATGTGAATGCCCATGCCACTTCGACCAAGATCGGCGATGCCCGCGAGGCACAGGCCATAGCTCAGGCCTTCGGTGACTACCGCGTGCCTGTCACGTCGACCAAGAGCCAGACGGGCCATGAGATGTGGATGGCTGGCGCGTCGGAAATCATCTATTCGCTGCTCATGATGAAGAACGACTTCATAGCAGGCAGCATCAACTTTGAGAATCCCGATGACGAAACGGCCTGCATCAACGTTGTTCCAGAGACCCGCGAGGCACACTTCGACATGTTCCTTAGCAACTCCTTCGGCTTCGGAGGAACCAATTCGACATTAATCGTTAAAAATATCTAAACAGTTATGACAAGAGAAGAAATCATGACGCAGGTGAACGACCTGCTTGCCAACGAGTTTGAAGTAGAAGTTAGCAACATCACCCCAGAGGCCAACGTCAAGGAGACACTGATGCTTGACAGCCTGAGCCTGGTGGACATGGTGGCCCTGCTGCAGTTCAACTATAAGATCACAATCCCCGTGAATGAGCTGCAGAAGATACAAACCTTCAACGACCTGTACGACTATATCGTGCAGCATCAGGCACAATGATGGTGAAAGGTGCCGACATTGAGCGGCTCATCCCGCAACGTCGCCCCTTTATCATGGTCGACTCAATCGAAGTGAGTGACGGCAATCGTGCCGCCACCACTTTGGCTGTACGTCTTGATAATTACTTCGCCCTGCCCGACGGAACGATGTCGGAGTCGGGACTTATTGAGCACATTGCTCAGTCGTGTTCGGCCTTTGGCGGTCTGCAGGCACAAGAGGCCGACACCCCGCCCGTAGGCATTATCGGCGAGGTGAAGCACTTCACATGCCATCGGCGGCCTTTTTCGGGCGAGCGACTGGATACCGTTGTCACCTTCGACATGACTTTCGGGAATGTCAGAATGGCCACGGGCATCTCGTCGGTAGACGGTGAAGTGGTAGCAGAAGCCAAACTAAAGATATTCATGCAATGACAGACTTATTCGTTCGTCTCTATCAGTATTTTCGTCGTCATCGACTGGTCTGTTGGCTGTCTATGGCGGCATTTTTCGTCTTCTTCGGCTACTTTGCCATGCAGATCCATCTGGAAGAAGACATCAACAAGCTGATGCCGTCGTCAAGAAACGAGGACGGCACCATGAAATTAGCCTTTGCCGACCTGAAGATCAAGGACAAGGTGTTCCTGACATTCGAGGGAAACGACGTGGAGGAGCTGATAGAGACGAGCAACCAGTTCGTTGACTCGCTGTTGCAGCGCGACTCAACGGCACAGACCATCGATGACATCTTCTATCAACTGGATGAAGACCTGATGCCCAATGTCATCGACTATATGACGGCCCATTTGCCAGCCTACATCGACACGGCAGTCTATGCGCGGTTCGACTCGTTGCTGACTGCAGAGCACTTTGCCCGGCAGATGGAGCAGAACAGGGAAGACCTGAACAGCGAGTTCGGCGAAATGTTTCCTGAACTGATTCAGATGGACCCGATGGGCATGCGCAACGTGCTCGCAGAACAGTTGGCCCCGATGATGAGCGGCGGCAACTACAAGACCATCGAGGGACATTTCTTCGTACCCGATTCCACGGTCTGCCTCGCCTTCATCACCCCCCGTTATTCGTCGACCAACACTGGTCAGGGTTCCACCATGTTCCGCATGATGAACGAGCTGATAGAACAGTTTGCTACGACCCACCCACAGGTGACCATCAGCTACCACGGTACACCAGCCAACGGCTTCTACAACTCCACACAGGTTAAGCAAGACCTCACCACGTCCATTTCGAGCGCACTGGTCTTGGTATTGATATTCCTCGTGGCCTGTTTCCGTCGGCTGGACACCATACCATTGTTATTGCTGCCCATTGTCTTTGGCACGCTGTTCGCACTGGCCATGATGTACTGGCTGAAAGGCGAGTTCTCGCTTCTGGCCCTCGGCATAGGCGGCATTGTGCTGGGTGTGGCTATGAGCTATGTGCTCCACGTGCTGACCCACCACTTGTATGTGAGCAACATCGAACAGCTGTTGCGCGACCTGGTCAAGCCCGTGTTGCTTGGCTGCATCACCACCATAGGCTCTTTTGTCGGACTCCTTTTTGTCCAGACCGACTTGCTGCGCGATTTCGGCCTGTTTGCAGCCTTTGCCATCCTCGGCACAACATTGTTCTCGCTCATTTATCTGCCCCATTTCTTTAAGACTGTGAAGGGCAAACAGAGCGTTGCCGCAAAGCCATTGTCATTTACATCACAACTGCTCTATAAGATCAATGCCTATCCCTTTGAGCGCAACAAGCCGCTCATCGCCGTCATCGTCATTGCGACACTTGTCTGCATAGGGGCCTACGTTGTTGGCGGCACCCGTTTCGATGCCGACATGAACAACCTGGGCTACGAGGCCAAACTGGTTAAGCACTCGGAACAGCTGTTGCGCGACAAGACCTCAAAGGGCATGAAGGCCAAGTATTTTGCCAGTCTGGGGCCATCGATGGAAGAGGCCATCGAACGTTTCAGCCTGCTAGAGCATAAGCTCGACTCGCTGCAACAAATAGGTCTGGTGAAGAGCTATTCGCACACCAATCAAATCTTGGTGCCACTCAACACACAGCAGCTGCGCATTGATGTCTGGCGGAACTACTGGACGCCGGAACGCCTCAGCCTTGTCAGACAACTGATAGCCAAGACGGCACCGCAGGCCGGGCTGAGACCAGAAGCTTTCGAGACCTTCTTTGAGACGGCCACTGCCGACTATGAGCCAGATGCGCTCTACAAGGCCGACATCATTCCGCAAGGTTACCTTTCGACCCTCACCGAACAGTCGTATGGCGGCGACTATCTCGTGTTTGCCTCCGTGGTATTCCAGAACGACTCCGTGAACAGCAGTCAGAGCGACTATCTGCGCATTTGCGATGCCATAGCAGCAGAGCCTACCCTGCTCGTGCTTGACACCTATTATTATACGACCGACACACTGTTGCAGATGAGCAGTGATTTCGGCACGCTTCAGTGGTTGTCGATGGCCTTCGTCTTCATGGTACTGCTCATCAGTTTCCGTTTCAACTGGCGCCAGACGGTGCTTGGCTTTGCGCCCATCTTGCTCAGCTGGCTCATTGTGCTGGGTGTGATGAACATGTTTGACGTGCAGTTCAATCTGATTAGCATCATTATTTCCACTTTCATTTTCGGTATTGGCGTCGACTACAGCATCTTTGTCATGAACGGACTAATCCAGGGCAACCTTGTCTACCACAAGACAGCCGTGCTGCTCAGCGCCATCATCCTCATTGTGACGGTCAGCAGCATGTTGCTGGCAGAACATCCCGCCATTCGCAGTGTGGGCTTCTCCACGCTGGTGGGCCTATTCAGTGCCGTCATCCTCTCTTATGTGTTGCAACCTGCCGTATGGAAATTTGTGAACGGTAAACCGACGGATAGGAACAATGTATGATGTAATCATCATAGGAAGCGGTCTCGGTGGACTGGTGTGCGGAGCCTTGCTCTCTCGGGCTGGCCAGCGTGTACTGGTGCTGGAGCGACAAGTGCAGCCGGGCGGCTGTCTGCAGAGCTATCGCCGGAAAGGACTGTCGTTTGACACAGGTCTGCATTACGTGGGTGGACTGGCCGAAGGACAGCGACTGCATCGAATATTTTCTTATCTGGGCCTTTTGCAGCAATCCGATCCACAGGCGGCCAATCGAGAGCTTTGGCAGCGTTTGGATGCCGACGGCTTCGACCGTGTGACTATCGGCGATCACACTTTCAACTTTGCCGAAGGCTACCAGAACTTTGTTGACACCCTGGCCGATAGTTTTCCGCAGGAACGACAAGCACTGCAACAATACGTGTCGATGTTGCAACGCATAGACAGCGAGCCGATGGACACGGAAGGCATGTATCGGCTGTTCGGAAGCAGTGCCTACGACTATCTGACGGAACAGTTCCGCGACTCGCTGCTCATTAACGTGCTATCCGGAACATCGGTGAAGATGGAGCTGCGACGCGAGACTCTTCCGCTATTCACCTTTGCTCACGGCAACAGCAGCTACATAGGCAGCAGCTGGCGACTTCGTGGCAGCGGCAATCAGCTGGTCGACATATTGGTAAACAACATCACATCGGCAGGCGGCAGTGTCGTATGCAAGGCTGAGGCCGAAGAACTCATTGAGCGAAACGGACGCATAGAAGCCGTCAGATGCAAGAACGGAGAGACCTACGAGGGACGCACATTTGTCAGCGACATTCATCCGGCACTGACGTTTTCACTCGTGAAGGACAGCCAACTGCTGCGCGGATTATTCCGTCGTCGAATCTCACTGTTGGAGAACACGATGGGCATTTTTACTGTCTCGCTGGTGCTGAACCCCGACACCCTGCCCTACTTCAATCACAACAAATACATCTATCGGGAGCCAAACGTGTGGACCTGCTTTGAGCAAACGGACCACGTTGGCGGCGTCATGGTGAGTGCGCGAGTGCCAGACGACGGTACTAAGTACGTCAGACAGATTGACTTGCTGACGCAAATGCCCTGGAGCCTGTGCGAGCGCTGGACCGACACACAGATAGGACATCGCGGGGCTGACTACGAAGCAATGAAAGCATGGGTTGCCGACGAGTGCATCGCCCTGGCCGAAAGAGAGATTGCCGGACTGGCACAGATGATAGAGCAACGCTACACCAGCAGTCCGCTGACCTGGCGCGACTATACGCTGACTCCCGAAGGCTCAGCCTACGGTGTGCGCAAGGACTGTCGCAATCTGGTGATGACCATGCTCTCGCCACGTACCCCCATCCCCAATCTGCTACTGACAGGTCAGAGCCTGATGCTACATGGCATTGAGGGTGTGACGATGACGGCGCTCAAGACCTGCGAAGAATTGTTTGGACAAGAATACATCAAAACCATATTGAACAATGAATAAATACGCATTGATAACTGGCGGCAGCCGAGGCATTGGCCGGGCTGTCTGCGTCAGACTGGCCCAGGAGGGCTACCATGTGTTGATCAACTATGCCAGCAACGAGGCCGAAGCGCAGAAGACGCTGGAGCTCTGCAACGGACAAGGCGAGCTGATGCCTTTCGACGTAAGCGACAATACGGCTGTCCGTGCTGCGCTGAACGACTGGATGGCTCGACACGACGGTGAGTACATTTCGGTGGTAGTAAACAATGCCGGCATCCGGCGCGACAATGTGCTGGCACTGATGCCCGAAGACGACTGGCACCGCGTGCTCGACATCACGCTTTCAGGCTTCTACAACGTCACGCAGGCACTGTTGCCAGCCATGCAGCTCAGAAAGTTTGGCCGCATCGTCAACATGGCCAGTGTGAGCGGACTGAAGGGTCTGCCCGGACAGACCAACTATTCGGCAGCCAAGGGTGGCATCATCGCTGCCACGAAGGCACTGGCACAAGAGGTAGCGCGTCGTGGTGTCACCGTGAATGCCATTGCCCCGGGATTCATCAAGACCGACATGACCGAGGGACTTGACGAGGCTGCCTTGAAGAAACAGATTCCCATGGGGCGTTTCGGCTTGCCCGAAGAAGTTGCCGATGCCGTAGCTTTCCTCGCCTCACCACAGGCCGGCTATATCACAGGCAACGTGATTTCCATCAACGGAGGACTCTATACGTAGAAAATTGAAGATTGAAAATTAAGAATTGAGAATTGAAGATGAAAAAACTGATAGTTACTTTGGCTTTTATTCTGTGCCAGTTCTCACTGAGCATGGCACAGAGCGTAACGCGCACCCAGCACAAGGCTGCCGTGACCACAGATGTCGTCACCACAGGCGACATGACCATTCGTAAGCCCGACTATATCTGCATCGCAACCGATGGCGGTAAGGACAAGCTCATCATGGACGGAACGAAGTTCACCTTGACGATGGGAGGAAAGCAGCACACGACCGACAGTCGCAAGAATCCGCAGTTTGCCACGTTCCATGAGGTGTTGCTGTGCATCATCAACGGACAGCCCATCACAGCAGGCGAAGACATGACCGTGACAACAAAGGACGGGAAGAGCATCGTCAACATCACGCCTGCCAAGAAAAAGCGCCAGCTGTTCACCTCGTTCGAACTGGTCGTCGATGCCAAGACCAGTGCCTTCCGCACGTTGCGCATGAATGGCCGCAACGGTGATTACACGTACTACGAGTTCAAATAAATGAAGAGTGAAGAGTGAAGAATAAAGAAATAGCGACCACCTATTCCCTACCCTTTTTTCAAAAAAAGCATCGACGCTGCCCGCTTCAAGCAGGCAGCGTCGATCTTCTTCACAATTCAGTACCAGCAGCTCTTGCAGCATGCCTTCGTACCTCACTCACCAATCTTCACATCGGTGTCCTTCATCACCTTGCCGGCATTACCACCACCGAACACATCGCCATGGATGATGGCACCGTTCTTGATGGTCACCTTCGTCCAGATGGAAGAACCGAAGTCACTGCCCAGCGATTCATCGCCACGGCTGCCACCGAAGACGTGACCACCATAGCCGGCAGCTACGCCCTTGACTTCGCCTATCTTGACCTGAACCGCCGAGCCGTCGGCCTTTATAACGCCACCGATAGTCACCTGATTCAGCGATTGGCGGCCCCACTCAGAAGCAGTATCCGACTTTTTAACTGCATAGTCGGACTGATTAATCTTTGGAGGTCCTACCGAAGCGAGCGAGCCACCACCCAGCACATTACGGTAGATGGTGCCGCCCAGCACATCGACCGTTGTGAAGTGAGTCACCGAACCGGCTGAGGTGCTGTAG
>CACXXD010000115.1 GCA_902771445.1 uncultured Prevotellaceae bacterium
CAGCTCGTCTTCATAGCCCCAGCACACCTTGATGCTGCGGGCCGTATAGTCGTTCCAGGCTGCCGAATAGGCGTTGCTCACCTTCAGCAGGTGCAGGTTTTCCAGCGTGCAGCTCTTCGAAGCGGCTGTGGCATTGTCGTCGAGTCCCCACAGCTCGCGTGCCGAGGCACGCATCACTACATAGTAGGCCGTGACGGTGCCGCCCTGGAGCTGTGCCTCGGTGAGGTCGGCGGTGATCAGCGAGTCCTTGAAACTATAGTCGGTCGCGCTCTGCTCGAAGAGCACCGAGCCGATGGTCTTCATCTTTTTCACGTCGTTCTCGAAGCCGCGCAACACGATGAACTGGTCGCCGTCGATGATGTCCTTGCAGTCGGTATTCTTCACTTTCCACGTCAGCTGCACCGCGCCGCCATCGCTGAGCTGGTGGTTCGTGCTGTAGCGCAGCTGTGTGGCGGTGAGCTCCTCCGCCTTGTGCATCATACGGTCGTCTTCGTCTTTGCGGTTCTGAGAGCATCCGTCAACCGGGAGATAGGCATAAAGATGCATACTCCTGTGCTGATCGGTGGCCGATACGGTGACGAAGCCTGAGTAGGTCTTTTCTGGGAAATCAATCCCCTTTTCTATTTTTTTGCCGTTTTGGTTGGTGTAAGACATATAGATTCTATGCACCGGCTGGTCGCAGGAGAAGGGAATCTTCAGCATCCCCTTCTCTTTCTCGTCCTTGGAGGGCACCATGTCGTAGGTACTGAAGTTGACGTTGGTGCCGTTGTAAGCATACCATTCCTGCATGATGGGTACAGCCTCCCAAGCTTCATTGTACCAGCTACTTCTCCATTTGTCGCTACCAATGCTGTTCATCTTATCCACGACGGTATCATATTTGGTGATATTTTTGCAGTCGCTTGCCATCTCACCAAAGTTGTGGGATGAGAGGAGCAGGGAGCAGTTAATATAACCATCTCCACCCCAGGCATCGCCTCCACTTCCATATACATAGCTAAATCCGAAACGATTGGACTTGTCCGTAGTAGCTTTTTCATAGACGCGATTCCAGTGGCGTTCATCGCCTCTGTCGCTCCACAAGATGCAGCATTGGTATTCGGAACTGTTGATCTTTCCGTCATAGCGGCAGTCGGTTATTTCGGTGATGGCTTGTGAGGCATGCCCGATGATACCAGATGCGACATTAGAAGAAGATGTCACATTTGCCGACACCCATACCCTGTCGAGACGGACGGTGGGATGTCCGCTGTATATTACTCTTCCGATGAGTCCGCCAATATAATTTTTTCCCGAAACAGAGCCGGTCACATGCAGGTCTCTGAAGGTGGCACCGTCTTTGACCTTGGCGAAAGGCCCTATGTCATCTTTACCAGGCTCTGAGATATACACGTTCAGCGTGTGTCCGTTGCCGTTGAAGGTTCCTGTGTAATAGACACCATCGGCGAGCGCGATGCTGGTATAGACGGTGATGTCACTGTTCATGATGGCATTCACCTGTTTGCCGCCGCTTTGGTCCACCAGCTTGCTGAACGTGTACCAGTCGTCAGCGTCGTTCAGCACGTAGTAGTTGACGTCGCCGATGACCATGGTCCTCAAGTCGGCCCGTGCCCCTTGCGGAGCCATCAGCCCCACGAACATCACGACCGTAGCGGCCACTCTATGCAGCCATCGTAGCCAACAAGAATTTTCCCCCCCAAGCATCATCATCTGCTGAGTAGTTTTTGAGTCGGTTCTCATTCTCATTTTTTTGTAATGTTATTATTGATTATTATTTTGTTGTTATCTCTCTTTTTACGTCGTCACCATTCGGCACATCGCTTCTGGGTGCAAAAATAGAGAAAAAAGTTCAATTTGACAATAATTCAGACACATTTTCCCCTAAAAAAAGACACATTGTCCCTTCAGAATTAACAAATTGCATATTTTGAAACTGATTTTCGGACAGAAATTGCTATAAAATTGGGTTGGGGTAGGACAGAAATTATTACAAAATCAGGTAGGTTGGGGTAGGACAGAAATTATTATAATTACTATAATTTTTTCTGGGAACTGGCGGGGTTAGGAAAGAAATTATCATAATTACCATAATTCTTTCTTTTTTTCTGCTTGGGTTAGAAAAGAAAATTATGCTAATTATGATAATTTCTGTCCGAAACGATCTTTTCCCCGTTTCGTTCTTACCAACCGAACAGGTCGGCGTGGGTGCCCGTCTCAAGAAATAATAACGTCAGCTCACGGTCGTGCTGCTCCCACGTCATCAGCCAGTTCGGTTGGATGTGACACTCCCATTGCCCCTTGCGGTCACCCTTCAGCGGATGGGGGTGGTATCGGTCTGGAAGCTTGCCTGTAGCCTTGAGCAAGTCCATCGCGTCGGTGATGAGCTTCATGTCAAGCCCCCGTTTGATGCAATGTCGGAAGTCTTTCTTGAATTGGTTCGTAATAATGACGGTATATTCCATAGCCTATAATCCCATTTCTTTATAGAAATCTTCCAGAGCAGCATATTCGGTCACCCGTCCGTGCTTTACGTCATCCATTGCGGCCTTGTAACCGGCAGTCTGCGTGATGTCCTCAGTTCTCGACGGCGTTTTCTGCACCTTTACCGATGTCACGCCTATCAGCATCTTGCAGGCCTGCTTCACTTTCGACACGAGACTCTCGTCCTGTACTTGTAATACGATTGTTGCCATAATTTTTCTCTCCGTTTATATACTCTTTGCGTGCAAAGATATAACATCTTCGCGAAACTGCAAAGTGTTTACGACAATTTTTGCTGCACCGATGCCCAGTTTTGCGGTGACCGGCAATAAGTCTGTCTTATATGATGAGCTTCACACGGAAGCCGCGCTTGGTGGGTTCCTCCACAATCTGACGGCACTCACGCGAGAGCTCCTTGCGGTGCGCGTCGGTCAGTGGCGTTGCTGCCATCTGCTCCACCATGAAGTCGAGCGCCGTGATGCCCGACAGCTCGCTGTGGGTGATGCGCACGGTGATGGGACGGTAGGTGGCCATCGCACCGGCAAGCATCTGGTCGATCAGGCGGTCTGCCGTCTCCTGCTTCTCCGCGATGCCATACTTATGACAGAAGGCGCTGACGGTGGAGTGCATGCCGAGGAAGTCGAAGTCGGGACCGCCTATCTCGAACACCTCCTTACGGATGCGCTGTATGAACGCCTTGGTGGCGCTGTGGACGGGGTTCTCGAAGATTTGTGCGGGCGAGCCGTCCTCGTGGATATAGCCGTCGTACATGAAGAAGATGCGTGTTGACACGTCGTGGGCGAACTTCATTTCGTGGGTGACGATGAGCATGGTCATGCCCTCCTGTGCCAGCTGACGGATGACACTGAGCACCTCGCCCACCATCGTGGGGTCGAGTGCCGAGGTAGGCTCGTCGAAGAGGATGACCTCCGGCTTCATGGCCAAGGCACGGGCGATGGCCACGCGCTGCTTCTGTCCGCCCGAAAGGCTCGAGGGATAGACGTCGGCCTTCTCGGCCAGTCCCACCTTGCGGAGCAGGGCCAGTCCCTCCTCGCGTGCGGCCTCTACAGGCTCATGGCGCAGTTGGCAAGGGGCGAAGATGACGTTCTCCAACACCGTCTTGTGCTCAAAGAGATTGAACGACTGAAACACCATGCCCATCTTCTGCCGCAGCTTGTTGACGGGATAGCCCTTGGCAAGGATGTCCTCTCCATCGACGACGATGCTGCCGCCCGTGGGCTGCTCCAGCAGGTTCAGACAGCGCAGGAAGGTGCTCTTGCCCGTGCCGGAGGGACCGATGATGGAGATGACCTCGCCGTGATGGATGTCGGCAGTGATGTCGCGCAGCACGTCGAACGTGCCGTAGCTCTTCCGCAGATGGGCGACTGACAGCATGCTCTGATCCTGTGACTCCTCGTGAACGAGCGGTGCCGGCTGCAACACGACGTGGCGCTTGCGACGAATCATGAACCATGCGCCACCTGCTATGATGATTATCAGGAGCGCTGCGCCCCAGGCAAGGCCGTTGCTCTCCTCTTCCTCAGGAACGGGAGCGGGGGTGAGACTTTCGCCCTTCCGGGTGATGAGCACGATGTGGGAGTCGATGTAGCCGTCGGAGAAGAGCACCTGCTTCTGTCGCTCCTCGGTGATGCTGATAGCTCCCAGGGCCATGTCGGCCTTGCCGGTCTGCACGGCGGGAATCTGTGCGGCGAAGTCCATCACGAGGTACTCCAGCTGCCAGTTGCGCCGGTTGGCCCACTCGGTGAGCAGGGCCGGTTCCAAGCCCGACGGCTGTCCCGAAGCGATGAAGTTGAAGGGCGGCATGGCGGGATAGGTGGCCACGCGCAGGGTGCGGCCTGTGCCGCGCTGCTCGGGAATGGGCATGGCCGAGGGATCCTCGGAGCGTTGCCAGCGGTCGTATATCTTCTGATAGGTGCCGTCGCGGCGTATCTCGGCCAGGAAGCTGTTGAAGTCCTGCTGCAAGGCGCTGTTGTCCTTGCGGAAGCAGGCTGCTATGGGGATGGGGGGCAGTCCGGTGCCTATGGAGTCAACCTTGTCGGCCACCTCCCTGCAGAAATGCATCGTCAGGCTCTCGCTGCCCGCCACGTCAACCTTGCCTTTGTCCAAGGCTGCGAGGAGGTCGGTCACGCTGGTCATGCGCAGGATGTCGGCATCGGGTGCCATGTCGGTGACGGCGATGTCCTGTATGCTGCCCACGATGACGGCCACGCGCTTGCCCTTCAGCGCCTTGAAGACGGGCGGCACGTCGGTATCGGCAACTGCCGTTGCTGCCGTGTGGCCTGTGTCATAGCCGGCCAGCCCCATCAGGAGCAGCAGCACCGATGCCACGACAGCCTTCATGCGCTTGCGCTGCACCAGCGACTGGAGCAGCAGGCCGATGAGCCAGGCTGCGACGAAATAGATGATGGCCGTCAGGATGAGGGGGAAGAAAGCATCGAACGTGCGCGAGCGTATCAGGTCGGAAGCGCGTGTCATGTCGGCCACGGCGATGTAGCCCACGATGCTCGTGCCCTTCAGCAGACTGATTACCTCGCCCTGATAGACGGGCATGACCGCCTTGACCACCTGTGGCAGCACGATACGGAAGAACGTCTGCCGTTGCGTAAAGCCCAAGGCCAGTCCCGCCTCTGTCTGTCCACGGTCGATGCCCTGAATGGTGGTGCGCAGCATCTCGCTGACGTAGGCCGCCGTGTTTAGGGCGAAGGTGACGATGGCCACGACGATGCCCGTCGTGTTGAGCGGAGCCATCACCACATAATACATCAGCATGAGCAGCACCAGCACCGGCGTGCCCCGCATCAGGTCGATATACACCTTGGCCGTCTGCCGCAGCCATGCGCGGTGGCTCATGCGCATCCAGCAGATCAGTCCGCCTAACAGCGTGCCTAAGATCGTGGCAAAGAGGGTGATGAGCAGGGTCACCTGCAGGCCGTCGAGAATCATTTGATAGCGGCCTTCAACTATCAGATTGTTGCGGAAACTCTCAGCTATGCTTTCAATGATGTCCGTCATTTTTTTTCTAACTGTCTTATTGAGTGTGTGAAAGAAACAGTCGGAATGCTGTTTCGCGGTGCAAAATTACACAAAAAATCTGAATTGACAATTTTCCATTCTTCAATTTTGTGTTTTCAATTTTATACAGAATTGAAAGCTCTCAGATTTTGGGTCTCAAAAAAAATCCGCCAATGGTCGGCTCCTTGACTTACGAACGATTCTCAGCGGACTTGTTGTAAAAATAATTCATATTTTTCCGGGGGGAGTTTGGCTTGCCTAAACTCCCGAACTCCCCCCAAAAAAGCATCAGAAGGCAAGCGTGATGTCGGTCTCGGCAGTGACGGTCTGCGCCATGGTGTAGATGCCTGCCTGCTGCACACTGTAGTAGCGCAGTGTCAGCTTTTCTGTTTCTGACGTGCGGAACACGTTGAACGGCTTTCCGGCGACTCCCACGCCCCGGCATTCGCTGCCCACGAAGACGGCTACGAGGTCGTTGTTGTCAGGGGTGAAGGGGGGCTGGTCGGGCAGGCTGACCGTCAGCTGGTTCTGCACGGGAAACTTCTTGCATCCTTTGAGCAGGGGCGGCACGAAGTCCTTGATGTTGCCATAAGTGAACTCAGGCACGAACTTCTCTTCCGTCCCAATGGAGAAGAGTTGTTTCAGCGCTACGCTGTAGTACTGGAGGGTGAACCTCACATTGCGGTCGGTGCTGTTGCCGTAGATGCGCAATACGTAACGCACGGCACCGTCGTCGTAGAAGTTGGGAACGGCCAATTGCGTTCTGCGCTCACCACCGATGAACACCGCCATGCGGTCGGCCTCTGTGGAGTGGGCTGCCAGCTCGTCCTGTAGCGTCACCAACACGTACATGGAGTTCTCGTAGAGCGACAAATTGAAGTTTCCCCAGTCGGGGGCAGCATCGTTGCCAGTCAGGTCAACGCTCCATGCCGGTCTGTCGGCATGCTCGAATGTGCAGCCTGTTGGTTTCACTGTCTCGATTTCGTTGTCGTTGGCGGTGGAGCAGCCCCACACCGTTGCGAGGGCTGCCACCGTCATCAGTATCTTTACTGTTTTCATCATCATCATTATGAATTACTGAATCACTTGTTTCTTTCCGTTATAGAGATATACGCCACTGCGCTTCGGTGCCGTCGGCAGCTTGATGCCGTCGAGAGTGTACCATCCCTGCTGGGGCAGCTTGTCGGTCCTGACGAAGCTGATCTGCGTGGGCTGAGCGGGCGAGCCACTGATGCCGTTGGCTTCGTAAGTCATCATTTCGCCAGTGGTGGCAGTGGTCTCTCCGTCGCGTATGATGGCGAAGGAGAGCGGTGCCTCCACGTCGCCAGCGATGCTCAGGAAGAAGAGCGGCTGCTGCTGAGTGAGCGATGGCTGCTGGGTGTTCTGCGAATGTATCGCAGAATACAGGACGGCTTCCCCTACTTCCTCGCCTCCGGCGTAGGCCACCAGGCGGTCGCCTTCCTCCAGGGCGATGCCCGTTGCCTCAGCCACCACGGTCATGGTAGTAGCAAAGCGCACGGCACGCTTAGGAGCCCTGCTATAGTCGATGAAGGCCGTTCCAGGCTCGTAGAAGGGATAGGCGAAGCTCACGGTGTCCTCCTTCTGCCGGTAGAACATGTATCCTTCGCCCGGCTTCATGTATTCCAAGTTGCCCATCCACTCGCCGCTGCCTTTACCGTCGGCCACGAACATGGCGAAATCATGCTGGTTCTTCACCACGTCGCCAGGTGTGGCCTCGTCGAAGTAGTCGGTCAGGGCCGTTGTCACAGGCAGGTTCACGAGAGGCGTGTAGCCTATGCTGTTCCAGCCCTTTGCCACGGTGACGGTGCGGTCCTTCAAGCTCTCGAAGGCCCTTCCCCAGATGTCTATCTCATGGGTGTTCTGCACCATCACACGGTAGCAGTGGCGCTGCGAGAGCGCAATGTCCTTGATGTTCGCGCCTGTGGAGCTAATCCACTTCTTGCCCTTATAGACAAGCGTGAGGCCCTCGGTGTCCTCGGTGAGCATGTCGCCTTCTTGCCAATTGAATCCGCTGAGCACCTTCGAGAGGTTCTCAAACTTGGCATTAAAGACGTTGAACGACACCCAGTTCCAGCCCTTTGCGAGGTCTATCTTCTGCATATACATGTCGTCGGCACGAAGATGAACGGGATCGTTGACAGTGCCCACAATGGCCTGATCGCCAAAGTCGATGATTTGCGATGACGACAGCAGCATCGTCTTGGCCGTAGCGGCATGCCACAGTCTGAAGAACAGCCGGGTGGTCTCGGTGGTGTCGTTATAGACGGTCATGAAGAGCAAGCTTCTGTTGGAGCTGGCTTCGTTCTTCACCGCACTGACACCCATGCAGCGTCCGTCCTCGTCGAACACGCCCACTATGTCGCGTGCATCGGTGACGAGCGTGTTGCCCACATAGACCTGTGCCACAATGTTCATGGAGTAGCGCTTCATGTCTTGCGCTACGGCCCATTCGGGCTTCTGTCCCTCTACGGTCAGTTCCAGATACATGGGGTCTGTCATGCCTTCTTCGTCGGTGAGGTAGATAATCTGGTCGTAGAAGCCGGGCTCCAGATCCTTGCTGATGGTGAAGGTGATTTCGTCTTCACTCTGTGCATCGACCACATCGCTCATTTTATCGGCAGTGAGCCAGTTGGGCAGATTCTCAATCCTGTAGGTATGAGCCTTGCCGCCTTCATTCAAGATGGTGGCGTTAACATTGAAGTCCTGTCCGGCCTGTATGGTCAGCTTGCGTTTCTTGCCGAACAAGTACCAGTTCAGCGGGTTGCGGTCCACGAAGAAACACTCCGTGGCAGGCGATGCCATGAAGTTGCCGTTCTTGTCGGGTATGCTGTTCAGCGTGACATAGACGTTGCGCTTGTTGATGCGTGTGTCCTGCTCGTCGATGTTCACCATGAGCTGGTTGTCGCGTCCCACGAAGCTGAAGTTGAGCTTGCGCAATTTCTCGTATGCCTGGACAGGAGCGCCTATGGTGGGATCGATGTGCGCCAAGATTTCGCTCACCGGATTGACGAACACGCTGTCGCGCTTGCCGGTGTCGTTGCCGTCGTTGTCGCGCTTCACCACTTGGCTCATGGCGTTGGGCTCCAGGGCGAGTCCGCCGGCCTGTTGCTGTTCCTGACGGGCAAAGTCCATATAGACCAGCAGTCCGCGCTCTTCTCCGCCGGGCGACTTCGTGGCATAGCGCTTGATGAGCGTTGTGGGCAGGGCCTGCTCGAAGAGGGCCAGTCCGTCGATGTATCCCGTCAGGGCATTGTCCTGCAGCACTTCCGGCTGGCCTTTCTTTTGCCACACCATGTTGCCGAGGTAGAAGCGTGTGCCGACCATGCCGCCCAACGAGTCGGTGGCAAACTGTGCCTTTGCTTCATTGTCAACATAGATGGTGGCCACGTTGCGCGAACGGTTCACGGTCATGGCATAGTGATGCCAGTTGTTGTCGCAGAGGATGTCGCCTAAGGCGAACTCACGACCATTGGAGCGATACTTCAGCGTGTGGCCCTCAAAGCCTATGAAGAACTTGCTGGCGGCTCCCTCTTCGTCGGCATGACCCGATCCGTTGGCCAAGAGTGTACCGTTCTCCTGTGCCGTCTTGAACCAGAACATGAGTGTGTAGTCCTGTTCGTCGTCGCGCTGGAAGAGGTCGTGGCGCAACCGTAGTCCCTTGAACTGTCCGGCCTTGCGTGTCTCGTTGGCATCTATTTTCAGCGACATGCCTTCCGGCTGTGCCCATGAAGCCCCGTGGAGCATCAGGTGAGCACCCTGCGACAGGTCTTTGGCCTCGTTGCCGCGACCGTCGTTCATGGGGTAGTAGTCGACCAGTCCTAACTCGTAGCCGGTGAGCAGCTTATTGCCGTAGCGGTTGAGTGTGGCCAGGTCGAGTGCGCGGTACCACAGGCGGGCCTGCAACATGCGTCCCTTGTAGTAGAAGTTCTGGCCCGAATTGATGGTGCTGGCATATCCGAACACCAGCGGTCCGTAGCCGTTGTAGCTCACGCTGTCCCACTTGCCTATCAGCTCGTCGCCATAGAGCATGACCTGCTTGCGCTCCTTGTCGAGCACGAGTGCCACGCGCTGGAAGCCAGTACCTTTCAGCGGCTTGTCGCTGTGGAAGATGTAAGGTCTGTCACCGTTTTCAATGACCACCGACAGATGCTTGTCGGCACGGAGCCACAGCTGCAGATACCTGCCCTCAGTGCCGTGCGAGAAGATGGGCATGTCGTCCGTATCGGATTCGTCTGGCTTGATCATCATCTCGACGGTGACGTTCTTGTTGCTGAAGTTGCGGTTGGCCTGCGAGCGGGCATAGCCTTCGCCAGTGAACTGCAGCGACGGGGCTTCCTGAATGGCCGTCTCGTTGGTCTCGCCCACCACATCGAAGTTGGTGGTGGCCTGCAGATACGAAGAGCTGCGGTCGGCGCGTGTCCTTCACACCACTGAGCACCTTCGACTCGCTGGTGAGGAACGCATTCCCGTTCCTGCAGAAGAGTACGGCCCTCAGGTCGTAGCCCTTCTCCATAACCTGTCCCTCGCCGAAGAAGCGGGTCACGATGTTGCCGTTCTCAGGAATCATGGCCTTCGTGCCACTGGCGGCGCGGTAGAGCGTAGAGTCGGCATAGTAGCCA
>CACXXD010000116.1 GCA_902771445.1 uncultured Prevotellaceae bacterium
CAGTATGAGTGTCTGCGGCATATAAATAATAATAGTACGCGCACGTTTGCGAGCCTGAAGCCCGACGAGCATGTGCTGCTCCTGACGGGCATCGCCTCGCCGCAGCAGATTGTTGAAGACCTGGCCACCCTCATTCCCGAGGGCGAGACACTCAGCAAGCGACTTACGTCGATGGCCTTTCCCGACCATCACGACTTCAAGAAGAAGGACGTGCTTCGCATCAACGAGACCTTTGCCGCCATGCCTTCGCCCAAGTGTATCATCACCACTGAGAAAGATGCGGCACGACTGTCGTGCATCGAAGGTCTGAGCGACGAGGTGTGCCAGCATCTCTATTCGCTGCCGGTGAACGTGAAGTTCATGTTGGAACAAGAAGAAAGTTTTAACGAAAACATTATTGGCTATGTACGAAAAAATTCAAGAAACAGCATCCTGGTTAAAGAAAAGGATGACAACAAGTCCAAAGACAGCGATCGTTCTGGGGACAGGCCTCGGACAATTAGCTTCCGAAATAACTGACGCACTGGAGATTCCGTACTCCGACATTCCCAACTTCCCCGTCTCTACGGTCGAGGGACACAGCGGCAAGCTCATCTTCGGCAAGCTGGGCGGTGTGGACATCATGGCCATGCAGGGCCGCTTCCACTACTACGAGGGCTACTCCATGAAGGAGGTGACGTTCCCCGTGCGCGTGATGTATGAGCTGGGCATCAAGACACTCTTCGTCTCGAATGCTGCCGGCGGCATGAACCCGGGATTCAAGATCGGCGACTTGATGGTCATCACCGACCACATCAACTTCTTCCCCGAGCATCCGCTTCGTGGCAAGAACTTCCCCACAGGTCCGCGCTTCCCCGACATGCACGAGCCATACGACATGCAGTTGGTGAAGCTGGCCAGTGAGATAGCACGCGAGAAGGGCATCCGTCTGCAATATGGTGTGTATATGGGTGTGCAGGGGCCTACGTTCGAGACGCCTGCCGAATACCGCATGTATCGCACCCTGGGTGGCGACACGGTGGGCATGAGCACCGTACCTGAGGTCATCGTGGCCAACCACTGCGGCATACGTGTCTTTGGTGTGAGCATCGTCACCGATCTTGGCGGCTTCGACCAGCCCGTCGAGGTGAGTCACGAAGAGGTGCAGCAGGCCGCCAACAAGGCTCAGCCCATCATGACCGAGCTGATGCGCGAAATGATTGTACGTTCGGAACGGGTGGAGAGCGAGCGGCTGAAGAAATTCAACGAAGACCACCCCACCGATGATTGGAAGAGCTGAGAAGTCTTTTTACCGTTACCTATCAAGTTTTTGGCAATTTAATCGCCACACGAATTAGCACCTCGACAGGGATTTAGGAGCAAAGAATTACCAACAAGAGGCTTGCGCTTATAGCGCAGGCTCTCCCATAGTTGGTAATAGGTAGTGCTAAACCTGTGTGGCGTATGGTGGAAGCTTGCGCTATTTTTGTGCCTGCATGCCACGAAAGGGAAAACGTAGTTATTAACCCATAAAACAACAAAACAAATGAGCAAAATGAAAAAATTATTAGTTTCCTTATGTGCGCTCCTCGCTGTGTGCGCCAGTGCAAACGCCCAAGGTATGACTGCCACCTTGCAACAGGGCGACAGGATGACACCGTTCTATGGCCCCGATGCCTTCGTGCAGGCTTATAATGCTGCTCCCCAAAAGGGGGCGGTCATCACGCTTTCTTCCGGTGAGTTTAATACGGTTGACAGCATCATGAAGGAGGTCACCATCATTGGCAATGGCTATAGAGACAATAAGACGGTGTTGAAAGGAAGAAACTTTGATTCATATATAATACACGGGACAGCACTGTCTATCTCACTTGTCATCAGAGCTAATAATGTAACTTTGGAGGGACTTGAGATGCATTGCGTGATGATTAGGAACACGAATCATTTGACAATCAAGCATTGTAGTATCTATAATCTATGGGGTGAGACAAATAATAGCCAGAGCACTCAAATATTCCCGGCTCAACATAAGAACACCATAGTAGACCAATGCATAATAGGTGTTGAATTTGCCAATTCAGGAGAAAATTATTGCATCAAGAATTCAATTGTAACTATTTTCATGGCTAGAAATAACGGGGATGCAGTCAATACACTGATTAGCAACTGCATCATTGGATGTACAAACTCCGAAAGTGCTACTTTACTTCCTCATGCCGTATATAAGAACTGCTTCATGGGGACTGCTTTTAGTGCTAATGAGAATATTGTCTATGACTGCAGTACAGAGTCTGGCTACGAGTTTTATAACAACGTGTTCTTTGGTGGGGTTTCACCAAGTAGTTCCTTAAACTTAAAAGATGGATATTATAAAATTGTTCTGACGAAAAATCAAGATTCTGTTTCGAGGACTCCAGAACTTTACTGGTCAGAGTCGAATACATGTAAGGGCAATACCGCCGCTTCTTACAATGCAGTGTTTGGCGACAGTGATGAGGAGAATCCGTTGTTAGCCCCTATCATCACCACCATCAAGGGCGACGATGGCACCGTAGTTGGCCCTTACGGCGGCACAGGCTTCAGTGTGAACCCCAGCATTCCGCGTATTGTGGACAGCAAGATAGACTCTATCACCGATGCCGAAGGTAAGCTGAACGTGAAGATTAAAGTGGAAGTGAACCAGTAACGAAAACATGGCAACTATGCGAAAAATAATGTTATCGTTTCTTGCCTGCCTCCTTGCCTTGACCGCTGCCGCCGACGACCGCACCCTGACTGCGGGCGAATATTGGATAGACAACAATCACAATCAGCGCACGACAGTGGATATTGGCAGTGACGGACTAATGCAGTTCGTGCTCGATGCCTCGGCTATGAGCGAGGGACTGCACACCCTGCACTACCGGGCGCAAGACAGCGAAGGTAGCTACAGCCCTGCGCAGGCGTGGCTGTTCTATCGCATCAAGGCAACAGAGACTGGCACCCTGACACTCGACTACTGGGTGGACGAAGGAGACCACGAGACACGTGCACTGGCTGATGGCCAAGCAGCATTTGTGCTCGACGCGAGCAGCCTGAGCGAGGGGCTTCATCTGCTGCACTACCGCATTTTGAGTGGTGTAGCCAACAGTCCTGCGCAGACGTGGCTATTCTACCGTTATGTACCCAGCATGGCTGGTGCCAGCACATTAGAATACTGGCTTGACGAGAATGGCGAGCACCAAATGCTTGCGGCAGGCAGCGAGGAGAGCGCGTTTGTAGTTGATGCCTCAGCCTTGGATGAGGGTCTGCACACACTGCACTACCGTCTGAACACCCTTTCGGGCCAGACAGGAGCTGAGCGCACCTGGCTTTTCTACCGTGTGGCTCCCGCATACGAGAGCGGCATCCGTACCTTGGAGTATTGGGTGGACGAGGGACAGCACGAGACGCGCACGCTGACGGAGAACGATGTGGCTTTTACGCTCGATGCGTCGGCACTCGGTGAAGGGTTGCATACGCTGAACTACCAGCTGAGAGAAAAAGGCGGGCGCGTGAGTCCGCAACAGCAATGGCTGTTCTATCGCATCACGCCAAGGCCGGAAGCCAACAGTCTGAAATGGTATCGCGTCTGGTGGAACGACCATCAGGACAAAGCCGTAGACATTCAGTTAGCCGACGGCACCGTGGAGTATCTCTATGAGGAAACGCTCGCCGTGCCCGACTATGCACGCAACGACGGTTTCTCGCGAAACAACACGGCCACATTCCACATCGTGTTCTGCGATGACCAAGGTAATTTCTCACCGATAGAGAGTGCCGTAGTGGGCTATCCCGACATCTATCCGCCTGTGACCACATTGACAGCCAGCAAGAGCGCCGACGGTATCGCCCTGTCGTGGAAGAGCAGCGAGAATACTGTGCGCGACTGGAACGTCTACTACTCAGAGAACGGCGAACCCTATCTTCTTTGGAAAGCCAACACCACCGAGCAGTCGGCCACGTTCCGTGGACAACAGGGTGTAAGCTATAAGTTCATCGTCACCGCCCGCGACAAGGACGGCAACTATGAGGCGGTGGAAGAGAGCAAGGCAGTAATAATTTCATTATGATAGGAGGATTTGGTATGAAACATTTTGAAGCAATACTTGTCCTAACAATTTGTCTGTTATTCTCAGTTGGGAGTCATGCAGCAAGTGAAACAAACGAGTTGGAAATTGGAGAAAGGTTTTATTGTAACATTAACGATGTTGCAGAGACTGATTCTCATTGGGTACTTGTTGAAATATCGTGGGAATTTAGCGATGGCCTTCACTATAGTGGTACTAAGAATTCTGTAAGCAATGATGTATGGGTAAATGAATATCACAGCCAAGTCTATGCAAAGGCAAAGTGGAAAGAATCAAATCTCGATGGTTCTGGTCCATCGAGCTACAGAAGCAAATCCTATACGTGGTATTTTACTGTCCAGGCCCCAGTGGAGGAAGTTCAAGTTCAATCGCCAATTCTCATTACAGCGGATAGTGAAATAACTTTAACCCCTTCGTCGCAATGGGTAACCATCTCACCTTATTATGCTACGGCGAATACAATTAATTGGTTTTCTGCAAATCCGAATATTGCAAGTATCAACAAATATACAGGCAATTTGATAGGCATTACACCAGGTGAAACTACCATATATTGTATAGTCAACGGCTCTGTTCGCTCAAACGATGCCACGGTGCAAGTACAGGAACCACCGTTCCAGTTCAACGGCTTCTCCATTGCAGACCAGTCGAACAACGTGGAGACGAAGCCCATCATCACGGCAGAGTTTTCGCTGGCTTTGACTCGTAGCGGCAACTTCAACCAGATTGCACTGACCGACGAGCAGGGCAAAAAGGTGGATGGCACGGTGAGCATCAACGGCAAAACACTGTCATTCACACCGACGAAGCATCTGCAGCCGCTGAGCGCCTACACGCTGACCATACCCAAGGGTGCAGTGAAGAACAAATGGGGTACCGACTATCTTTTTGAACAGAAGGTGAGCTTTGCTACTGCCGACTGGCAGCGGATGACGCTCTCGGTGCAGCCCGAGGCAACATTCCACACTATAGGCGACGAAATCAAACTGTCGTGCAGCGAGGCCGATGCCACCATCTATTATAGCACCGACGGCAGTGCCCCCACAACTCGCTACGAGACTCCCATCCTGTTTGCGGGCGACATGGTGCTTCGGGCCATTGCCAAGAAGGACGGCTACTACGACAGCGACGAGCTGACAAAGGAATACCTGAAGAGCGTGGAGATAGCGGAACGCTATCCTGCCGACGATGCTCCGCTCTACAACTATGCCTGCGTGATTCCGAGCATCACCTATACCTACGCGATAGAGCAGGGCGACGCCTTCGGCAACATCACGCTGACGGACGATGAGGGCGAACAGCTGTCATGCCAGTTGCTGACGCAAGACAAGACGCTCTATATAGTGCCCTTAGAGCCGCTACAGAACGGCAGAGTCTATACCTTGTCGATGCCCGAAGGAGCCATTGTCGTGAGCGACCGTGGCGAGGAGAGCCAGGCCCTGCAATGGCAGATTGCCACAGGCCGCTATGCCACGATGGTAAGCACGGGCGGTCCGGAGCTGATGGCGGCGCTGAAGACCGACGGCTCACTATGGACGTGGGGCCGCCGCCTCACTGAGGCCAATGCCGACGACGGCAGCTACAGCTATGCCGCGCAAAGTGTACCTGGCAATTTCGTTGCCGGGGAAGTCACGTCCGTCTCATCCGGCTACACCCACCATGCCCTGCTGAAGCGCGACGGCACGCTGTGGATGTGGGGCCGACAGCTGTGCGGCGAGTTTGGCAATGGCACACGTGAGGCTTCGGCTACACCTACTTATATAATGGATGGCGTGCAGCACGTGAGCTGCGGCTTGCAGACCACGGCCATCGTGAAGCACGACGGCACGCTATGGATGTGCGGACGCAACGACTTGGGACAGATTGACGACTCGCGCACCGTGCAGCCGCAATGGGTGAAGGTGATGGACGACGTAAGCGACGTGTCGCTAAGCTGGGGCAAGATGGTGGTCACGAAGAGCAACGGCGAAAGCGAGACGCGCACCTGGGACGAGCAGATAGACGAGCAGCGCAAGCCTGCATTCACAGAAACAGACGATGCTGCACAGCTGGCATACGGCTGGCACACGGCAGTAGTCCTGCGCAATGACGGCAGTGTGTGGACATACGACGAAGACGGACAAAAAGAGGTCATAGAAGGCCGCAACCCGCAAACGCTGCAAGGTCTTGTACTCTCGACCGAAGAACTTTCGCTTGAAGAAGGCCGGACGACGGTCATCCCCTTGCGCCCCGAACCGCTGCTGGCAGACTACAGTCAATTGGAGTGGTCGACCGACAATGCCGACGTGGCCAGTGTGACTGATCAGGGTGTGGTGACTGCCACAGGCAATGGCGAAACCACACTGACGGCTGAGACCTGTCGGGCATCAGAGAGCAGACGACTCTCAGCTGGCAGATGCGAGTGACTACAGGCCACCACTGTCTCTATGTGGAAGGCGTGCCTGAAGGTCAGGCCGTCGCAGTCTACTCTGCTTCTGGTCGTCAGCTGTTCCAAGGAAACATGACAGGCAACAAGATTCAAATAAGCCTGACCACTGGCGGCATCTATCTGGTACGTTCTGCACAGACGGCAAAGAAAGTCGTGGTAAGATAGATTTTGTTGTAGAAAATGGAAGATTTTCTTGCTGGTTCAAGAAATATTTGTAACTTTGCAGCATTATTATTCAAATAGAATAACCAGAAATTCGAATCTATGAGAAAAAAGAAAATCAAGTTTAGCCTTGTCTATCGCGACATGTGGCAGTCGAGTGGTAAGTTTCAGCCTCGTAAGGATCAGTTGGCACGCATAGCACCAGTGATTATCGATATGGGATGCTTTGCACGTGTGGAGACCAACGGCGGAGCCTTTGAGCAGGTGAACCTGATGGCAGGCGAGAATCCTAATGATGCTGTACGCGCATTCTGTAAACCGTTCAACGAGGTGGGCATCCAGACACACATGCTCGACCGCGGTCTGAACGCGCTGCGCATGTATCCCGTGCCTGACGATGTACGCGAACTGATGTACAAGGTGAAGCATGCACAGGGTGTAGATATTCCTCGTATCTTCTGTGGACTGAACGACACGCGTAATATAATCCCTTCCATCAAGTGGGCAAAGGCTGCCGGCATGATTCCGCAGGCCACGCTTTGCATCACCACATCGCCCGTGCATACCGTGGAGTACTATTCGGCCATCGCCGATGAAGTGATTGCTGCCGGCGCTGAGGAAATCTGCCTGAAGGATATGGCCGGAATCGGTCAGCCCGCCATGCTCGGTGCTCTGACGAAGGCGATTAAGACCAAACACCCCGACATTATCATACAGTATCACGGTCACTCAGGCCCCGGCCTGTCGATGGCCAGCATTCTGGAAGTGTGCAACAACGGTGCCGACATCATCGACACCGCCATCGAGCCGCTCAGCTGGGGCAAGGTGCATCCAGATATTATCTCGGTTCAGTCAATGCTGAAGAACGAGGGTTTCGAAGTGGCCGACATCAATATGAATGCCTATATGCAGGCCCGCACACTGACACAGGAGTTCATCGACGACTGGCTGGGCTACTTCATCAATCCTGCCAACAAGCACATGTCGTCGCTCTTGCTGGGCTGCGGTCTGCCGGGCGGCATGATGGGCTCGATGATGGCCGATCTGGGTGGCATACAATCAATGATCAACAAACTGCGTGAGAAGAAAGGCGAGCCGGTGCTGACGATGGACGACATGCTGGTGAAGCTGTTCAACGAAGTAGAGTATGTGTGGCCTCGCGTGGGCTATCCCCCATTGGTCACTCCGTTCTCGCAATACACGAAGAACATTGCACTGATGAACCTCCTCACTATGGAGCAGGGCAAGGGCCGTTTCGTCATGATGGACGATGCCATCTGGGGCATGATTCTCGGCAAGAGCGGTCGTATTCCCGGCACCATCGATCCCGAACTGGTGGAACTGGCCAAGAGACAGAAACGCGAGTTTACCGATGCCGATCCTCATACGCTTATTCCTAACGCTCTCGACGGCTTCAAGAAGGAGATGGACGAGAACGGCTGGGATTACGGCAAGGACAACGAAGAACTGTTCGAGCTGGCCATGCATCCCGAGCAGTACCGTCCCTTCAAGAGTGGTCAGGCCAAGAAGCAGTTCCTGGCCGACCTGCAGAAAGCAAAGGATGCGAAGCAGGGTGGCGGAAAAGTGAGTGCCGAGGAGATTGCTGCACTGAAGCATGCCAAGGCCGACGCACTGGTATGCCCCTCTGCCGGACAAATCTTCTATGAGTTCAATGGCGACGGCGAGTGCGCTCCCTGCATTGAACCGTTCATCGGACAGACATACAAGGAAGGTCAGACCTTCTGCTATCTGGTAGAGAAGTGGGGCGAGATCGTACCCATCCCCGCAGCACTGGGAGGCAAGCTCGTTGATGTGCAAGCCAAACAGGGCGCAAAGGTTCGCAAGGGCGACACGCTGGCCTGGATAGAACGGGAAACAAAGTAAATTGAAAATTGAAGATTGAAGATTGAAAATTTTTGGCTAACGCGTTCAGGGGCAATGGACGATTCTCAATGGCCATTTTTTCAATTTTCAATCTTCAATTTTTCAATCTTCAATGTTATTGTTATGGACTATCAGGCAATTATTGATGAATATTATCCGGAAGATGACGAGCTGCGTGGCCTTTTGCTGAAACATAGCAGGCAGGTGGCAGACCGTTGTCTGCAGATTGCTAACAAACATCGCGAACTGCCCCTTGACGTGCAGTTTCTGGAAGAAGCTGCCATGTTGCACGACATCGGCATCAGATGGTGCCATGCGCCAGGCATCTTTTGTCATGGCGAAGAACACTATCTGCGACACGGACTGATTGGTGGGCAGGTGTTGCGCGAGAAAGGATTTGAACGACATGCACGAGTCTGCGAACGGCACACCGGAACCGGACTGACCAGCGTACCGACGGGAAAAGACGGCACACCGTTGCTATCTGCCAATCTGGTGGAAAACGGCTTCTTTGTCCCTGAGACACTTGAAGAACAGCTCGTATGCTATGCCGATAAATTCTATTCGAAATCGAGTCCAGACCGTGTGCTGAGCGTGCTTGAGACGGCCCAGAGTCTGGAGAAATTCGGTCATGAAGGTGTTATCAAGTTCCTTCATTGGGCCGAACTTTTCGAAGGATAGCAGGATAAATGAAGAATGAAGAATAATGAAAAACGAAGAATTAAGAATTACGAATCTTTGTTAATTAATGAACTGCGAAAGCAAATTCTTCATTCTTCATTCTTCATTCTTCATATAAAAATCGTAATTTTGCAGCCGTGAAACGAAAGTCGGTCATTTTTTTGATGCTTTCCGTCTTCCTCTTTGCGGTTGCGGGAGGCTTTGAGAACTCGCGATACGAGAAATCTAAGGACAGGATAAAGACAAATGGGAACAGAGGCAGTAGGTCGGAAAAGGACACTACGCTCAGTATCCATGCTGTGAAGCCTGTCTTGCTTCTTGACACCATGTCGCTTCGTTCTGCCATTCCATCGACCGACAGTTTCAATTTTTCCCGATTACTTTCTGCTCGCAACCTTGACGACACGCTCAGCATGGACTCGCTCGAGCTGGCCATCTGGAAACGCAACAAGGCCGTGGACGATTCGCTGAAAGCAGACAGTCTGAATCGTGAGCGCAAGAACACCATTGAATCGCCAGTTGATTTCTCTGCTAACGACTCCCTCATCTATGAGGCAGGTTCGGGCATGGCTTTCCTCTTCGGTTCCTCGAATGTGAAGTATCAGGACATGGACCTGAACAGTGACCGCATTCGCATGAACTTAGATTCCTCACTGGTGCATGCCACAGGAACCCGCGACACGGCTTCGGGCGAAATGATTGGCATGCCCGTGTTCAAGATGGGCAGCGATACCTACGAGAGCGACACGATGTCGTTCAACTTCAAGTCGAAGCGCGGACTGATTCAGCAGGTGTACACCGAGCAGCAAGACGGATTCCTGACGAGTAAACTTTCCAAGCGTGGTGCCAATGGCGAGATATTCTTGCAGCATGGTCGCTACACCACCTGCGATGAACCTCACCCGGATTTCTATCTGTCGCTTTCGCGTGCCAAGGTCCGTCCTGGAAAAGACGTTGTGTTTGGCCCGGCCTATCTGGTCGTCTGCGATGTTCCCCTTCCTTTGGCGGTGCCTTACGGCTTCTTCCCTTTCACCAAAGACTATAGCAGCGGCTTCATCATGCCTACCTACGGCGACGAGTCGACGCGAGGCTTCTACCTGCGCGACGGCGGCTATTACTTTGCCATCAGCGACAAGATGGACTTGAAGCTGATAGGTGAGATTTACACCAAAGGCTCATGGGGCATTACCGCCACATCGAATTATCGCAAGCGCTACAGATACAGCGGAACGTTTAATCTGAGCTATCAGAACACGGTGACAGGCGACAAGAACATGCCGGACTACAGTAAGTCGACGAGTTTCAAACTGCAGTGGAACCATCGTCAGGACACAAAGGCCAATCCCTACTCCAGTCTGTCGGCCAGCGTCAACTTCGCCACATCGAACTTCGAACCCAACAACCTCAACTCGATGTATAACCCGCAGCGAATGACACAGAGTACGCGAACATCTTCTGTCTCTTACGGCACGGGCTTCTCCAGCTTAGGCATGAGTCTCTCGACCACCGTCAACCTGTCGCAGAACATGCGCGACACCATGATTACGATGACCCTGCCCGACCTCAACATCAGCATCTCGCGCTTCTATCCCTTCAAACGCAAGAAGGCGGTGGGCAAGGAACGCTGGTATGAGAAGATTTCTATGAGCTATACCGGCCATTTCACCAATTCAATTTCGACGAAAGAAGGCAAACTGCTCCATTCGAGTCTGGCGAAGGACTGGAAGAACGGCATGCAGCACACCATCCCCATTAGCGGCAATTTCACGCTGCTGAACTACATCAACGTCAATCCGTCGTTCAACTTCACCGACCGCACTTATCTGAGCAGGGAAAAACGTAGCTGGGATGAGAAGAACCAACGAGAAGTGAGAGACACCACCACGGGCTTCTACAACGTGTACAACTGGAACCTGTCGGTGTCGGCATCCACCAAGTTGTATGGTTTCTTTATTCCTTCGCGCAAATTGTTTGGCGACAAGATCCAGGCCATTCGCCACGTGTTAACCCCGCAGGTCAGCTTCACTTATGCACCCGACTTCGGGGCAAGTCGCTATGGCTACTACAAGACCTACCAGAAGACCGATGCTGACGGCAATGTGACAATGGTGGAGTATTCGCCCTATTCCGGACAGGCATTCAGTCCGCCGGGCAAGGGCAAGACGGGTAGCATCAACTTCGATATATCGAACAATGTGGAGATGAAAGTGAAGAACGAGGATGACTCCACCGGATTCAAGAAGATAAGTATCATCGACGAGCTGGGTGCAAGCATGTCCTATAATATGGCAGCCGACATACGCCCGTGGAGTGATTTGAGCACTCGTCTGCGCCTGAAGCTCACCAAGAGCTATACGCTGAACGTGAATGCCGTCTTCGCCAGCTATGTCTACGAAGCCGACTCTGTGGGTGCTACGCCGCGAATCAGTGAGCATACCACCTACTGGAGCCAAGGAAAGATTGGCCGTTTCCAGGGCATCTCGCAAAACCTCTCTTATACACTCAGCAACGAAAAGGTGACGAAAATCATCAAATGGCTGAAAGGCGAGCGCGAAAAGAAAGATGACGACAAAGACAAAGGTAGAAAGCGGGACGACGAGGAAAACGAGACTGAGAGCAACCTTGACAAGACTATGGAAGAGGGACAGCATGGAGCCAGAAAAAAAAATGCTAACATGGCCGAGACCGACGAAGACGGTTATATGGCCTACTCGCTGCCTTGGTCTATCAGCTTCGGCTATGGTATCACCATGCGCGAGAACACCGATGTGAGCAAGTTCAACTACAAGCGGATGCGCTATCCCTATAAGTTCACGCAGAACCTGAACATCAGCGGCAACATCCGCATCAGCGACGGATGGAACATCTCTTTCTCGTCGGGCTATGATTTCGAAAACAAGAAAATCTCCATGACCACCGCTTCGCTTTCCCGCGACCTGCATTGTTTCAACATGTCGTGCTCAGTGGTCTTGTCGCCTTACACCAGTTACAACTTCTCGTTTAGGTGCAACGCCTCTACCTTGGCCGATGCCTTGAAGTACGACAAGCGAAGCAACTCGACGAGTGCCGTGCGGTGGTACTAAAGATTGAAAATTGAAGATTGAAGATTGAAGATTGAGAATTTAAAATAATAAGCATTGAAAGAATTTGTTATTTCAGAAGCCAAGGCCGAGACAGCTGTGCTCGTGGGACTGATTACCAAGGAGCAGGACGAGGCAAAGACCAAGGAGTATCTTGATGAGCTGGAGTTCCTGGCCGATACAGCGGGGGCGCGTACCGTCAAGCGTTTCACGCAGAAGGTGGGTGGCCCCAGCCAAGTGACTTATGTCGGCAGCGGTAAGTTGCAGGAAATCAAACAATACATTAAGGCTTGTCAGGATGCCTACGATGAGTGGATGGAAAACGCAGAGCGTGCTTCGGTCGGCATTGAACAGTATGACCATACGGAGTGTCCTGAACCCATCGGCATGGTCATCTTCGACGATGAGCTTTCTGCCAAGCAGATACGCAATATTGAGAAAGAGTTGCAAGTGAAGATTCTCGATCGCACCTCGCTCATCCTCGACATCTTCGCCATGCGTGCACAGACGGCAGAGGCAAAGGCACAGGTCGAACTGGCACAGCATCGCTACATGTTGCCGCGTCTGCAACGCTTGTGGACTCACTTGGAACGACAGGGCGGTGGTTCTGGCTCTGGCGGCGGAAAGGGCAGTGTGGGACTGCGCGGACCTGGTGAGACGCAGTTGGAAATGGACCGCCGCATCATCCTACAGCGCATCACGCTGCTCAAGCAGCGACTGGCCGAGATAGACCGACAGAAGACCACGCAGCGCAAGAACCGTGGCCGACTGATACGTGTGGCACTCGTGGGCTATACCAACGTGGGCAAGTCTACGCTGATGAATCTTCTTTCCAAGAGCGATGTCTTTGCCGAAAACAAGCTCTTTGCCACGCTCGACACCACCGTGCGCAAGGTGGCCATCGACAACCTGCCTTTCTTGTTGGCCGACACCGTTGGTTTCATCCGCAAGTTGCCCAGCGACCTTGTAGAGTCGTTCAAGTCGACACTCGATGAGGTACGCGAGGCCGACCTGCTGGTACATGTGGTCGACATCTCTCACCCCGATTTCGAAGAACAGATACAAGTGGTCGACCAGACACTGGCTGATCTGGGTTGCGCTGAGACACCTCGGTTGTTGGTTTTCAACAAGGTCGATGCCTATACTTGGACACCTCAGGACGAAGACGACCTGACGGCTCCCACTCGCGAGAACATTTCACTCGACGACCTGAAGCGCACGTGGATGGCAAAAATGGATGATGCCATCTTTATATCAGCCCGTGCAAGAGACAATATCGAAGCGTTGCGTGCGTTATTATATAAAAAGGTGCGTGAACTACACGTTCAGAAATATCCTTACAACGACTTCCTCTACCCTATTGAGGAATAGCTATCGGAGCGAGGCGAAGGGCTGAACAAGCGCAGTATCCTGCCCTCACCATCTGTACAATACTAACACAAAAAGAACCCCGGTCTGATTCACGCTTGTTCAGGCTCTTAATCCTCCCCACCGTGGGGCTGCATTTATGGAAAATTACAGACAACTTTCACAAGACGAGATTCTTGTACTCGAAAACAATGCCTGCTGGGCAGAAGACTGGAACCGCATTCTGGTGGCCGATGGCTTCAGGCCATACAACTTTCACCGAGTGGTCTTCTATGGCGATATCCATTTGGGCGAGTTCAACAAGAAAGTAGAGGTCAGCAAGGGTTTCTTCAAGCACTCTGGCATCAATGATGCAACGCTGCGCAATGTCTTCGTGGGCAACGATTGCCTCATTGAGAAAGTAGGCAACTTCATTAACAACTATACCATTGGCGATGACTGTTATATTGCCAACATATCGACCATCGAGACCACCGAAGGGGCTACCTACGGAGCAGGCAGCACAATCTCCGTGCTCAACGAGATGGGCGACGGCAACATTACGCTCTTCCGTGAACTCAACTCACAGTTGGCAGCTTTCATGGTGAAGCACAACACCGATAAGGAACTGACGCGTCGCATCAAGGAACTCATTGACGACGAGGTGCGTGTCTCTACACCCGACCGTGGCATCATTGGCAACAACGTGAAGATCATCAACACCAAGGAGATCACCAATACGGTCATCAAGGGCGATTGCGAAATCAACGGTGCTGCGCGGCTCTCTGAATGCACCATCCTTAGCTCAGAAGATGCTTCGGTCTATATCGGCACGGGTGTCATCTGCGAGAACTCTATCATCTGCGATGGTTGCTCAATCAACAACTCTGTCAAGATGCAGGACTGCTTCGTGGGCGAGGCTTGCCAGATAACGAACGGATTCACGGCTGAAGCTTCGCTCTTCTTTGCCAACTCTTTCATGGCCAACGGCGAGGCTTGCGCTGCTTTCTGCGGCCCGTTCTCGGCCTCTCACCACAAGTCGAGCCTGCTTATCGGCGGACAGTTCTCGTTCTATAATGCCGGGTCGAACACCAACTTCTCCAACCATGCTTACAAGATGGGTCCCATGCACTACGGTACTCTGGAGCGCGGCACGAAGACGGCTTCTGGTTCCTACATCCTCATGCCGGCCACCATCGGTGCCTTCTCCGTTTGTTTCGGCAAACTGATGCACCATCCCGACACGCGTTGTCTGCCGTTCTCTTATCTCATAGCCTACGGCGAGACGATGTATCTGGTGCCTGGCCGCAACATCACCACTGTTGGACTCTATCGTGACATTAAAAAGTGGCCCAAACGCGACAAGCGTTCCAAGCAGTCGAAGAAGTCAATCATCAACTTCGACTGGCTGTCGCCGTTCACCGTGGGCGAATTGCTCGAAGGGCGTAAGATACTGGAGAACCTGCGTGCTGCCTCAGGCGACAACGTCTCTACCTATAACTTCCACGAGTATGTCATCAATGCCTCTTCGCTTGTCAAGGGACTCAAATACTACGACATCGCTTTGCGCATCTATATCGGTGCAGTGCTCAAACGTGCCATCAAGGGCGGATTCCTTGGTGTGCCAGAGGACGAGACGGGCAAAGGACAGTGGGTCGACCTCAGCGGACTGCTTCTGCCGGAGTCAGAGGAACTGCGTCTCATCGACGATATCAAGTCGGGCAACATCGAGAACATTCAGCAGGTCATCGACCGCTTTGAGGACATCAACAACCATTTCCGCAAATATCAGTGGGCATGGACCTATCAACTCATCCTCGACTACTACCATCTTACGGAGATTGACGAGCAGGCTGTTACACGCATTCGCGAGGACTACATCCGTGCTCGTCGTGCCTGGATCGCCGAGATACGCAAGGATGCCGAGAAAGAGTTTGCCATGGGCGATGTAGAGCAAGAGGTCTTCGACGACTTTATCTCCAAGCTCGACCATGAGATTGATTACGAAAACTAAAAAAGGGGGTACATCCCCCCTTTTTTTATTGTTTGTTTAGCAGAATCACCTTTGCCGCTTTATTATCGGAATCAGTGTCAACTAAAATCGTTAAACTACACAGAAAAAGTCATCGACTCGTTTATCGGATTTTTGAAACAGAAGTCCATGTTGAAGTGCTTTCCGCATACGGCCATTACGATGACAAATAGTTTCTCCATTACACCATCTCCTTTACTTTTGTCCTTATAAAGTTCCGTACTTGTCAAACAGCAGTTCGTCTATCATCGCCCTTTCCCCACAAGCTGCTTTGTCAATTTGTCACGTCTTCATGTCGTTTTGTCACTTATCGTGATAAGGCATACTATTTGTGAGCAAAATGATAGAAACAAAAAAGAAAGGAGATAGATTATGACATTAGACAAGTTCACAATCAAAGCACAGGAGGCCGTACAGGCCGCCGTGCAGACTGCCCAGCGCAATGGGCAACAGACCATCGAGCCGGTACA
>CACXXD010000117.1 GCA_902771445.1 uncultured Prevotellaceae bacterium
GCGCACCACGATGGCCGACTACGACGGAGGCTACGTGATGTGTGGCATGACGGGCAGCGGCGAGATGTTCGCCATGCGCGACCCTTGGGGCATACGGCCAGCCTTCTTCTATAGGGACGACGAAGTCGCCAGCGTCGCCAGCGAGCGTGCCGTATTGCAGACGACCTTCGACCTCAGTTGCGATGACGTTGAAGAGTTGCCGGCAGGCAAGGCACTCATCGTGCATAAGGACGGCACCTCTGCTCTGGAAACAATCCTCGAGGCAAAGAAGCAGATGCGATGTTCGTTCGAGCGCATCTACTTCAGCCGGGGCTCTGACTGCGACATCTACCGCGAGCGTAAGCAACTTGGGCAGCAGCTCACGGCCCCCATCCTCAAGGCCATCGACGGCGACACCGAGCATACTGTCTTTTCCTTCATTCCCAACACGGCCGAGGTTGCTTTTTATGGCATGATGGAGGGCTTGCGTAGTCAGGGGCTGAACGTGCGCAGCGAAAAGGTGGCATGGAAAGACATCAAACTGCGCACCTTCATTACGGAAGCAGGATCGCGCAACGACCTCGCCTCGCATGTCTATGACATCACCTACGGCTCGCTGCGGCCTTACGAAGACAATCTGGTTATCATCGACGACAGTATAGTGCGAGGCACGACCTTGAAGGAAAGCATCTTCAAGATACTTGACCGCTTGCATCCCCGGAAGATAGTGATGGTCAGCAGCTCGCCACAGGTGCGCTACCCCGACTACTATGGCATAGACATGGCGCGCCTGGAGGAGTTCTGTGCTTTTCGTGCCGCCATCGCTCTCATCGAAGAGCGAGGTATGTGGCAGTTGATAAAAGATGTCCATGAGGCTTGTCATGCCGAGCTCCGTAAGCCGGCAGCGGAGCAACGTAACTGTGTCAGTGCCATCTACGAACCGTTCAGCATTGAAGACCTCAACGGGAAGATGGCCGAAATGCTTCGTCCCGCAGGAATGCAAGCGCCAGTGGAGTTCGTCTTCCAGACCATCGAAGGTCTGCACGCTGCTTGCCCCGACCATCAAGGCGACTGGTACTTCACCGGACATTATCCCACTCCCGGCGGCAATCGTCTTGTCAACCAAGCCTTCGTGAAATATAGCCCCCTCTAACTCCCCATTAAAGGGGGAGGCCTCCCTCCCTTTAAGGGAGAGTTGGGGAGGGCCTGGTAATAATTAAATAATAAATAACGCTATGTGTGGAATAGTATCGATCTTCAACATCAAGAAGCAGACGCATGAGCTTCGCGAGAAGGCTCTGCGCATGAGTCAAAAAATCAGGCATCGTGGTCCGGACTGGAGCGGCATCTATTGTGGCGGCTCAGCCATCCTTGCCCACGAACGTCTCTCTATCGTCGATCCCGAGAGCGGCGGTCAGCCTTTGTTCTCGCCCGACAGGAAGATGGTGCTGGCCGTCAACGGCGAAATCTACAATCATCAGTTGATTCGCCGCCAGTATGCAGGACGTTATGACTTCCAGACGGGCAGCGACTGCGAAGTCATTCTTGCGCTCTATCGCGACAAAGGCATCGACTTCCTGGAAGACATCAGCGGCATCTTTGCTTTCGCCCTTTATGACGAAGAGAAGGATGCCTTCCTGATAGCCCGCGACCCCATTGGCGTGATACCTCTATATATAGGCTATGACAGTGATGGCACCGTGTATGTTGCCTCCGAATTGAAAGCACTCGAAGGGCAGTGTGAGCGATACGAGCCCTTCCTGCCCGGGCATTACCTTACAAATATTGAAGATGGAATATTGAAAATTGAAGATTGCCACGAGGACGGTACTGCCGGAAATCTTCAATCTTCAATTTTCAATTTTCAATCTTACTACCAGCGTGACTGGTTCGATTATGATGCTGTGAAGAATAACGAGGCAAGCGTCGAGGCAATCCGCGAAGCTCTGAAAGACTCCGTGAAGCGTCAATTGATGTCCGACGTACCCTATGGCGTACTGCTCAGCGGCGGTCTGGACAGCAGCATCATCTCTGCCATAGCCGAAAAGTTCAGCGAGCATCGCATAGAGGACAACTCGCAGACACGCGCCTATTGGCCTCGCCTGCATTCCTTCGCTGTAGGTTTGAAGGGAGCTCCCGACTTGTCAAAGGCAAGGCTGGTGGCCGACCACATCGGCACCGTACATCATGAAATCAACTACACCATACAGGAAGGACTTGATGCCATCCGTGACGTCATCTACTTCATCGAGACATACGACGTGACAACCATCCGTGCCTCAACTCCGATGTACCTGCTTGCCCGCGTCATCAAGTCAATGGGCATTAAGATGGTGCTCAGTGGCGAAGGGGCAGACGAGGTGTTCGGCGGCTATCTCTACTTCCACAAAGCACCGAGCGCGAAGGCATTCCATGAGGAGACCGTCCGCAAACTCAGCAAGCTCCACTTCTACGACTGCCTCCGTGCCAACAAGAGCCTCTCGGCCTGGGGCGTGGAGGGACGTGTTCCTTTCCTCGATAAGGAGTTCCTGGATGTGGCCATGCGTACAAATCCCAAGGCGAAGATGTGTCCCGGCTCAACGATTGAGAAGAGAATAGTCCGCGAAGCCTTTGCCGATATGTTACCCGCAGAGATTGCTTGGCGGCAGAAGGAGCAGTTCAGCGACGGTGTAGGCTATTCATGGATTGACACATTGAAGAAGATTACCTCCGAAGCTGTGAGCGACGAGCAGATGGCACATGCGGCAGAACGTTTCCCCATCAATCCGCCGCTCAACAAAGAGGAGTACTACTATCGCAGCATCTTTGCCGAACACTTCCCCAGCGACTCTGCCGCCCGAAGTGTCAACCAGGAGGCAAGCGTGGCATGCTCGACAGCCATCGCCCTCGAATGGGATGCTGCTTTCAAAAACATGAACGACCCCAGCGGGAGAGCTGTCAAGGGGGTTCACGAACAAGCTTATTAGGATTTGGCAATTTAATAATTTACAATTTGACAACAATAAGATGAAGCAAAAAGCGAGACTATTTCTTTCGTAAAGAATGACACGATTCGAAAATAATTGCTATATTTGCATACGATTCCGATGGCAAAAGGGCTGTCGGACTACTCGAAATTATTAAGAACATGAAGACGAAATGGATTGCAGTATTTTTGGTAGGCTTGCTGACGGCATGCGCCACACAGCAACAGCGCGAGGAACGACAGGCACGGACGAAGGCTGCCGTGGCTGAGATGCTGGCAAAGCGACATTGGCAGATTGACGTTACGCAGATGGGTACGTTGCGCTATGGCTCGCGCATGGTGACGCCAGACTTCTTCTTGCAGCTGAGGGGCGACACGCTGTGCAGCTATCTGCCCTTCCTCGGACAGGCTTATCAGGCACCGATGGCCTCGCCGCCGCAGGGACTGAACTTCGAGAAAACGGTGCAGAACTATGTGGAGAGCAGGCCAAAGGCCAACTTTACGCGCATGGAGATGGACGTGAGAACGCAGGAAGACACCTATCACTACATGGTGGAGATCTACGACAATGGCAAGGCATCTATCAGCGTGCGCTCCATGAACCGCGACCCCGTTAACTTTGAGGGAGACTTGAAGATTGAAAATTGAAAATTGAAAATTGAAGATTGGGGGGCATGACACCAGAGGAACAGGCTCGCAGGAGCAAGAACATGGCGGCTATCAAGTCGAAGAACACGAAGCCCGAACTTATTGTCAGGCGATGGCTGTGGGCAAGGGGATTCCGCTATCGGCTGAACTCGCCCCGCTTGCCGGGACATCCTGATCTGGTGTTGCGAAAATACAGGACGTGCGTGTTCGTGAACGGATGTTTCTGGCACGGGCATCACGTCGATGGGCAGTCGGTTGCCGCTGGTTCGGTCTGTTGCAAGATTCCGCATACCAATCGCGAGTTCTGGGTGAAGAAGATTACGCGCAACATGCAGCGTGACCGCGAGGAGCAGCGCCAGCTGGCTGCGATGGGCTGGCACTGCATCACCGTGTGGGAGTGCGAACTGGCACCGAAGAAACGCGAGCAGACCTTGCGCTCCCTGGCTTTCACGCTGAACAAAATCTGGCTGGACGACCATCGGGTGATGCAGGGCTATGCGCAGCAGGAGGAAGAGAGCATGCAGATGCCAATGGCGGCAGAGGATGCCTAATACCTTCCGAATCGCGCCTCGATGACGTTGACGACGTAGTCGCCGAGCTTCTCCAGTTCGTTGATCATGTCAACGTAGAGCGTGCCTACGGTGTAGTCGTATTCATGCTCGTTGACAGCACGGGCATTCTCTTCCTTCAGCCGATGGCGCAGCTGGTTGATGTCGTTCTCAATGCGGAAGGAGTCGCGTATGTCGTGGTCGGAGCGATGGCCGTGCATCACGGTCTGCATCTGCGTGAGGGCATTGTCGCAGAGGGCCATGAGGATCTGCAGTTGGTCGGTCTGATGCTTGGTGAAGGCCTTGCCCGACTCCTGTTTGCGGTCGAGCGTGCGAGCCAGTTTGTAGCAGGCGTCGCCGATGGACTCCAGTTCGCTGATCTCGCGCATCATCTGTCGAATCTTCTGCTTCGTCTCGTCGCTCAGATGGTCGTCGCTCACCTGCTCCAGATAGCGGGCAATCTCCATCTCCATTTTGTCGGTCGTGTCTTCTTCGTGCTCTATCTGCCTGAACTGTTCGGCAAATTTCTTTGCGTCGGTCTCATGGAACAGCGTGCGCACCAGGCCGAACATCTTGCTGACGCGCTGGGCGAAAGCGGCAGTTTCCTTCTGAGCCTGAAGAACGGAGATTTCCGGTGTCTGCACCAAGTTTGCATGGATGTATTGCAGACGGAACTCTTCTTTCTGCTTGCCCTCCTGTTTCTCTGGCAATATCCAGCATACCACACGCTCCAGTTGCGGCACCAGCCAGATGAGAATGGACGTGTTGATGACGTTGAAACAGGTGTGGAACATGGCCAAGGCCGCCCCTACTGCCCCCGAGTGGGCTTCTGTAGTTTTGGCGACTGAAGCTATTGTGTCCCCCTCAGGGGACGAAAGGGGGGCCTGGATCTCATATCCCACCAAGCCGCACACCATGTTGACAAACGGATAGAACACGATGAGCACCCAAATCACACCGAAGACATTGAACAGCAAGTGAGCCAGTGCAGCCCGGCGGGCCTGCGTGTTAGAGCCGAGTGCCACGAGGTTGGCCGTGGCCGTCGTACCTATGTTCTCGCCCATCACCAGAGCGATGCCCAGGTAGATGGGCAGCACCCCCGTTGAACAGAGCAGGATGGTGATTGCCATGACCGCAGCCGACGACTGCACGATGCACGTGATGAGCGTGCCGATGGCGACAAAGGCAAAGATGGTGAGGTGACTCGATACGTCGAACGATGCAAAGAACCCTACCACCGCCTCGTTGTGCGCCAGGTCCAACGACTTGCCTGTGCTGCTCAGCATCACCAGCGACAGGAACAAGAATGCCAGTCCAAACAAGAGATCGCCCATGTAGCGGTGGCGCTTCTTGTAGATGAGCACCATGCCCACGAGGAATGCGGGATAGACAATTGTGGTCAGGTCGACGTTGTAGCCCACCGACATGATCCATGCCGTGAGCGTTGTGCCGATGTTGGCACCCATAATGATTGATATGGCCTGCGCCAGCGTCAGCAGTCCTGCCGAGACGAACGAGACGGTCATCACCGTCGTGGCCGACGACGACTGTACGGCGCAGGTGACCAGTGTTCCTGTCAGCATCCCCGTCAGTCGGTTGGTAGTCATCTTGGCCAGCACATGCCTCAGCTGAGGTCCGGCCATCTTCTGCAGGGCTTCGCTCATCATTCGCATACCGTAGATCAGCAACCCCAGTGAACCCAGCAATTGCAAGGCTAACATGAAATAATTTTGATTTGTAACCATAATGTTTTAAAATGTTTTTCGCAAAGATACAAGCAATCTTTGTCCTTAGCAAAAAAAACGTGTTACGATATGATTACATTTTTAGTTGAGAATTGAGAGTTTAGAGTTTAGGGTGTAGAGTTTGCTACCGCATCTTTTACACTCTACACTCTCAATTCTCAATTTCCGAAGATATTGTGAACTCAAATGCCAGTCCACCAGTGTCGGGAGTGCTGACTGTGATGTTTCCGCTATGCAACAGCACCGCATTCTTGACGATGGCGAGCCCCAGCCCCGTGCCGCCCATTTCGCGGCTGCGTCCTTTGTCTATGCGGTAGAAACGCTCAAAGATGCGGGACAGATGCTTGGCAGGGATGCCGATGCCATTGTCCTTGAAGGTGAATCGCCAACAGTCAGCCTGCTGTTCGGCAGCTATCTCTACCGTTGTACCCTTCCCCGCATAGTTGACCGCATTGTCCATGAGGTTGCGGAAGATGCTGTACAGCAGCGAGTAGTTGCCCTGTACGATGATGCTTTGCGGCAGACAGTTGTGCAACGTCATCTGTCGCTTCTGCATGGCAATGGCAGTCTCTTCCGCGATGTCGGCAAAGAGCACGGAAACATTGATGCGCTCCATCGCAATCATGTCGCGGGCATAGTCCATGCGGTTCAGCGTGGAGATGTCCTGCAGCAACGTAGCCAGTCGGCGAGCCTGAGCATTGGTGCGGACGAGGAATCGGTGCTTCACGTCTTCCGTCATGTCGTGACTGTCGAGGATCGTGTCCGTATAGCCGAGGATACTGGCCACCGGTGTCTTCAGCTCGTGTGCAATGTTCTGTGTCAGCTCGCGTCGCATTCGGTTCTCCTTCTCAGCCTGTTCACGACTGATGCGCTCATCCATCCGCTTGGCATAGCGGAACAACAGGCAGCTCAGTCCCGCCATCACCAGCAGCGAGAAGAGCAGCAGATGCCAGTCGCTCACCTCATTGAACGGCATGATGAACTTGCGGTCATAGTCCTCGAACAAGATGAAGACAAAGGCATAAATCAGAAAGATGGCCATCACGCTCAGCCACATCTTTCGTCCTTCAGACAGTTTCTCTTTCTTCAATTTTAAATTTTAAATATTCAATCTTCAATTTTCAATCTTAAAGCAGTATCCAAATCCCGTGCGCGATACCAGACAAGCCGCATAGCAGCCCAGCTTCTTGCGCAGTCGGGCAATGTTCACATCCACCGTCCGCTCCGTCACGATGACATCCTGTGGCCACACCCTGTCCAGCAACTGCTGTCGGCTGAACACCTGTCCGCGGTGACTGAGCAGAAGGTGCAGCAGTTCATACTCCGTGCGAGTGAGCGCAATAGGCTCATCGTCAATGCTGGCAGTCTTGTTGTCCGTATTCACCGTCAGACCTCCGTAGGCGACAAGCCTCTTCTCCTTTCTCAGCGGCTGCATGATGCTTCTGCCCAGCACCGCCTTCACCCTTGCCATCACCTCGCGCACAGAGAACGGCTTGCTCACGTAGTCGTCCGCTCCCACTGAGAATCCGTGCAGCGTGTCGTCTTCCGTGTCCTTTGCCGTCAGGAAAATGATAGGGATATGCCGGGGCTGTTCCTCCGCCTTCAGCCGTTCGGCCAGTTCAAAGCCCGACATCCCCGTCATCATCACGTCGAGCAGCAGCAAGTCGAAATCCGTCACACCCCGCAGCAAAGCCTCTTCTGCCGAGTACACCGCCTCTGCCTGATAGCCAGCCGCCCGGAGGTTGAACAACAGAATGTCGCACAAGTCGTGCTCGTCGTCAACAACTAATATACGTTTTTGTTCCATAATCGGTTGCAAAGATACATATAAAATTGAAAATTGAAAATTGAGAATTGAAAATTATGATTAGTATTGCTATACTGTACCACAAATTTTCAATTTTCAATTTTCAAGTTGTGCTTGTTTCTCGCTTTTTTTGCTAACTTTGCAGCATACACCGATATGCGGTAGCAAATTTTTCATTCTTCACTCTTCATTTTTCATTTTTAATATAGTGGACAAGGCAAAGGAAATCATTGGATATATGGAGTCGTTGCGGAACGAGGAGCAGCGACAGGTGTTGATGCGGTTCTTCAAGACAGGGCCGGGCGAGTATGGTGAGGGCGACGAGTTCCTGGGACTGAAAGTGCCGCAGACGCGAGAGGTGGTCCAGGCCGCCAAGAATACACCGCTCAGCGAGATTCCCCAGTTGCTCCTGTCCCGCTGGCACGAAGTGAGGCTCTGCGGTCTGTTGCTGCTTGTAGAGAGATTTGAGAAGCTTTCGGCCAAGCGGTTCATGCACGACAAGGAGGCCACGAGACAGCGCGACGAGATTCTGATGCTCTATCTGAAATATGCTGAACGAGCCAACAACTGGGATCTCGTAGACCTCTCCGCACCAAAGATTCTGGGCCATTGGCTGCTCTTGCCGACCGCACTTGCCGACCGCACCGAAAGCGATGTACACGATTACAAGCGGCAGGTGCTCGACCAGCTGGCACAGAGCGACAACCTCTGGCGACAGCGCATGAGCATCGTCTGCACATGGAAGACCTCGCAACAGGGCGATGCATCGTGGTGCCTGCGCTATGCCGAGATGCATCTGCACCATCCGCACGACCTCATGCACAAGGCCGTCGGCTGGATGCTCCGCGAGATGGGCAAGCGCGTCTCCACCGATCTCTTGCGTGCCTTCCTCCGTCAGCACGTCCACCACATGCCTCGCACCACCCTCCGCTATGCCATCGAAAAGCTATCGGAGACGGAAAGAAAGGAATGGATGAGCATGCCTACGCAAGGCTAAGTCTCAGCCTTGCCACGCTAAATTTGAACAAACCAAAATTATGAATTTTCTTGACAAACACCCCTCTGAGAATCGCACGAAAATCACTAAACTGAAAGTCGCTTGCAAATACGCGAGTATTGGAAGGGTTTGCGCATCTTATTGATTTGCAGTATGTTGCGAAATTCAGTTTCGCAAAAAGAACAGTTCCTCTTCATAAGACTTCGCCTTTCGAACAGTTCCAAGCCGCCTTCGTGCTGAGATTAGTATTGAATCAAAGTGGGTTTACAACCATATCAAACTGAGTTCTTACTTTAATCATCATGTAACTAATGCTAAAACTCAGTTTGATATGGCTGTAAACCCACTTTGATTCAATATCAATCTCAAA
>CACXXD010000118.1 GCA_902771445.1 uncultured Prevotellaceae bacterium
GTGATGAACCCCGGCTATCCCGAAGGCATGATGCTTGCCATTCTGCTGATGAACATGTTTGCTCCTACGATTGACCACTTTGTTGTGGAGCGTAATATCTCGAAACGAATGAAGAGAGGAGGTACCAAATGAAACTGAATACTAATTCGAATTCGTACATTATTATATATAGTGCGGTTCTTGTGGTGGTCGTTGCCTTCCTGTTGGCTTTCGTCTTTCAGGCACTGAAGCCCATGCAGGATGCCAACGTGGCACTTGACGTGAAGAAGCAGATACTGAACTCGCTCAACCTACGTGGACTTGACGGTCAGGAGGCTGAGCAAAAGTATGCCGAGGTGGTAGTTAGCGAAGTCGAGAAAGACGGTGTGAAGTATTACGGTTGTAAGATTGACGGACAGACCAAGTATGTGTTCCCCTTGAAAGGCATGGGCCTTTGGGGCGGCATCAGCGGTTTCATCTCTGTCGATGAAGACCTTAACACCATCTACGGAGCTTACTTCAACCATGAGGGTGAGACGGCTGGTCTGGGAGCTGAGATCAAAGACTCGCAGGCTTGGCAGGAGAAGTTCCAGGGCAAGAAGATTCTGGATGAGAACGGCAATGTGGCTATTGCCGTCGTGAAGAAAGTTGAGAATCCCGCCTCAGAAGTCGACTGTGTCACGGGCGCAACGCTCACCTCGAATGGTGTGAGCGACATGCTTCGCGACGGTCTTGTGAAAGGCGTGAAGCTCTTACAGGCATCCGCAAACGATATTAAAGCAGAGGAGGAGTAAATATGGCATTATTTAGTAAACAAAATAAAGAGGTGTTCTGCAATCCGCTGAACCTCGACAACCCGATTCTTGTTCAGGTGCTGGGCATCTGCTCGGCATTGGCCGTGACCTCTCAGCTGAAGCCTGCTATTGTGATGGGCTTGGCCGTGACGGTGATTACGGCATTCTCGAACGTGATCATTTCTATTTTGCGTAACACGATTCCTAACCGCATCCGTATCGTGGTGCAGCTGGTGGTCGTGGCAGCGCTCGTGACCATCGTGAGCCAGATTCTGAAAGCCTACGTCTATGACGTGAGCGTTGAACTGAGTGTCTACGTGGGTCTGATTATCACCAACTGTATTCTGATGGGCCGTCTGGAGGCCTTCGCCATGATGAACAAGCCTTGGCCTTCGTTCCTCGACGGTGTGGGCAACGGTCTTGGCTATGCGCTCATCCTCGTGGTCGTTGGTGCCGTGCGCGAGTTCTTCGGACGCGGATCGTTGCTGGGCTTCCAGATTATCCCTGATGCCTGCTACGACTGGGGCTACATTAACAATGGCATGATGACCATGCCTGCCATGGCGCTCATCCTTGTGGGTATTGTCATTTGGGTTCATCGTGCTTATTTTTATAAGGAGAAGTAATTATGGAACATATCATTAGCTTGTTTTTCCGGTCGATTTTTGTCGACAACATGATATTCGCCTTCTTCCTTGGCATGTGCTCTTATCTGGCCGTGTCGAAGACGGTGAAGACCTCAATGGGACTGGGACTGGCCGTGACCTTCGTGCTCACCGTCACTGTTCCCGTCAACTATCTCTTGCAGACCAAGGTGCTCGGCCCCGACTGTCTCGTCGAAGGCGTAGACCTGAGCTATCTGTCGTTCATCCTCTTTATCGGTGTGATTGCCGGCATGGTGCAGCTCGTAGAGATGACCGTAGAGCGTTATTCGCCCTCGCTCTATGCTGCCCTCGGCATCTTCCTGCCGCTGATTGCCGTCAACTGTGCCATCATGGGTGCTTCGCTCTTCATGCAGCAGCGCATTCTGCTCGACCCCACCAACACACAGGCCATTACCAGTGTGTGGGATGCCATCGTCTATGGCTTCGGTTCGGGCATTGGCTGGACGCTCGCCATCGTGTCGCTTGGTGCTATTCGCGAGAAGATGCAGTACTGCGACGTGCCTCGTCCGCTGCAGGGTCTCGGCATTACATTTATTGTGGTAGGCCTCATGGCTATGGCTATGATGTGCTTCAGTGGACTTAACATTTAATCATGAGGATATGGCACAGTTTATAGCATATAGCATAGGAGTTTTCCTCATCGTAATTCTCCTTTTGGTAATTATCCTGCTGGTAGCAAAGAAATATCTTTCGCCCAGCGGTAACGTGAATATTGAAATCAATGGCACGAACACCATCAACGTGCCGCAGGGCAACAGCCTGATGTCAACGCTCAACGAGAACGGCATTTTCCTGCCTTCGGCATGCGGTGGCAAGGCATCGTGCGGACAGTGTAAGGTTCAGGTGCTTGAGGGTGGTGGCGAAATCCTCGATTCAGAGCGTCCTCACTTCTCTCGTAAGGAAATCAAGGCTGGCTGGCGTCTGGGCTGTCAGTGCAAGGTGAAGGGCGACCTGAAGATTCATGTCGACGAGTCGATCCTTGGCGTAAAGGAATATGAGTGTACGGTCATCTCCAACAAGAACGTGGCCACGTTCATCAAGGAGTTTAAGGTGCAGTTGCCTGCCGGCGCCCACATGGACTTCCTTCCCGGCTCGTATGCCCAGATCAAGATTCCCGCATTCGATTGCATTGACTACGACAAGGACTTCGACAAGTCGCTGATCGGTGCCGAGTATCTGCCTTCGTGGGAGAAGTTCGGACTGTTCCCCTTGAAGTGTAAGAACCCCGAACCCACGATCCGTGCCTACTCTATGGCCAACTATCCTGCAGAGGGCGACGTGTTCATGCTGACCGTTCGTATTGCAACACCTCCTTTCAAGCCCGATCGCAGCGGATTCATGGAGGTCAACCCCGGTATTGCTTCGTCGTATATCTTCTCGTTGAAGCCTGGCGACAAGGTCATCATGAGTGGTCCTTATGGAGATTTCCACCCACACTTCGACTCAAAGAAAGAGATGATTTGGGTTGGCGGTGGTGCAGGCATGGCTCCGCTTCGTGCTCAGATCATGCACATGACCAAGACCCTGCATACCACCGATCGCGAGATGCACTATTTCTACGGAGCACGTGCGCTCAACGAAGTGTTCTATCTCGAAGACTTCCTCGGCCTGGAGAAAGAATTCCCCAACTTCCACTTCCACTTGGCTCTCGACCGTCCCGATCCCGCCGCCGATGCAGCAGGTGTGAAGTACACGCCGGGCTTCGTGCATCAGGTGATGCTCAACACCTATCTGAAAGACCATGAGGCTCCAGAGGATATCGAGTACTACATGTGTGGTCCTGGCCCCATGTCGAAGGCTGTCGTTCAGATGCTCGACTCACTGGGCGTAGAGTCGGAGTCTATCATGTATGATAACTTTGGCGGTTGATTAGTCAATGCCTACGCTCTTCTGCGGAAGAGCAATCAAAAAATTATGAAGAGAAGTCGCCATTCCCCGAATGACGACTTCTCTTTTTCTACTTGCATTTGTCGAACCACTCTTTCAGTGCGGCTCGCGGAATGCCTCGCTTGATGGCACTCTCCAGCTCATATACAGCCTCGTCGTTGCGCTTGATGGTGAGCAGCACCTCAACTTTCGAAGCTACGAAGTCGGCATTCCTCGGGCTCCTTTTGATGGCCTCATCCCAGTCGTAGAGGGCTGCTTCGTATTGTTGCACCTCGGCCTCATAGCCCGCTCTTGCCACATAGGCCAGCGCAGAGTCGGGATACATCTGCACGAGCTTGTTCATCTCGTCCATAGCATCGACTTTGCGCCCCATCTTTCGCTTCACCATTGCCAGTCCCAGTTGGGCATTGAAGTTTCGGGGCATGATCGACAAGAACCGCTCATAGTCGAACTTGGCCAGATCGTAATGGCGCAGGTAGCTATTGGCGTATGCACGGAAATAGAGTGCAGCAAGATTCTGAGGGTCAATCTGCAGCACTGCGCTGTATTCCTCGATGGCATAGTCCCATTGGTTCAGTTCTATGTTGACCGCAGCTTTCCTCAGGCGAAGGTCGGTCGACTTGGGGAAACGTCTGATTTGCTGATTGAGCGTTGCCAGCGAGTCGCGCCACTGCTGAACGGTCTGCGCCTGCAAGTCGGATGCAGAGAGCAGCGCGGCACATAAAAGAATGACGATGCGTTTTGCCATATCTGTATACTGAAAAAATGTGGTGCAAAGATACAAAACACTCGTCGCATTATCAGAGCCGCGGACTGAAAAAAAAGCATTATTAGTAATTTTTTCTCTCGCTTAACGTCAGCTGTTCTTGTCAAACAAGGGCAGTTAGGTTAAACTGAGTTAAATAACATGAATTATATTGGAACAGGAATCGATTAGTATAAAAATATGTGTACCTTTGCAGCCCAAAAGAGTCCGTGGAGGCTTGGTGAAGTGTGTACGGACGTACACCGCCTTACGGAAAAACCCCTATTTATTAATAAAAAACAATGTACGCAATTGTAGAAATTCAGGGTCAGCAGTTCAAGGCTGAGGAGGGCAAGAAGCTCTTCGTGCACCACATGAAGGACGTGGAGGCAGGCAAGACTGTTGAATTTGACAAGGTGCTGCTCGTAGATGCCGACGGCACAGTCAAGGTTGGCGCACCCACCGTAGAAGGTGCAAAAGTAGTAGTAGAAGTAGTGAACCCGCTGGTGAAGGGTGACAAGGTCATCGTCTTCAAGATGAAGCGTCGCAAGGACTCTCGCAAGCGTAACGGTCATCGTGAGCAGTTCACTCAGGTAGAAGTTAAACAAGTAATCGCTTAAGCGTAGGAGGAACAAGAAATGGCACATAAAAAAGGTGTAGGTAGTTCTAAGAACGGCCGCGAGAGTGCAGCACAGCGACTCGGCGTGAAAATCTGGGGTGGCCAGAAGGTAGAGGCAGGCAACATCATCGTTCGCCAGCGTGGTACTCATCACAACCCCGGCAACGGTGTAGGTATTGGCAAAGACGATACGCTCTATGCTCTTATTGACGGTACTGTCAATTTCCACAGAGGAAAGCGCGACAAGAGCGTCGTTTCAGTAATACCTGATGCCGAAGCATAAATAAAACTTACAAACAAAACTTACTTCCAAACAAACAACAGACAAGCCCTGACTTTCCAAGTGTGGAGAGTCAGGGCCTCTGCTTTTTGTGTGGGGTGAAGCAAAATCACGCCAAGCTGCTACATCGTGTGATAGTAGTAGTAGGCGCAGGCCAGTATGATGAGCAGGACGACGAAGATGACGGTCTTGATCATGCATCCGGCCACTTTCTTGATCAGCAAGACAGCACCGATGATGACTGCCAGCAACAGTAGATAATAACCCAGGTTGTCCATAGTCCAGTCAGTGTTTAAACAACATGCGGAACGACGTAGGCACAATGGTGTCAAACTCCATTGGCTCGCCCGTCACGGGATGAGTGAAGCAGAGCAGCCATGCATGCAGGCACAGGCGGTGGAGCGGGTCGTCGCCGTTGCCGTACTTGGTGTCGCCGCAGACCGGGTGGCCCATGTCGGCGGCATGCACGCGAATCTGGTTCTTGCGCCCGGTCTCCAGCTTGAACTCCACCAGCGAGTGGTCGGTGGTCCGGTCGAGCACATGATAGTGGGTGATGGCCAGCTTGCCGCCGTTGTCTACGGGCGACGAATAGGTGATGTAGGCCTTGTTGTCCTTCAGCCAGTTCTCAATGGTTCCCTCGTCTTTCTCCATCTCACCGCTCACTACGGCCACATAGCGGCGGTCGTAGACGATGTCGTGCCAGTTGTGCTCCAGTATCTGTTCGGTCTCCATGTCCTTGGCATAGACCATCAGTCCACTGGTGTCGCGGTCCAGCCGGTGAACGACGTGAGCCGTACACTTCTGGTGCGATTTCTTGAAGTAGTCGTCGAGCACGCTCTTCACGTTGAGCGACGAGTGGCCAGCTGCCATCGACAGTATGCCCACGTTCTTCTCGATGACAATCAGCCACTTGTCCTCGTAGACGATTTTCACGTATCGGTTCTTGAAACTCTGCTGATTGCGCTTGGTCTTGCTGACAGCCACCTTCATGCCTGGCTCCAGCGGAAAGTCGAACTGCGAGACGGTCTTGCCGTTCACCTTGATGCCCCTGCCCTGCAGTGTGGCCTTTATCTTCGTCCGGCTCTGTTTCACGTTCTCAAGCAAGAATGCCAGCAGGCCTTGCGGCGCATTCACTACGAAGTGATCGTATTCACCCTCGCGACTATATCCAGTGTGTAGCTTCATATATTCTTGTAAAGAAAAATTCCCATCTTCTTTCTCAACAGCGAATCATGCATTTGCCAGATTCGCTGTTGAGAAACAAGGATGGGGATGGCTCAGTTATTTAATCAAGTCGACAGAGCGCTTCAGGAATTTGTCGAGTGCCTCGCCCTTCAGCATGCCGTTCTGCAGGAGTGCCAGGTCAATGAGCTGATGAACGATGTCGTTCTTCTTGGCATATCCGTCTATGAGCTGTTGCTTCTTGTCTTTCTGCTCGTCGATGGCCTTCTGCGTGTTGGCCTTGTCGTCCTTCTGCTCCTGAGTGATTTCCTCGGGCTTCTTCTTCTCCATCTGCTGGTTCAGTGCAGCCAGACGGGCCTCTTGTCCCTTGATCTCGCTCTCGATGGGCTTCAGCTGGTCGGCCAGTTCGGCGTTCATGGCCGAGAGCACCTCCTTCACCAGACGGTGGTCGCTGTTCAGCACCAGGTTGAACGAGTCGGGCATCTGTCCGTAGAAGCTCATTCCGCTCTGATAGCGGCTCATCTCCTTCATGCGGCGCATCCATTCGTTCTGCGTGATGACCACCGGACGTGCCTCTTCGCCCAGCGCGTCTACCTCCACCATGTATTCGGTCTTGTCAGTCTTTGGCATCTGCGTCTGGAACACGGCTGACAGATTGTCACGCTCGTTGTCAGTCAGATTGCTCTTCGGAGCATCGCTCTTCTCGATGAGACGGTCCACGATGTCAGAGTCGACACGTGTGAAGCGGCTCTTCTCGAACTTCTGCTCCAGTGTCTGAATGCAAGGCACGTCGAGCTGACCGTCAAACAGCAGTACCGAGTAGCCCTTGTCCTGAGCTGCCTTGATGTAGCTGTACTGCTCCTCCTTGTCGGTGGCATAGAGGTAGACCGTCTGGTCGTTCTTGTCTTTCTGCGAAGCCTCAATCAGCTTCTTGTACTCCTCGAAGGTGAAGTACTTGCCCTCAGTGTCCTTGAAGAGCGAGAAGTCCTTGGCGCGGTCGTAGAAGTTCTCTTCGGTCAGCATGCCGTAGTTGATGAACAGCTTCAGGTTGTCCCATTTCTCTTCGTATGCCTTGCGGTCCTCGTTGAAGATGGCCTTCAGACGGTCGGCAACCTTCTTGGTGATGTAGGTCGAAATCTTCTTCACCTCACGGTCGCTCTGCAGATACGAGCGGCTCACGTTCAGCGGAATGTCGGGCGAGTCGATGACGCCGTGCAGCAGGGTCAGGAACTCAGGCACGATGCCCTCCACCTGGTCGGTGACGAACACCTGGTTGCAGAACAGCTGAATCTTGTTGCGCTGAATCTCGATGTTCGACTTGATGCGCGGGAAGTAGAGAATACCCGTCAGGTTGAAGGGGTAGTCGACGTTCAGGTGGATCCAGAACAGCGGCTCGTCCTGCATGGGGTAGAGTGTGCGGTAGAACGACTTGTAGTCTTCGTCCTTCAGTGTCGACGGTGTCTTCGTCCAGAGCGGCTCCACATTATTAATGATGTTGTCCTCTTCGGTGTCCACCTGCTTGCCGTCCTTCCATTCGGTCTTCTTGCCGAAGGCCAGTGGCACGGGCATGAACTTGCAGTACTTCTGCAGCAGTCCCTCAATCTTCTGTTTCTCAAGGAACTCCTTGCAGTCGTCGTCAATGTAGAGGATGATGTCCGAGCCGCGGCTGTCGCGCTCAGCATCGTCTATCTCGAAGGCGGGACTGCCGTCGCAGCTCCACTTCACGGCCTTCGAGCCTTCCTTGTAGCTCTTGGTGACGATCTCAACCTTCTTCGACACCATGAACGACGAGTAGAAGCCCAGACCAAAGTGGCCGATGATGTTGTTGGCATTGTCCTTGTATTTCTCCAGGAAGTCGGTCACGCCCGAGAAGGCAATCTGGTTGATGTATTTGTCAATCTCCTCTTCGGTCATACCGATACCGCGGTCGCTGATGGTGATGGTTCCCTTCTCTATGTCGAGGCTGACGCGCACGGTCAGGTCGCCCAGTTCTTCCTTGAACTCGCCCTTTTCGGCCAGTGTCTTCATCTTTTGTGTGGCATCGACGGCATTTGACACCATCTCGCGCAGGAAAATCTCATGATCACTGTAGAGAAACTTTTTAATGACGGGGAAGATGTTCTCTGTTGTAACCCCGATATTACCTTTTTGCATATCTGTTTGGTTATTTTTAAAGTTCTGCAATAGGCAGTGCAAAAAACGTGCCACTTTTTTATTTCAACCGCAGCACGAAGTTGTTTTGTCAAAATAATTCATAGAAAAAAGGTACTTCTGAAAGTTGCATTCTGTAAGCGCGGACGTGCCACTCCCACACCATGCCATACCCCTCGTTTTGAGATTGATATTGAATCAAAGTGGGTTTACAGTCATATCAAACTGAGTTTCATCATTAGTTGCATTCTGTTCTAAGTCATAACTCAGTTTGATATGCCTGCAAACCCACCATGATTCAATACTAATCACAGCGCGAAGGCCGTCGCCTCTCTCTCAGAACTGTTCGAAAGACGAATTTTCTGAGGCCAAAAACAGTTCTTTTTGCGAAATAAATTTCGCAACACACTGACAATCAGTTATATACGTAACCCCTTCCAATACTCGCATATTTGCAGGCGACTTTCAGTTTGGTGAATTCCGTGCGATTCTCAGAGGGGTGTTTGTCAAGAAAATTCATATTTTTCTAAGGAAAGAAATTTCCGTAATTTTACGTAATTATTAGACCTGCGAATGAAAATTTTTCTCGCGAAAAATTTTGTCGGAAAGAAATTATTACAAATTAGAAGAAATTATTTCTCGCCATTCCGTCCGCACGGCAATTTTGTTTTAATTTTGAAAATAATTTTTGTTTAATTTCTTCTGCGAGCGAAGCGAGTAGAACTCGATTGCTCACCGAA
>CACXXD010000119.1 GCA_902771445.1 uncultured Prevotellaceae bacterium
TCGAAGTCTTTACTTGTTGCCATAACGTAAACTTTTGGTTTGCGTCGGCAAAGGTACACACTATATATATTATGGCCTAAGAAGCAATTGGGTGCTTACGTAAAGGAATCAAGATGATGGTCCTTACAGTTAGCAAAGTGTGACAATAGCTCTTTGTAGCGTTTTGGATATGCGCCGCAAAGATAATCATTATATATAAGGTACGCAATACGGTCTAAAATGACCGCTTACGAGCCAATTGGAGTTACAATCTGTGAATTAGGTACGCTATACGACCTATAAAGACCGATTACTGTCATCTCTCCACCCCTCTCACTGTTATTTCGAAATGACCCAGTCTTCGGGTGTGCGGGTGTCGGCATTGAACTTCACACCGACCTTCACCACCTTGCGTCCGTCAGTCGCGTAGGGTATGGCATAGCTCTTGTCGTCTATCTGCTGCAAGGCCTCCTGGGCTGTACCGTTCACCTTCAGCTCAAAGACATAGGTCGTGTCGGGCATCCAGACCACCATGTCCGTCCTGCCTCCGGCACATTTGACCTGCGTGCGCACATAGACATTCAGCATGGAGAATATCAGATACATCGTGTACTCATAGAAGCCCTCTGCCGTGGCGGCCTCGGCCAGCTTCTGCTTGAACCCCTCCACGTAGGGGATGCCTGCCATGTAGGACTGCATCTCACGCATGGCCAAATCGATGTCGCCTTTCCTCAGCGCTTTCCAGAACTTGGCTGCAAACCCCATTTGGACACTATTCGTGTTCAGTCCTGTATAGACTGGCAGAAGTCCTCTGATATAGCCCACACGAACCTCCTGATTGGGGATGGACAGCGTATAGGCCTCTATGTCCGGATCATAGTCCTTGATGGTCAAATAGCCACTCTGGTAGAGCAGAGGAAGGGCGTCCTCCATATTCTCCGTAGGCTGGTCGAAAGCCGCAGAAGAGACCTCCAATCGGTCCAGGGAGGTGATGTCGGTCTTGAAGTGTTGCATCTGCTGAATGAGGAAAGTCGGCGTGCCTGATGCAAACCAGTAGTTGTCAAGCTTCTGGTCACCAAAAGCATTCAGCAGGCTAAACGGATTGTAGATGTCGTCAGACACCTCGGAAAAATGGTATCCGTCGTAACGGTTCTTGATTCTCTGGAACATCTCTTCAGATGAACACCCGAAATGGTCGGCCATGTCCCGGATGTCCTCGGCAAAGACCTCTTTCACCTCTTGTTCCGTGATGCCGCAGATGGCAGAGAAGCGAGGGAGGAGCGTAACGTTCTTCAGGTTATTAATAGTCGAGAAGATGCTCAGTTGCGAGAACTTCGTGATGCCCGTGATGAAGCAGAACTTGATATAACGCTCATTGGCCTTCAATGGCACATAGAATTCCTGCATCACCTGCCTTTTTTCACCAAGCAGTTTATCATCGTGCAGCACGTCGAGCAGCGGAGCATCATACTCATCAATAATGACGACCACTTGTTTTCTCGTCTTGGCACTCGCCCGTTTGATTAAGCCTTCCAACAGTCCCCCCGGTGTCACCTCAGTCTCTTTGCGCCCGTAAATGTCGGCATAGTCCTCAAGCATCAGCATCAGTCTTGCCCTCAAGGCATCTACAGAAGGTTGCGCTTTGGCCGTGCTGATGTCCAGACGGAACACGGGATACTGCTCCCACTCCTGTTCCATCTGCATGATTTTCAGCCCCTCAAAGAGTTCCTTCTCTCCACTGAAATATGACTCCAGTGTTGACGTCAGCAGCGACTTGCCGAAGCGGCGAGGGCGACTCATGAACACATACGTTGCATAATGAGCCAACTGCCATACCAAGTCTGTCTTGTCAACATATATATATCCGTCACGGATGATCCGTGAGAACGTCTGAATGCCAATGGGATATCGTCTTGCTGTCATCACCTCTTTGTTATTTGTTGGCAAAGATACAAAAAAGTTTTTTATTTATAGTATTTCGCGTTGAGATTTTTATATTCGTCAAGGAACTGAAGCAGGCAGCTGGCATGATCCTAAGTCATTACCTCTTCGCCCTCTTCAACTGCGAGACGGGAAGGATGAACTTGAAGACGCCGAGCTTGTCGAGGATGACGGTGGCCTTCTTGCGGCCATTCACCATTTCGATGGTGCCTTCCAGACCTTTCAGGACTTCCGACTTGGACAGGATGCCCTTCTTGATCCTGACCGTGTCGTTAAGACTGAATGGATTCTCGGAGTATTCCACGGCACCGTCGGCTATCTCGAGGATGGCACGGAGCGCCTTCATCTCACGGTCGGGAACACGGGCAAAGTCGGTGAAGTCGTTGACGGTCAGGGACAGCGCTGGGTCCTTGACATAACCTTTCAGATAGGGACATTTCTTCAGCACGTCCACCCGATGGGCCTCATCGACACGGACGAATATCTTTCCGTGTATCACCAGCTTGTTGTCCTCATCCTCCTGCACAGCGGCATAAGCCTCTACGGTATATGGCTCCTTCGTTCGCTCATTGACAAAGCCTCGGGGAGAGTTGAGAAGGTTGCGGCTGTCCACCTCCTTATAGCGTTTGGTCTGCACCACATACCAGGCAGTCGGGTCAAACACTTTCTGAAGCCGTGGCTTTTCCTTCTTCTGATGAAGGATTCTGCTGGTCTCCTTGCTCCTCAGCCGACGAAAATTTTGCTTCTTTCGCTCCACGGCTCCGCCGCAAGACCCCTCTTCTGCGCGTGGGGTCTCAACCGCAATCATCTTGACACCTGAGTCTTGTTGCATACTCAAACACAGGCTATTAGGCCTGATGTCAATTAGAATCAGCAAAGCTCTATTGGAAACTTGGTCGGAGATGACCTAAGAACACAAAAAGAGCGTGAACTCTCACCCTGCCAGTCCGTCTCTTAGGTTGTAGGAAGACCTTCTCTGAAAACAGACAGAATAATTACGCTCACGCCGTTGGTATCTATAATACACCCTTAAAGTGTGCTTGAAGGTAACCCGTACCTTCTCAGCACACCGACGGGGCAATATCATACCACGCCACAAACGACTACTCTGCAATGTTTTTGTCAGATTACTTGAGGTTCCTACATTCAAGAGTCCAAAAACAAAGCGTTGTAAGACGCTGTTCTAATAAAATTAGCCCACACCTTCACTGCCCCTAATGAGCAAGTCCGGCGTAAGTCTTGTCGCTTTCACGACTGATTTGGGTGCAAAGGTACGAAAAATATGTTATCTCTCTTACGTTACAAGAGAAAACTTTCGCTTTCAGACTTAAATTTACGCATTTTTAAGTAAAGAATGCTGATTAAGTAATCATAAAAAAACAAGTTGTGACAAATTATGAATAATATTTACAACGACCCCTCTGAGAATCGCACGAAACTCACCAAACTTAAAGTGACCTGCAAATATGCGAGTATTGGAAGGGGTTGCACATGTCGCTGATTCTCAGGTAGTTGTAAATTTTACTTCGCAAAACGAACTGTTTTCTTCTCTTAAAAGTATGCCTTTCGGACGGCTCTGAGTGAGAAACGACGGCATTCGTGCCGTGATTAGTATTGAATCATGGTGGGTTTGCAGTCATATCAAACTGAGTTCTATCATTCATCACGTTCTGATTCAAGTCATATCTCAGTTTGATATGGTTGTAAACCCACTTTGATTTAATATCAATCACAAAACAGTGGCTCAGACAAGCCGTGAGTCTCTCTTATTCCCGTTTCTAGAATGCAACTTTTTGTAGGTGCTTTTTTCTATGAATTTTCTTTACAAATTCTGAATTCGTACCGCGAAACAACATCAATTGCGACGCGAGACTATATACTTAAAAGCCACTTTCAGCGGCTGGCGCAATGAGCGGAGCGTCCATTCGGTGCGCTCTTCCCACTCCTTCAGCGTGCGCACGTCATGCTTGGACCATGCCGAACCGAAATAGTAGACGTAGGGAGCACCTGTGTAATTCTTCTTGATGCCCAGCGCATGACCGTCGTTGCCGCCCTTCGACTGCTCTAGCATCAGCTTCTGCGTCTTGTCGACACCCTCGGGGAAGAGTGCGCCCACAAACAGCTGACAGTTGTTGACGCGAGGATTGTCGGTAGGATCGGCATAGATGACATAGTCGTCTTCGCACTCCACGTTCTCCTTGTCCTCGGAGTGAAGCACAAAGCCTGTTGCCAGATCGACGGGCTTGGTCAGTCCGTCATAAGAGACCACCACCTTATTATAATTAGAGCCCTTGTCGAGTTCTATGTAGCGATGCTCCACCACAGCCGTATCGCCATTGACAGTAGCAGGATGATAAGTGAGACGCACGGCCATGCGCATGGCACCGTTGTCTACGATCTCGCACTCCTTGAAGCAATAGGGGTACTGCAACTGGCCGTTGACCATCAGGGCAGGCGTGCCGCAACCCAGCGTTGCTCCTACCTTGTAGAGATCCATGCCGCGACCGTGGTCGTTGTGGTAGGAGTTGAGCCGATAGAGCGAGTCGCCGCGCTGACGGTTCTCCTTGCGCAGCTTCTCCACGGCGGGCATCATGACCACATCCTCAATCCAATAGCGCTGTTCAACCACCAGCTCGGGGGTGTTCTTCGACCACACGTCGGTGCCATAGGAACGCTCGCCCGTCTTCTGCAGAGCCGGACCATAGACGCGGTAGGCGGTGCGGTCGTTCTCCCAGGCATAGTCGTCCTTGCGCTCGTTGTAGACGCGGCCATAGCACACCGTGGCATAGTTCTTCGGCGTGCCTTTCTTGATGGTGAAGGTGAGCTGTCCGTGAGGACGCACGCCGGCATCGAGCAGCACCTTGCCAGTGGAACTGAGCTGATAGGGAACTTCGAGACCACCCTCGTCGAAGACGATGAACTGTCGACCGCCCTGAATGCCGAGCCTGTCGAAGAGCTGCTTGGCCTCGACCTCGACCACCTGCTGGCGGAACTCGCCGCTCTCGTTGGTCACCACAACCTGTACGGGATTGCCAACGATGCCTACAGAGCCGTCGTCGTAGCGCACCTTCTCGCAGGCAGCCAACAGAAAAGCACCTACACCGAAGTTGGCCTGCGAATGGGCATCGACGGTCTTGGTGGGGTCGGGCTTCTCGCCGATGGGCTGAACAAAGCCCACGCTGCCGTCGGGCTGCAGGGCCGTCTTGCTCAGATAGTCCCATGCCTTGGCAATGACGGGCTCGTAGACGGCACGGTCGAGCAGACCGTGGTTCACGCCCCAGAGCATGCCGTAGGTGAAGAAGGCCGTGCCAGAGGTCTCAGGCCCCGGTGCATCTTCCTCGCAAAGCATGGAGCGGCTCCAGTAGCCTCCGGGGCGCTGCACGCGTGCCACGCCCTCGGCCAGCTCGCGGAAGCGCTGCACGAAGAAGTCGCGATGCTTATAGTCCGCAGGCATGTCGCTCAGCACCTTGGCCAGTCCGGCCAGCACCCATCCGTCGCCACGCGCCCAGAAGCTCTTGCCGCCATTGCAGGCCGTCTTCACCTTGGGGTAGATGTACTTGGCATCGCGGTAGTAGAGCTGTTCGTCCTTGTCGTACATCAGCTCGTCGGCCCACTTGAAGTTGGCATAGAGCTTGTCGAGATACTTCACCTCGCCCGTGGCCTTGTAGAGCTTCGTCATCACAGGCATGACCATGTAGAGGGCGTCGGCCCACCACCAGAAGTCGGTCTCCTGCGAGCGCACCTCGGTATCCATCACCTCGATGGCACGCTTGATCTTAAACGGATCGGGATTCAGTTCGTAGAGATCGAGATAGGTCTGGAAACAAATCTGCCAGTCGCCGAAGAGCACGAAGTCATGTCCCTCACCATAGGTCTTGTACTTCCACTTCGAGGGATCGGCCCCCTGTGCGCCCATCCATTTGTTGTGGCGGGCCCAGTCTTCGCTGTAGTTCTTCCAGCGGGCCACCTCCAACAGCCGATAGGCCTCCATGTTGCCCGTGTGGTAGGCAGCCTCGTCCCAGAACGAGCGCACCTGCGGCTTGTGGTGCTGCTGCCAGTAGTCGTTCACTTTGATAATCATCTCGATCGTCGAGAGCGGCTTGGGCTCCTGACGTTTCTTCTTGCCACGCGCACCAGCCGTCAGCGTGAGCAGAAAGAGAGCAGTTAGTAATAGCGTTAGTCGTTTCATTGGTTATAGTTGTTAGTTAAAAAAATTACTTCAGATGTTCATCGAAGAAGTTGAAGCACTGACGGAACAAGTGGTTGCGGGTGTTGCCGCCAAAGATGCTGTGGTTGCGGTTGGTATAGACCAGCTGACGGAAATCCTTGTCGGCCTGCACCAGTGCCTCGACATACTCTGCTGTGTTCTGATAGTGCACGTTGTCGTCGCAAAGACCGTGGCAGAGCAACAGTGCGCCTTGCAGCTTCGAGGCACGGGCAATGGGGTTCACCTGGTCGTAGCCCTGCGCATTCTCCTTCGGCGTGCGCATGAAGCGCTCCGTATAGACGGTGTCGTAGTAACGCCAGCTGGTTGGCGGAGCAATAGCCACACCTGCGGCAAAGACTCCTCTACCCTCGCTCATCGACATCAGCGTGTTCCATCCGCCATACGACCACCCCCAGATGCCGATACGGTTCTTGTCGACATAGCTCTGCCGGCCCAGCCACAATGCGGCTTCCACCTGATCGCGTGCCTCCAGTTCGCCCAGGCGCAGATAGGTGCACTTCTCAAACTCTGCACCGCGACCGCCAGTGCCACGGTTGTCTACGCACACCACGATGTAGCCCTGCTGAGCCAGATACTGCTCAAGGATGGCTCCCTGTCCGTTCATGCCCACGTTCCACTGGTTGAGCACTTGCTGCGAACCGGGACCGCCATATTGGTACATGATGACGGGATAGCGCTTGCCGGGATCGAAATTGCGCGGCTTGACCATCCAGCCATTCAGCTGGACATTCTCCGATGTGGTCAGACTGAACAGTTCTTTAGTCCCCAGGTCATATTGTGAGAGTTTCTGCGCCAGAGCGGCATTGTCGTAGAGCGTGGCACAGAAATTGCCGCCTGTGGTGAGTATGGTACACTTGGTCGGCGTCTGCAGGTTGCTCCATGTGTTGATGAAATACTTATAGTTGCGGCTGAAGACAGCATTGTTCACACCGCCGTTCGTGGCCAGTCCGTTGATTTTTCCGTTGGCATGGCTCACGTAGATTTGTTTGTCCGCAGGATTCTCCACGGCTGGTGTGGCGGCAAAAAAGAGGTCGCCCGTCTTCTCGTCGTAACCGTAGACGCTGGTCACCACGCCTCCCTGCTGAACCGTGCGCTGCAACTGTCCGTTCAGCCCGTAGACGTAGACCGTGTTGTAGCCGCTGCGCTCACTGGTAAGCACCAGATGACGGTCGCTGACTACCAAGTTGGCAAAGACGGCCTCGTTGATGTACTTGTCGACCTTGTCTTCAATCACCATCTGGCATACCGTGCTCAGCGGATTCATGGAGAAGACTCTGAGACAATCCTGATGACGATTCAGCGTGAATGCCAGCACGTTGGCGGCATCGCTCGTGGCCTTGATGCGGGCTATGTAGCCGTCGGCATCGAGCGGCAAGTCCATCTTGCGGGTCTGATGGCTCTTGATGTCGAAACTCATCACACTCAACTTGGCATTGTCCTCGCCTGCCTTCGGATACTTATAAGTATAGAGGCCGGGATAAGCAGCAAACTCTTTCTTCTCGGGATTCAGCCCCTTGAACTGCTGCATGCTGTACTCCCTGACCTGCGACTCGTCGTAGCGCACCCAGACAATCTGGCGCGAGTCGGCTGTGAAGACCATCGAGGAGTTGAACGAGAACTCTTCTTCGTTCACCCAGTCGGGAATACCATTGATGATTTCGTTGCGCTTGCCGTCTTTGGTCACCTGGCTCTCTGAGTTGTTATAGAGCAACTTGACCAAAAAGATGTTGTTGTCGCGGACGAAGGCCACCTGATAGCCATCGGGACTCCATACGGGGGTCTGCTGCGGACCGCCCTCGCTGAGAGGCACCATCTTGTTGTTGGCCACAGTGAAAATATAATAGACTGCTGTGAACGAACGACGATAGATGGCTTTCGTCTGCGTCTGAATCAGAATGTTTTTTTCGTCGGGACTCATGACGTAGCCCTCCACCCTGTCAATTCTGGGACCGCGAACCGTGTTCGCATCAAACAGCACACCAATCGGCTTGCCTGTCTTGAACGAATACTTCACGATCTGCTTGCCATCGGCAGAGATTTGCGAATAGCTCTCGCCATCGGCCAAGGCCTGGACAGCCGCCATCGATTCACCACGAAATTCACCACGCGTAATGTCTTTTAATTGCAGTTTCTGTACGGCCATTGCCTGAAATGCAGATAAAAGAAAAACAAAAGAAAACAAAAAAAGCTTTTTCATCTTTGCATTTTGAAGTTTTCGTGCAAAGATAACAATAATTGATATATAAAACAAATGATTTTGGAATATTAACTAAACTGTTTTTGAGCGGGTGAGCCATATAAAAAACAACAGCTGTATGAACTCCACCTCGGGGCAGTCGAATCCCTCAGAGAAGATGTCGACATTGACAAGGATGAAAGCCCCCCTTACGGCCCCCGAGGGGGCTTCAAAACAGCAAAGGGTCACATTGCTGTGACCTAAATGAACTGTAAAACGAAGCTATGGATATGCCGTTAACGAAAGCACCTTACTCCCGTCAAGGAACTAACCAAGGTGCCGGGCAACGGTCTCAATGGGTACTCCAAGATTAGCGGCTATCAGCTCTGGAGTCATACCGGCATCTATCAACAGTTTAATAGTAGAACGGAGCATAGCATCCTGCTTCTGAATGGTAGCATCTTGCTCCTGAATGGTAGCATCCTGCTTCTGAATGGTAGCACCCTGTTCCTGAATAGTGGCACCCTGTTCCTGAATAGTGGCACCCTGCTCCTGAATAGTGGCACCTTGCTCCTGAATAGTGGCACCTTGCTCCTGAATAGTGGCACCTTGCTCCTGAATAGTGGCATCTTGCTCCTGAATAGTGG
>CACXXD010000120.1 GCA_902771445.1 uncultured Prevotellaceae bacterium
GAGGAACTCTTCGATGACCACCCGGCTGGAGGCATTGCCAAACATGCCGCCAAGCATCTCCTTCAGTTCACGCTTGGCTTCGTCGAGCGTAGGCAGGATGAGCACACCCTTTCCAGCACAGAGACCGTCGGCCTTCAGCACGTAGGGCGCCTGAAGAGACTCCAGGAAAGCCAGTCCCTCCTGCAGGTGCTCGCCGTCGAATGTCTGATAGCGAGCCGTGGGGATATGATGACGCTGCATGAAAGCCTTGGCAAAGTCCTTTGAACCTTCGAGGACGGCACCGGCCTTCGATGGTCCGATGACGGGGATGTGGGCGGTACGCTCGTCGGCCTTCATGTCGTCGTAGATGCCCTTCACCAGCGGATCCTCAGGGCCAACGACCACCATGTCGATAGCCTCTTTGACGCAGAACGTCTTGATGGCCTCGAAGTCGTCGGCCTTCATGGCTACGTTGGTTCCGCAATTGCACGTTCCGGCATTGCCGGGTGCGATGAACAGTTTGTCGACCCGCTCGCTTTGAGCAATCTTCCATGCCAGTGCGTGCTCACGGCCGCCACTGCCTAACAGTAATATCTTCATAATCTTAGTTTTTTTATCTTTAGTGTTTTATTTCAGATAGTCCTCGAAATATTGGGTGATGCGCTCGTGCAGATGCACGCTGCTGTGTCCCATCATGTTATGCCCCTCGCCCGGATAGACGAAGAAGTCGGGCTGCGTGCCAGCCTCGATGCAGGCCTTGAGGAACGACAGCGCATGCTGGGGCACCACGGTGGGGTCGTTGTAGCCGATGATGATTTGCAACTTGCCCATCAGGTTGGCCGCCTTGGCGATGAGCGATGTCCTGGCATAGCCTTCCGGGTTCTGCTCAGGAGTGTCCATGTAGCGCTCGCCGTACATCACCTCGTACCACTTCCAGTCAATGACGGGACCGCCAGCCACCCCCACCTTGAACACGTCGGGATAGTTGGTCATGAGCGAAATGGTCATAAAGCCGCCGAACGACCAGCCGTGTACGCCCAGTCGCGTCATGTCGACGTAAGGCAGTGTGCGCAGAAACTCGACACCCTTCATCTGGTCCTGCATCTCAACCTGGCCCAGTTGACGGAACGTGGCCTGTTCGAAGTCGCGCCCCCGATTCTCAGAGCCACGGTTGTCTAAGACGAAGATCACGTAGCCTTTCTGTGCCATGTAGGTCTCCCACGAACGGCTGTACCAGTGCCATGAGGCTTCGACGTTGTGAGCATGCGGCCCACCATAGACGTAGACCACAGTGGGGTACTTCTTGTTGGGATTGAAGTCGGCTGGCTTCACCATTCTATAGTATAAGTCGGTCACACCATCAGCTGCCTTGATGCTGCCACACTCGTAATGGGGGATGACAAACCCTTTCCAGGGATCGTCGGCTGTCAGGAGCGTGAAAGTCTTCGGCTCGCCGCCCTTCAGTTCCACATAGTTGATGGTGTTAGGTGTAGTCGGTGTACTGAACTTTTCGTAGAACAGCTGTCCCGAAGCCGACAGCATGCCACGGTGTACTCCCTCGCCGTTGTCGAGCGGTGTGCGCTTGCCAGTCTTGATGTCGACTGCATAGAGGTTGCGCTGCAAAGGATGCTTCTCGTTGGTGGCAATGATGACCGACATGTCTTTCTTGTTGAAGCCGAGCACGTCGAGCACCACCCATGCACCTTTTGTCAGTTGCCGGACCTCCTCACCGTTCTCCTTATATATATATAAGTGGTTGTATCCGTCTTTCTGACTCTGCATGATGAAGAGAGAGCTGTCCCACGGCAAGAACTGTATGGGATGCAGAGGCTCGACATATTTCTGGTCGGTCTCACGCAGCAACTGCCTGACAAACTGGCCTGTCGATGCATCATAGCACTTCAGCCGGCAGTCGTTCTGGTCGCGATTCACTTCGAACATGTAGATTCTCTTAGAGTCGGGACTCCATGCGATGTTGGTGAAATAACGGTCAGTGGGGTCACCTGCCTGCAAGTAGACTGTTTGCTTTGTCTGCATGTCATAGACACCGACGGTCACCACATGGCTTGCCATGCCAGCCATAGGATATTTGTCGGGCTGGTGTTCGGCCACACGTGGGTCGATGTCCACTTGAGGGTAGTCGGTCACCATCGACTGATCCATGCGATAGAACGCAAGCCGCTGTCCGTCAGGACTCCAGAACAGTCCGTCGTTGATGCCGAACTCGTTGCGGTGGACTGCCTCGCCATAGACAATCTCGCGTGAGCCATCGGTGGTCAGCTGCTGCTCGTTGCCCTGTGCATCACGCACATAGAGCTGACCGTTGCGCTTGAAAGCCAGTGCTCTCGACTTGGCACACCAGTATTGGTCAGCCTCATCTGCGGCAAAAGGCTGCCGCCATACAATCTCTTTTTTCTTGAAGTCGAAAAGGACGCGCTCTTTCTTGTTCTTCAGCAGCACAAGCGACTCGTCGGGATAAGGATAGCGTGCATTCATGGCCGAATGCCAGTCGTCGCCGAGCTCGCTCAGCTGGAAGAGCGTATTCTTCTTTCCTTTCTTGTCGATTGTTCCTCCCTCTTCGGCATCTATATACATGAGCTGGTCGCCCCACCAGGTGAGAAACATGTTCTTTGGCCGCAGGTTGTGGTAGTTGGTGCCGCCAAAGTTCAGGTCTTCGAGTGTGAAGAGCTTGTCTTGCGCTGTCATGGGTGCTGCATGGAAAAGGAAACAAAAAAAGCATAGGGCCATGACGGCCCTGATGCCAGTTTTAATCATTGTCATTGTCAAATTTTCTGTTGTTGGTGCGTTGCTTCTTGCCACCGCTACGGTCGAAACGCTCATGGCCTCCACGGTTCTTGCCCTGGAAATGGCTGTCGCCTTTGAAAGAGCGCGAGTCGCGTGATGACTTTGGCCCTTTCGCCCCCTTGAAGTCCTTCGAAGAGCGTGACTTGCGTGAGTCATCGGCCTCGTCGTTGTCACGGAATTTGCGTGGGAAACGGCGCGGAGCATCGTTGTCCTCTCTGTTGCCCTTCGTGAATCTGCGCTTGCCACGGTCGTCCCGGCGGTCCCCCTTCAGGTCGTGCTTGTGGAAGGTGAAGGAGCGGATGTCGCTGTCTTCGTTCTCTTCCTGCTCGTCCAGCCGCTGTTTGAAGTCACGGTTTTTCTTGAAACGGTGCTTCTCGGCCATCTGTCGCTTCTCGTCCTCGTTTTTCACCGTGCCGCCTTCGCTGCGGAACTGGCTCATCTTGCCGTCGAACATCTGGTATTTGCGGAACTCACATTCCAGCGAACCGTTGTAGAGGGGAATCTTGATACTGGGCTTCAGTCCAATCTGCTCGAAGCACTCCTCGCGATAGCTCAGAATCCAGGCATCGCCCCCCGTGAACTGATGCTTCAGTCGTTCGCCAATCATGCGATAGGTACCCAGCAGGTCGGGTGTCGATATGCGCTCGCCGTAGGGCGGGTTGGTCACCATGATGCTCTTCTCGTTAGGCTGCGTAAAGTCCTTGAAGTCTTGCTGCTCGATGGTGATGTCGGCTGTCAGTCCGGCAGCCTTCACGTTCATGCGAGCGGTGTTCACCGCCTTCATGTCAATATCGTAGCCGTAGATGTGGTGCTTGAATTCGCGTTCCTGCGAATCGTCGTTGTAGATGCGGTCGAAGAGGTCGGCATCGAAGTCAGGCCATTTCTCGAAGGCATACTCCTTGCGGAACAGGCCCGGCGCCATGTTGTGAGCAATGAGGGCGGCTTCGACGAGCAGCGTGCCACTGCCGCACATGGGGTCAATGAAGTCGGTATCGCCTTTCCATCCTGTCATGAGAATCATGCCTGCGGCCAGCACCTCGTTGAGCGGTGCTTCCACGCTCTCCTGACGATAGCCACGACGATGCAGACTTTCGCCGCTGGAGTCCAGACACAGCGTGCAGTCGTACTCGGCTATGTGAATGTGCAGGCGCAGGTCGGGGTTGCTGACGGAGATGTTGGGCCTGCTGCCTGTTTTCTCGCGGAACTGGTCGACGATGGCGTCTTTCACCTTGTAGCTGACGAACTTGGAGTGGCGGAACTCCTCAGAGAACACCACGGCGTCGACCGCAAAGGTGCGGTCGTTATCTAAATAGGTTGTCCAGTCTATTTTCTTGATTTCTGTGTAGACGTCGTCGGCGCTCTGTGCCTTGAAGCGAGCTATAGGCTTCAGAATCTTGATGGCTGTGTGTAGCGAGAAGTTGGCTCGATACATCAGTTCCTTGTTACCCGTAAACGACACCATTCGTCTACCAATCTGCACGTTGTTAGCCCCCAGTTGGGTCAGTTCCTTTGCCAACACGGGTTCCAGTCCCATGAATGTCTTGGCAATCAATTCTTCTTCTACATTGGAAGAAGCCGAGCTGTTCACTTGCTCTGACATAGGAGCAATGCTCGAATCAAATGTTTGTTCCATTAATGCTATGTGAAGTTTCGTGTGCAAAGTTACGTTAAAAGATACAAAATGCAAAATAATTCTTAATTAATAATTCTATTTTTAAGAAAAAAACGGAAAACAACGTTGTGTGATTCATATTTATTTTGTACTTTTGCAAAAATTGACACTTAATCAGCACTAAACCTATGACAGAGTTACTACTCTATGTAAGCGAGCAATCGAAATTGACCGATGTCATTATCTGGGCCATATTGATTGCCATGTTGTTATTCGCCATCATTCTCCTTTTCTGGCAGAGAAAAGTGGGAGAGAGTTTGAGTTTGGAGTTGAGCCAGCTCGACAAGGTGAAAAAAAAGAATGTGGAATATGATTTTGTGCTGCGTGCCATGCGACTTTCTACGTGGCACATCGACCCCAAGACCATGATGCTTACTTTCGACAACGACTTTCGCGGATACGGCAACGAGTGGATGCCCGACGACAGTGGTTCGAACGTGATGGAATCTACATTCCAGTTACATGAGAACGATTCTGAGCGCGTAAGGCAGTCGATGGACGACCTCTGCTCAGGGCGCAAGTCTGAATATCATGAGCAATACCAGGTGAAAGTGCCTCATACCTCGAAGACTTACTGGGAAGAGAGCTATGCAATGGTTGTGGAGCGCGACATCAACGGCATGCCGCTGAGCATTATCGGCACCTCGATGCGTATCGACGAGCGAAAGGCTATCGAGGAGGCTTTGGTGGAGGCTCGGTTCCGTGCTGAGGAGAGCGACAGACTGAAGACTGCCTTCCTGGCCAACATGAGCCATGAGATACGCACGCCACTGAATGCCATTGTGGGCTTCACCGCTCTGCTGCCCGACGTACAGGAAGCTGAAGAGCGTTCGAACTTGCTCAACTTGATTCATGAAAACACGCAAAAGCTATTGAGAATTGTCGACGATGTCGTGAGCATTTCGAAGATTGAATCGGGACAGGAAGAGGCTGTCATGACTTCATTCGATTTGGTGCAGGTGCTCAGTGTGGTGGTTGACCAATATATGCCAAATGTGAAGCCCGGTGTGGTCTTGTCCACCGACTTTGCCAGCCCTACGCAATTGGTGACTACCGACCTAAACCGCCTGCAAGAGATTATGCGCCATCTCATTTCGAATGCCACGAAGTTTACTGATCAGGGCGCAATCGTCGTGGGCTTCAATGCGCCGCAGAATGACAGAATCAAAATGTGGGTCACTGATACGGGAAAAGGCATTGCACCAGAGCATCATAAGCGCATCTTCGAGCGTTTCTTCAAGGTCGACGAGTTCATTCCAGGAGCAGGTCTTGGCCTCAGCACCTGTGAGGTGATGGCCTACAGCTTGGGTGGTTCCGTGAAAGTGGAGTCAGCACTGGGACAGGGAGCAACCTTCACCGTCGAAATTCCTATTCAGGGATAGTCTTTTTGCCTTTGAGCCATAATCCCACATTGACCTTGACCGATACCTTCTTGTCGCATTATAAAAATTATCCGACCACCAGCGAGAATTTCAATCCCAATGCATTGGCTATAAGCATAAATGTACTGAGCTGCATATCCGTCTTGCCCTGCTCCAGGGAAGATATGTACTCTCGCTTCTTGCCTATTCGTTCCCCCAACTGTTGTTGTGTTAATTTCTGCCGTTTGCGCTCGTCACGTAATAGCTCAGCGTAATACCAAGCTTCGGCCTTTGCCTGAAACTCCTTTCGTGATGGTGAACCGTCAGGACCATACAGCTCTGTCAGACGGTCATCAATTTGGGGCAACTTTGCCCATTTCTCTTCGCTAATCTTTATCATAAACTGTCCTCCCATTCTTTTAAAAGTCGTTCTGCTTTTTTAATTTCAGCAGGATATTGCTTTGAACTTTTTTCAACAAACGAATTAAGCATCACTATTCGGCGGCATTCCATAAAATTTTCTGCATCAATAGCAAAAAGTACTGTACGGTATTCATTGTTACCCACCGACACACGCATTTCGTAGAATTCTGTTTTCTCCAAACGCTTGACAAATTACTTGTTTACGATATATTTTGTCAGCATGATTTCGAATACATAATCATATTTTTCTCTAATTTTCTGCGGCAAACTTTGATAGTATTCGTCGAACTCTTTCGTATATGTTGCTTGTCTAATTCTTTTATTCATGCCGCAAAAGTAATATATTTATTCCATTTGTGCAAACTTTTGGGGTGGGAAATCTCTCATCTCATTTTAATTTTTATGGTGGCATGCCTGTTCTCACAGAATTCTTTGACTCTTAGTGTCGATGGAGGGGGAAAAACGAATCGCCTCGCGGTGCGGGGCGATTCGTTCTGTAGAAGTATGTAATTTGGAAAAAATGGTCATGCAATGCGGATGAATCTTTAGTTCCTGAAGACGAGGCCTTCGCCAAACTCATCGATGATGATGGGCTTCTCGCGGTTCACCTCGTCGGCCAGCAACTTCTTCGACAGGTCATTGAGTACATACTGCTGTATGGCACGCTTCACAGGACGGGCGCCGAAATCGGGATCGTAGCCTTCCTTGGCCAGCCACATCACGGCATGGTCGGTGAAGTCGAGCTTGAAGCCCTGCGGCTCCAGCATCTTCTGTACACGGCTGAGTTGCAAACGAACCACCTGTGCAATCTCGTCTTGCGACAGCTGCTGGAAGGTGATAATCTCGTCGATACGGTTCAGGAACTCAGGACGCATCGTCATGCGCAACTGTTCGCGTGTGGCATTTGATGTCATGATGATGATGGTGTTCTTGAAGTCGGCTGTGCGGCCCTTGTTGTCGGTCAGTCGACCGTCGTCCAACACCTGCAACAGAATGTTGAATACGTCGGGATGTGCTTTCTCTATCTCATCGAACAACAGTACCGAGTAGGGCTTGCGGCGCACTGCCTCGGTCAGTTGACCGCCCTCATCGTAGCCGACGTAGCCCGGAGGCGCACCGATCAGTCGGCTGACGGTGTGCTTCTCCTGATACTCCGACATGTCGATACGTGTCATCATCGTCTCGTCGTTGAACAGGTATTCTGCCAGTGCCTTGGCCAGTTCGGTCTTACCGACGCCCGTGGTGCCGAGGAAGATGAACGAGGCGATAGGTCGCTTCGGGTCTTGCAGACCTGCACGGCTGCGGCGCACGGCATCGCTCACGGCTGTGATGGCCTCGTTCTGACCAATCACGCGCTTGTGGAGCTCCTCTTCCAGATGCAGCAGTTTTTCGCGCTCGCTCTGCATCATGCGTGTCACGGGGATGCCCGTCCAACGGCTCACCACCTCGGCGATGTCGTCGGCAGTGACCTCTTCGCGTACGAGGCGGGCTCCGACGGCTGAACCGTCGGACGCAGCTGCGGCATCGAGCTGGGCCTGAATCTTCTTGATGTCGTCTTCGAGCATCTTCAGTTTCGAGTAGCGAATCTCGGCCACACGACCATAGTCGCCCTCGCGCTCAGCCCGCTCAGCCTCCAGTCGCAGGTTCTCCATCTCCTGCTTGTCTTGCTGAATCTTGTTGATGAGCTGGCGTTCGCCTTCCCACTTGGCGCGGAACTGCGTCTCCTGCTCTTTCAGTTCGGCAATCTCCTTGTCGAGCTGGGTGAGTTTTTCGGAGTTCTCAGAGTTTTCCGAATTATCGGAGAACTCCCGTGAGATGGCCGACCGCTCAATCTCGAGCTGCGCCAGTCGCCGGGTGATCTCGTCGAGTTCCTCTGGCACCGAGTCGCGCTCCATGCGAAGTTTGGCAGCTGCCTCATCCATCAGGTCGATGGCCTTGTCGGGCAGGAACCGCTCACTGATGTAGCGCTCCGACAGCTGGACGGCAGCGATGCAGGCATCGTCCTGAATGCGTACCTTGTGGTGGTTCTCGTAACGCTCCTTTAAACCTCTTAATATAGATATGGCGCTCAGCTCGTCGGGCTCGTCGACCATCACTGTCTGGAACCTGCGTTCCAGTGCCTTGTCCTTTTCGAAGTATTTTTGATACTCGTTGAGCGTGGTGGCACCGATGGCCCTCAGTTCGCCACGGGCCAGAGCAGGCTTCAGAATGTTGGCGGCATCCATAGCCCCCTCGCCTCCGCCGGCTCCCACCAGCGTGTGAATCTCGTCGATGAACAAGATGATGCGGCCCTCGCTCTGCGTCACCTCGTTGATGACACTCTTCAGTCGTTCCTCGAACTCGCCTTTGTACTTGGCACCAGCGACGAGCGCACCCATGTCGAGCGAGAAGAGCTGCTTGTCCTTCAGATTCTCAGGCACGTCGCCACGCACGATACGTCCTGCAAGTCCCTCGACGATGGCGGTTTTACCTGTACCCGGCTCACCTATCAGGATGGGGTTGTTCTTGGTACGGCGCGAAAGAATCTGCAACACCCGACGAATCTCATCGTCACGCCCGATGACCGGGTCGAGCTTGCCAGCGCGAGCCAGGTCTACGAGGTTCTTGGCATATTTCTCCAGCGACTGATAGTTGTCGTCGGCACTCTGCGACTGCACCTTCTGTCCGCGTCGCAGTTCGAGGATGGCCTGCCGCATGTCTTT
>CACXXD010000121.1 GCA_902771445.1 uncultured Prevotellaceae bacterium
ATCGTCAAGCACGAAATCCTGCCCAAATGGAACTATCTTGTCAGATGCAACTGAGGACATATGAATTGTACCAAGTTATTTTTTAACGATTACTAAACAGTCCGTTCTGCGTTCCCACCCACAAGTTTCCCTTTGTGTCGCGCAACATGCAGTTGTACTTGTCGGAGTATTCGCCGATGATTTCTGCAGGTTTGAAAGCTGCCAGCGTGTCGGCTTTGGTGTCAAGCATACAGGCACCGTTCTGCGTATAGAGCACCACCCACGGTTCAGCCAGCGCACAGGCTCCTACTATGTTTCGATAGCCATTTAACTGAGGCAGACGCTCGTTGAGAGGGTCGAAGCGGTTTGCGTCAGGCAGGAAATAGCCTATCCTGTTGAGGCCACGCCTCTGCAACAACCGTCCGTCACCAAGCCTTACATTCAATTCTGCAGCCCCTCGGGCAATCCCTATCAAGGGGTCATCTTCAAGTATTTCCGCCATTTGCCGCCGAGGCGGTGTGTAGGAAATGCGGCGCAACCGACAAACCCTGTGGAGTGTGTACAGTCGCTAACCCAAAAACATGTTGCTAAATGGTACATGATTGCAGAAAAGTTATTACCTTTGCATCATGAATCGTAGCAGCAATATAAATATTTATGAAGGCCTTGCCTCATATTTCCTTCCTACAGGTGTTTTGGAGTACTTTGAGGTGGCTGATTTCGCTGAGGTTCCGACACAGGACACCGAAGTGTTGTACACAACTGAGCTTCACATCTATCTTGATGAACGTGACAATCGCACTGCTGACATGAGTGGTTCAGTAAGTGATGGTTTCGGGGAAGAGTCATGTCTTCTGGATTTTCCCACACGTGACAAGAAAACAGTCCTCCATGTACGCAGGCGTCGGTGGACCATGCCAGATGGTACAACCATGTCGGTGGACCTCGACAGGAAGATACAGCTGAAGCATCCCGGCACGCGATACTCTAAAGACTTAGCGCTTTTTTTAAAGAAAGCGGATGGACAATGAGACGGTAACCGCCCGTCAGATAGGCTATACATACATGATCAACAGTGCCACGTTCGCGAAGAGATACAAAGACACGCTGAGCGGCTTCGAGACGTGGGAACAGAAGGGACATGCCTCCGAATGGATTCTGCTTCCGCAAAACACAGGCAAGGAGCATGGCATAGACGAGACTTCCCTCCAAGGCGAGTTGTACACTATTGTCCACAACAAGGACGCCCATGGTCGCAAGGGAGCAATCGTTGCGGTTGTCAAGGGAACAAACCCTGCAGATGTGCTGAGAGTGCTCATGCAGCTTCCTGAGGATAAGCGGATCCGTGATTGCTTCCATGTCGTCAAGCGAGGCGGCGAAGGATGCGAGGAGATACGTCTGCGCCTGAAACGAGAGGCTGTAAAGGAACTGAACAGGCAGAAGGCTGAGTTCCGCAAATATCTCGAGGGACTGGCTGCGCAGAGAAAGTCTTATCGAAAAAGAATGAAAGAAAGATACGGAAAGAAGTGGAAGAAAAGCAAGCGTGGCAGGAAGCCCAAGAGACTGAACACTCGCTTTGAGCCTCCAAGGCTTGCAAACGCAGAGACACTCGTAGAGGCACTGACAAGGTGTCGCAAGCAACTGTCCATGAGCCGTGAGAAATGGAGTGTAGCACAAGAAAAGCGAGCGAAGATTCTCTTTGAGCTATATCCAAAGCTTGAAGAGGCATATAACCTGGTCAATTCCCTCAGAACCATATTCCGCAACAAGAAACTCACTAAGGAAACCGCAAAGGAGAAGTTTGAAGAATGGTATGGGGAAAGTTGCTGCATGCAACCTACGTGAAATCAAGTCCGTACGCGATACTATCAAGTTCTATGAGGATGAGATATTGAACTACTTTAATGGACGAAAGACAAACGCATCAGCTGAGTCGCTCAACTCAAAGATCAAATGTTTCCGGTCACAGGTGAAAGGAGTTAGAGACATCCCTTTCTTCATGTACCGTTTAGCAACAGTTTTGGGTTAGCGACTGTGCACACTCCACAGGGTTTGTCGGTTGCGCCGGAAATTCCGTTTCCCAGCGTCCCCGTCCATGTGCCGCCTTGCCAGTCAATGACTGTTTCTGGCGATGGCGAAAACTTTCCAAGCGAGCGTAGCCGCCCTTCTATGTCGTAGCGGAACGACCGTGTGCGCATGTCGAAAAGGTATATGCGGTAGAAGTCGCGCAGCCACAGCAGCGAGTCGCCCTGCCACTGATGGCCGTAGCCCGCCGAGTCGGCATAGTGCTCCAATTTATACGCCTTCCGTCGGTCGCAGGACACAACGGTAAAACCCGCCCCATTGCTGATGCAGAACACACCCTCGCAGTTCACCAGCATCTGGTGGTTGGGCAGCGCGATAATCTGCCGCACCTCGCCCGTGGGCAGTCCGTCCTGAACGCCCCATTGCCGTATCTGTGCGTCCATTGTCGCCCAGCAAAGCACCATGCTTATTGTCAGCAGTATCTTTATTCTCATACCCATGACATCATTTTAACGCTACAAAAGTACAGCTTTTTATCGAGATAACTGCTTAGAACGTTCAGAAAGTGTGTCTGTAATGTACAAAAATGCTGTTTGTACGCCTGAAACAGCGGGATTGGGATATATAGAGACACGTGTATATGCGGTAAAATGAGTAATTTTGCAGCAGGAAAACAAAAAATTATACGTTATGAAGAGAATCAAGGCAATCGTTGGGCTGCTCCTGCTGATGGCGGGACAGGCCGTGGCACAGGAGGAGCATTTAGTGATGCACTTCGACTTTGAGAATGTGGATGGCAAGAACGTGACCGACCCTGTGTCGGGCATTACCGCCAAAGTGATGAATCAGGCCTCGGTCGTGGAGATGGGCAGTCGCAGGGTGCTCGACCTGGGCAACGGCACGGGCTACCTCGATATGACGAGGGGCGCGGGCGAGGTGGTGAGGAACCTGACGGACTTCACAGTCTCAGTATATTACCGCGTGGACAACAAGGCTTCGCTCTCGGGAGCGGGCTATTTCCTGTGGTGCTTCTCACAGTCGGCGGCCAACACGCAGACCAGTGCGCCCTATTCTGCCTATCGCCTGAATGCCCAGCGCATGGCCACCTCGACGGGCGGCTGGGGCAGCGAGGTTGGTATGGAAATGGGCAGCGAATCAGCGAAAGGTCGCTGGATGCACATGCTCTACCGTCAGAGCGGGCAGAAGGGCGAACTGTTTCTCGACGGTAAGCGCATGGCGCAGGCCACGAACATGCCGCTGCTGAAGAACGCGCTCACCGCCGTGCCCGCCTACAACTGGATAGGCCGTCCGCCATTCTCCGGCGACAGCTACCTGAAGCAGACGCTCGTCAGCGACTTCCGGCTCTACGACGCGGCTTTAAGCGATGCAGAGGTAGCCTCGCTGGCTGCCGTGACGGAGCAGTTGGAGGAAGATTACAAATATGGCATGCCGGGCGACTTCTCCACCCTGCAAGCCGCAGTCAGCGAGGCAAAGACATTCATTGCCGGAGCCGCTTCGGACTATGCACCCAATGCCATTGCTGAGTTGCAGGACGAAGTCGCCGTGGCTGAATATGAGATAGCATCGGCACGTGCCTCGCAGACGCTCATCGACGAGTATGTCAGCACGCTGAAATCGCTGCTCTCCGCAGCCAAAGCCACCAAGAACTATGCCCCCAAGCAGGTATTCTCCGTGACCGACGACCACGGCTTCGTACACCCCGGCGGCATCGTCTCGCAAGCTGACATCGACCGCGCCAAGCAGTTGCTGGCCAATGGCGACACGCGCATCCAGCGGGCATGGAATATTCTCTGTGCAAATGAATACTCAAACGCCAACATCGCCACATGGCCTACGGAGACTGTGATCCGCGGCGGTTCATCGGGCCAGAACTACATGAACTGTGCCCGTGGTGCTGCGATGGCCTTCCAGAACGCCCTGCGCTGGAAGATTGGCGGCACACGGGCGAATGCCGATGCAGCCGTGCGCATACTTATGCAGTGGGCCCGCCAGTGCAAGGGACTTGGCGGCGACACCAACATTTCCCTCGCCGCAGGCATCTATGGCCATGAGTTTGCCAACGCAGCCGAGCTGATGCGCGACTACGACGGTTGGAGCCGCCAAGAATTTGATGAGTTCAAGCAATGGATAATCCGCGTATTCTATAATCCCTCCATCGACTTCCTGCGCCGTCGCCACGACACGTGGCTCAACGCACGCAATGCGTCGCTCGGCGAGCGTCCCGGCCACTACTGGTCAAACTGGGGTCTGTGCAATGCGCTGTGTGTGATGTCCATCGGCATCCTGTGTGACGACGTACACATGTACAACCAAGGTGTCAGCTTCTATAAATACGACCACGTAGGCACCTACAAAGACCGCACGAACTACTCCGTCATTCTAAACGACGGTTGCGATGAATTCATCGGCAATCTCGTGCCGGTAGTTCACAAGGACAGCCGCGGTCCCCTTGGCTATCTCGGACAGATGCAGGAGAGCGGCCGCGACCAGGGACATGCCCTGATGGCACTCGGCCTCGCACTCGACATCTGCACCGTGGGCTTCAATCAGGGTGATGACCTTTTTGCCTATATGAACGACCGCATCGCTGCCGGCACGGAGTTCGTGGCGGCCATGAATTTCGGCGGTGTGGATGCCACAGCCCTGCCGTGGACAAACTACAACTATGCCGACTGTCGCGGTCGCATGGGCGCAGGCTGGCTTATGGAAGGCCCCAACACCGGTGGCGCAGGCGAATACCGCCCCTACTGGGACCGTGCCATTGGTTACTACGAGGGACTGCGTGGCGTAAAGCTGCAGTATGCCGAACAAGCCAGTGCGAAGATATGTCCCGACGGTGGCGGTGGCAACTACAGTCAGAACAGCGGTGGTTTCGACCATCTCGGCTTCTCCACGCTCACCAGTTGGCGTCCGGCCATCGATGCTTCGGAAGGCATCACGCCCCTGAGCGGTGACATATTATATAAAGGTGTGACCTATAAGAACCAGACCAATCTTGGTGGCCTGAAATACAAGTATGAGGTGTGTCCGTCGAAGGGCATCCCCGCTGATGGCAGCGACATCACGCTCATGCCACAGTTGCCGGAAGGAGCAGAGGATAGCGGCCAATGGCAGTGGAGCACAGGCGAGACCACGCGACAGATTACTGTCAAGGCCGACCGCAGCTACATCTATCGCGTCAGCTACACCGCACAGAACGGAGCCGTGAGCCACCAGGCGTTTGCCATTGCCGTCAGCGGTGATGCCGCCCCCGACGTGATGACCGAGGAGATTACCGTCGATGGCATGATAGAGCGCGTGACGGAAAAGACCGTCCTTGCCGGCACCAGTGTTATCCTCTACGCCGGCCCCACCACCGGCTGGACCGACGACTACCTGTGGAACAACGGTGTGAAGGGCAGTGTGGTCACCATTCCCGCCATTACATCCTCGCGCACTTATCTCTGCCAGTATGCCAACCAGAGCGGAGCCGTCAGCGAGAGCCGTTTCCACCTGTACGTCGTACCTGCACAACAATCCATCAATAGTACTCTTGCCAATGAGGCTGAACTCCTGCCCGGCAGCCGCGCCGAGCTGCGCCTCGTCATCCCATCATTCGCCAATGCCAATGATATAACATGGAGCGACGGGAGCAAGGGAGCAAACTACATAGTGAGCAGTTTGACTGAGGACACCGAGGTAACAGCCACCTACAACGGTATTTCCTACCCGTTTACCCTACACGTAATGGGCGGGGGCACCTATCCCATCGACGCCACAGGGCTTATCATCAACCCCGACTTCGCCACTATCGACGGTACAGGCTGGACCATGACCGGCACCTGGGGCAATCAGCGTTTCAATGGTGCCGTGGAGGTATGGCACTCCACCAACTTCGACTTCTCACAGACTATCAGCGGACTGCCCGACGGCGAGTACACCGTCACCTGCCAACTGGTATATGGTGAAGGCTCCAAGACTGGTTATCTCTATGCCACGAGTGGCAGCGAGACGTCAAGGACAACGGTGAAGCAAAGCTGTGCCGGCAGTGACTTCGATACCCAGCGTGACCGCATGGCGGCCAATTCCAACTATGCCCGCCTCTCGGTCACAGTTAATGTCACAGGCGGCATCCTCACCATCGGCATCAAAGATACCTCATCCGGCACCAACTGGCTTGTGTGGGACAACTTTACCCTGACTTGCAACAGCACTCCCGCTACAGGCATTAGCGAAGTCATCAACTGTCAGACAGCAAACAGCCAATGCTTCGACCTACAGGGCCGCCGGGTCAATGGCGCTCCCCAACACGGTATTTATATTATTGACGGAAAGAAGGTATTCATCAAATAAATTAGTACATCGTTATATGACACGAAAGATTCTGTTTGCCATGATGCTGCTGTGGACTGGATTCGCCTGCGCACAGGAGAATTACCAGATGGCTGGCCCATATGAGGTAGTGGCGCGTGATGGAAAGTATGCCTATACGAAAGGAGGCAGCGAACGCGACATGTGGACAGCGTGGCAGCTGGCCCAGAAGGGCGAAAGCCAAACGGCAGTGGAGATTATCAATGCCTACGCCACGACGCTACAGCGGTTTGACGGACACGATGCGCCACTGTGTACTATTCAAGCCTACTGGCTGGTAAGGGCAATGATACTTGCAAAAGAACAACAGACTCCAGAATGGGTAGCAATGATTCGACGGGCCATCCTGCCTGTATTGGAGCAGTTTGAAGCCGACAGCCCGTATGCCAACGGCAATTGGGGAGCCATCGTGAACCGTTGCAGGATGGCCTGTGCCATCTTCTTGGAGGACAGCGCGCTCTATCAAGCCAGCATTGACTACTACTTGAATGCCAACGACAACGGAGCCTTGCCACGATATGTGAGCGCGTCGGGCCAGTGCCAGGAGACAGGGCGCGATCAGGCACATGTGCAATTAGGACTCGGAGCACTGTGCGACATCTGCGAAATGGCTTCGATGCAGGGTGATGACCTTTGGAGCGCACTCGACAATCGGCTGATGAAAGGTCTTGAATATACCGCTCGCTACAATTTGGGCTACGCCGTACCGTTTGAGACGTGGCAGGACTGCACAGGCCTCTACTGCGAATGGACGGAACCTGGGACTATGCAGCGCGGACACATCCGCTGCATCTACAATACGGCCTACGAACACTATACGAAAGTGAAAGGTATGAAGATGCCATATACGAAGAAACTCCTCGACCTGCAACGGAAGGCGGAGCGACGAGGAGAGATCATTCAGAATATGGAGGCTGACCGGTTTGTTGTGAAAGGCTCCCTCTCTATGGAGGAGAACGGGGGGAGAGGCATGCATCAAGTTTTTGCTTTTCCCGCTCCTGAAGGTGCGCCACTGAAGCACGACTACGATGTGTTTGTACGTCCGCGAAGCAGTCAGGAATGGACGAGGCTGGATACGTATATGGCGAAAGTAAACGCTTCCGTGGGGAGCAACAGGCACAAGGTCTCGGAAATCAGCTATTGCATGTTTGACTTTACGGGTGACGTTTATGTACGAGTCGTCAGCAAGAAAAAGAAAATCAAGGCAGCGAGGATAAGACCAGACTATCGGAGTGTTATAGCCAACGTGCAAAATGACAGCACCGTTCAGTTCCAGCTTTTCCAGCCCGAAAACCTCAGCGTGGAGTTCGACGGCGACATCACCAACAACCTGTTGCTCTTCACCTCAAAGCCTGTTGTCTCCAAAGATGAAGCCGGGCGGCAGGCAAAGGCCGACGGACGCGAGTTCATCTGCTACGCTCCTGGCTTTTACAATCAAGATACCATCAAGGTGGCTTCAAACACGACCGTATATCTTGCACCAGGTTCCTACTTCACCGGCACCTTCGCCATCGAGGATGCCCACGATGTAAGTATCATAGGACGTGGCATAGCCCGTCCGCAGAGGGGCTACGAAGGCTGTCATGTGCATCGCTCTCGGAATGTACTCATCGACGGGCTGACGCTGAACACATGTCCCGTGGGCGCATCCGACGGCGTCACCCTGCGCAACGTGAAGAGCATCTCCCATCCTGGCTGGGGCGACGGATTGAACGTGTTCGCCTCTCAGAACGTGCTCTACGATCGCGTGTTCTGTCGCAACTCGGACGACTGCACCACAGCCTACGCCTCGCGCAAAGGCTTCTTCGGCAACTGCCGCAATGTGACCATGCGCAATTCCACGCTCTGGGCCGATGTGGCTCACCCCATCTTCATCGGCATCCACGGCAATGCAGAGCGTGGCGACACCATCGAGAACCTGCACTACGAGAACATCGACATACTCGGACAGGCAGAGCCACAGGTGGATTATCAGGGATGTCTGGCCATCAACTGTGGCGACAACAACCTCGTGCGCAACGTCACCTTCGAGAACATCCGCATCGAGCAGATTGAGCAAGGAAGCATCGTTCAGGTGAAAGTGGGCTACAACCAGAAGTACTGCACAGCCCCTGGACGTGGCGTAGAGAATGTCACCTTCAGGAATATCCGCTATAAGGGCAATCTGCCTTACCTCTCCATCATCAACGGCTACAACAATGAGCGCAAGGTGAAAGGCGTCACCTTCGAGGGCATCAAGATCAACGGTCGGCTGCTACACGACAAGATGGAAGGCAAGCCGGCATGGTACGCCACCGCCGACTATATCCCCATGTACGTGGGCAACCATGTGGAGAACGTCGTCTTCAGCAAGGACATCCGAAGTACCCTCGTCAGTCAGTCGCTGGACTATTGTTCATCACAGATAAATCGTGCCCTGGAAAACCTACGCCCCTATGATTTCACGATGATGCCGAGGAACATCCTGAATGGCGAACAGACTTGGAACCTGCGCAAAGCATCGCCCCAAGAATGGTGCTCGGGCTTCTGGCCTGGCATCCTATGGATGGACTTTGCCTATAACAAGAGTGAGGCCATACAGAAGGCAGCAAAAGGATACACCGATGCCCTCTTGCCAGTAGTTGCCCAGCCCGTCTATGACCACGACCTCGGCTTTATCACCATCAATGCCCTGCTCAAAGGCTACGAGATAAGCAAGGATGAACGCTACCGCAAAGCAGCCCTCCTTGCTGCCGACTCCCTTGCCACACTCTTCAACCCCGCCGTGGGCACGATCCTCAGTTGGCCCCGTCATATAAAGGATTATGGCGGCCATAACACCATCATGGACAACATGATGAACCTCGAACTGCTCTTTTGGGCAGCCGAACACGGTGGCTCTCCCCGTCTGAAGGATATCGCAATCCGCCATGCCGAAACCACGATGAAGCACCATTTCCGTCCCGACGGCTCCTGCTATCATGTGGCAGTATATAACCAGCGGACCGGCAAGTTCCTATGCGGTAAGACTCATCAAGGTTATTCGGACAATTCCATGTGGAGCCGCGGACAGGCATGGGCCATCTACGGCTATACGATGGTCTATCGCTTCACAAAAGACAAACGTTTCCTCGATCAGGCCCAGAAAGCTGCTGGCATCTATATGAAACGCTTGAAAGAGACAAGTGATGACTGCATCCCCCGATGGGACATGGACGCCCCCGACGACGTAAAGGACGCCTCAGCAGCCTGCATCATAGCTTCCGCCCTGCTCGAACTCTCTGAATACGTCTCAACAGACCAGGCTGCCACCTACCGTGACTTTGCCATCAAGACGCTCAACCAACTCAGCAGTAACCGCTATCAAAGCCGTGACAAAAACTTCTCTTTCCTCCTTCACTCCACAGGGCATCATCCTGCCGGAACAGAAATTGATACCAGCATCATCTACGCCGACTATTATTATTTGGAAGCTCTGTTAAAAAACTACCATTTTACGTCCAACGCTTCTTCTAATTCATTCAAGACCGATTGACGCTTGCGTTGAGATTTGTTCTCTTTCTGTCTCTTCATATTCAATTTGCCTTGAAGAAGGTTGATACTTTTTCTGCATCATTTTCTATGTCGAGCATGAAGTC
>CACXXD010000122.1 GCA_902771445.1 uncultured Prevotellaceae bacterium
GCCAGCCCGATTGCCCATTAGGGCAACATCTGTTCAGCCCCCCAACCCCCTAACTTAGGGGGCTAAACCGAAACAAGAGTACCGCCCCCAAATGGATGGGAGCGGTACTCTTCTTATGCTTATTCAGATGTGAGCCGGCGCGATTACATCTTGGCGATGACACCCAGTTTGGTTTCGCGCATAAACTTGATGATGTTGCGAATCTCAGGACCATCGGGTACCTGCTGCTCAATCTGGTTGACTGCATCGAACAAAGAGGTGTTGCCCAGATAGACCAGACGATAGGCATTGGCAATATGCTTCAGTGTCTTCTCGTCTACACCATAGCTGCGGCCCATCGTGTAGTTGACACCGCCATACTCCGAACGCTTCGTGCAGACGATGTAGGGAGGAACGTCCTTGGAGAATGTGGTGCCTGCCTGAATCATGGCACCCGTACCCACACGTGTGGCGGCATTCTCGATGACCGACGACGAGAAGATGACTCCGTCCTGGATTTCGCAGTCGCCGGCAATCTTGGTGCCATAGCCGAAGACACAACGGTTGCCCACTTTCGTATCGTGGGAGATGTGCGAGCCTTCCATCAGCACGTTGTTGTTGCCAATGACGGTCTTGCATCCTGTGTGAGTGGCACGGTTGATGACCACGTTCTCGCGGATGATGTTGTTGTCGCCAATGATGCAGTACGACTTCTCGCCACGGAAGTTGAAGTCCTGCGGCAGAGCTGCAATCACCGAACCCTGATGGATCTTGTTGTTGTTGCCCATGCGGGTGCCGCTGAGAATGGACACAAAGGGAAAGATGATGCAGTTATCGCCTATCTCTACGTCGTCCTCGATATAGACGAAGGGGAATATCTTGCAGTTATTGCCGATTTTCGCTTTTGGCGAGATTTCGGCTTTTGGACTTATTTCATTCATTGCTTTAGCCTCCTAAGCAAGGAGGTCGTGGGTCTGAACAAGCGCAAATCAAGACCCTGTTACGAAGTTAGTATTGTGCTATAGAGGATTGGGCGTCTGCGCTTGTCCAGGCCCCCAACCCTCTAACGCAGGGGATCGAGGCTATTTGCTTCCTCCTCCCAGTGCCTGATAGAGACTGACCACGGCCTGCATCTTGTTCAGGTCGTCGCTCACCTTCGTGATGCGGGCATTCAGGAAGTTGGACTGTGCCTGAATGACCTCCAGATAGGTGGAACCCTTGCTGGTGTAGAGCTGTCGGGTGTCGATCACGGTCTGCTCAAGTGCCTTGACGCGCTTGGCCTCCAACTGGCTCTTCTCGTCGTTGGTGTTGTAGGCCAGCAGTGCGTTCGACACCTCGTTGCCTGCCTTCAGTATCGTGTTCTGCCATGTGTTGAAGGCCTGCTCTTCTTGTGCCTTGGCCACCTTCAGGCCAGCCACGAGCTGACCGTGAGCGAAGATGGGCTGCGTCAGCGAGCCGACGGCAGAGAGCAACCACTTGCCGGGATTGACCACGGCACCACCCAGTGAGTTGGTGAACATGGCGGTACCGCTGACGGTGATGTTGGGATAGAAGCGCGAACGAGCCGTCTCAACGTCGTAGAAGCAGTCGGCCAGTTGCATCTCGGCAGCATGCACGTCGGCACGGTTCGACAGCAACTGAATGCCTACGCCGGCAGAGAACTTGGTGGGCAGCGACTGGTTGTAGAACGAGCCACGCTCAATCTTATGGCCGGCCTCGTTGAGCAACAGCGACATGGAGTTCTCCATCTCGCGAATCTGCTGCTTGATGGTAGCCCTCTGCGTCTGCACGCTGTAGTAGCTGGCCTCGGCACTCAGCACGCTGGTAGAGCGTGCACGTCCCAGTTCCATCTGCAGTTTCATCATGTCCCAGGTCTCCTTCGTCAGGCTCTCCATGTCGGTGACGATGGCCAACTGCTCGTCGAGCATCATCAGCGTGTAATAGAGATTGGCGATGCCGCAGATGATGTTGGTCTTGACAGCCACCTGATAGTCCTTGGTGGCCAACAGCTGCGACTGGGCCGCACGCTTCTGCGAAAGCAGATTGCCGAAGAGATCGAGATTCCACGAAGCGGCAATCGGCAACTGATAGGTCTTGTTGGTAGAAGCCCCATCCATCTGCACACGACTGATGGTGCCTTGCGGAGCAAATGTCAGCGAGGGGAGGAATGCCAACTTCGACACGGCGAGCGCCGTCTCCATCATCTTCACGTTGAGGGCAGCGTTGCGCAGGTCGGTGTTGTTCTCCAGTGCTTTCTCAATGAGCGACTGCAGTTGCGGGTCGGTGAACACCTCGCGCCAAGGCAGGTTGCCGAAGTTCTCGTCGGTGTTGCCGACGAGCGTATCGACATCCGATGTCAGGTCGCGAATCAGTCCTTGCGTGTTCACGTTTTCTGAGCGATGATACTTGCCATACAGTCCACAGCTGCTAAGCAGCGTGGCAGCAATTAAAAAATTAAAATATTTAAAAATTAAATGCTTCATATCTTTCTGTTTTTTAATTTTCTCCTTATTTAATTTTTTAATTATTTCTGTAGTTCATAATCGACCGGACGGTTCGAATACTGCTGCAACTCAGTGGTCACATCGGGATTCTCTTCGTCGCCTTCAAACTTCATCGGGCTGAACTTCTCTTGCAATGACTGGAAGATGACGAACAAGCCAGGCACCACGACAATCTGGAACAGCGTTCCGAACAACATGCCACCCACGGCAGCTGCACCCAGCGTCTGGTTACCATTCTTGCCTACGCCCGATGCAAACATCATTGGCAACAGACCGATGACCATAGCCAGCGACGTCATCAGAATAGGACGCAGACGAGCTGAGGCACCCAGCACAGCAGCCCATGAGATGGCCATACCCGTGCGGCGGCGCTCCAGGGCAAACTCTACAATCAGGATGGCATTCTTGGCCAACAGACCAATCAGCATGATGAGCGAAATCTGCATGTAGATGTCGTTGGCATGACCGAACAGCGTGGTGAAGCCGAAGCAGCCAGCCAGACCGAACGGAACAGAGAGCACAACGGCCAACGGCAGGATGTAGCTCTCGTACTGTGCCGACAGAATCAGGTAGATGAAGATGAAGCACAACAGGAAGATGATACCAGTGGTGTTTGATGCCTTGGCCTCCTCACGAGTCAGACCCTGATAGTCATACGAGTAGCCAGTAGGCAGCACCTCGGCAGCCACTTCCTGGGCAGCCTTGATGGCCTCACCCGTAGAGTAGCCATCGGCCACTGTACCTGTAATATTAATAGAGGTGAAAAGGTTGAAACGGTTGATGTTAGAAGGGCCGTAGACGCGCTCCATGCGGCAGAACTCCTCTACAGGCGACATGCCTTTGGGTGTTCGCACGTAGACACTCTTCAGACTCTCTGAAGTCATGCGCGTCTCTGGTGTGCCTTGAATCATCACACGATAGAGCTTGCCGTAGGCATTGAAGTTCGATGCATACATACCGCCGTAGTAACCCTGCAGCGTGCTGAGCACAGTAGAGGGCGAAATGCCGCTCTGCTTACACTTGGCCACGTCGACATGAATCATGTACTGAGGATAGTTCGGGTTGTAGGAAGTCATGGCCATCTGGAACTCAGGACGCTTGTTCAGCTCAGTGAGGTAATTCTGCACAATGCCGAAGAACTTGTTCAGATCGCCGCCCGTGCGGTCCTGCATCACCATCGACACACCACTGTTGGCCGAGAAGCCAGGAATCATAGGCGGTGCGAAGGCCAAAATCTTTGCATCCTTGATGTGAGCGGTCTTCAGGAAGATCTGAGCCACCACCATCTGAGCATCAAGCGGATTGATGAGGAAGCGATAGATGCCGTCGCCCTGCCAAAGACCTGACAGTTTCCACCAGAATCCCTTCTGACGTTCCGTAAAGGGTTTCAGCTTGATGATGAAGGTAGCCTGGTCGGAACCTGCACCGGCAATGAAGTTATAGCCCTGAATCTGCTCACGGCTCTGAATAGCCGGGTCGGCAGCCAGAATCTTATCAACCTCGTCGATGATCTGACGTGTGCGTGCCACTGAGGTTGCCGGCGGCATGGAAATAGTACAGAACACCGTACCCGTATCTTCGTCAGGCACCAGACCTGTCTTGGTGGTCGAGAAAAGACCTACCAGCACTGCAATGGCAATGACGACCGAGGTGAGCACACCCACAGGTTTGCGCACCAGTTTCTCAACAGAGCCTCTATACTTGCCCAGAATCTTCTCGTAAGCAGTATTGAAGGCCAGGTGGAAACGGTCGATGCGCGACATCTTCTTGTGTCCGTCTTTGTCGTGGGGCTTCAGGAAGATGGCACAAAGGGCAGGCGACAACGTCAAGGCGTTCATAGCCGAAATAAAGATTGACGTGGCCATCGTGACACCGAACTCACGATAGAACGTACCACTCGTACCACCGATGAACGACACAGGAATGAACACCGAAGCCATCACAAGGGTAATAGAGATAATGGCACCCGAAATCTCGTTCATGGCATCGATTGAGGCCGTCAATGGCGACTTATAGCCTTGGTCCAACTTGGCATGCACGGCCTCGACCACCACAATGGCATCGTCGACCACGATAGCGATGGCCAACAACAAGGCCGATAGCACAAGCAAGTTGATGGAAAAGCCAAACACTGACAGGAAGAAGAACGTACCCACCAGTGACACAGGCACGGCAATCAGAGGGATAAGCGTTGAGCGCCAGTCCTGCAGGAACACATAAATCACGATGAACACCAGAATCAAGGTGAAGATCAGCGTGAACACCACCTCCTCGATTGAGGCATAAAGGAACTCCGTTACATCGTAGTTGATCTTATAGAACATGCCCGGGGGGAACAGCTTGGCCTGGTCTTCCAACTCGGCCTTCACCTGCTTGGCAATCTCGTTGGCATTCGATCCGGCAATCTGCTGCACCATACCCATCACCGACGGAACGTTGTTGTTCTTCATCGACACCGTGTACTGCTGACCACCCAGTTCAATTCTGGCCACGTCCTTCAGTTTCAGGGTCTGTCCGTTGGCATCGCTCGAAATGATGATGTTGCCAAACTCTTCAGCCGACTTGAGTCGACCAGTATAACGCATGGCATACTCGTAGGCCACATCGCTCTGTTCGCCGAAGGTACCAGGGGCAGCCTCGATGTTCTGTTCAGCCAGCAGTCCGCTGATGTCCGAAGGCATCAAGTTGTACTGCTTCATGACATCAGGCTTCAGCCAGATACGCATAGAGTAGGTCTTCAGACCAGGACTCTGCACGTCGCCCACGCCCTGGATACGCTTGATGGCCGGTATGATGTTAATGTTGCTATAGTTGGTCAGGAACTCGTCGTCGTAGCGACCGTCAGAAGTCAGCGTGAACATCAGCACCTGTGAGGTCTGGCGCTTCATGACCGTCACGCCGATGCGCGTCACCTCTGCTGGCAGCAAGGCCTGAGCCTGCGACACGCGGTTCTGCACGTTCACAGCACACATATCAGGGTTCATGCCCTGACGGAACAAGATGCTGATTTGTGCCGAACCCGTCGATGCGGTCGACGAGATGTAGTCCATGCCTTCCACACCGTTGATACTCTCCTCAAGCGGTGTGATGACAGAGTTCTTCACCGTCTCGGCATCGGCACCAGGATAACTGGTGTACACCACGACCGTAGGCGGTGCAATATCGGGATACTGCTCAATAGGCAGCGAGGTGAGTCCGATAAAGCCCAGCAGCACCAAGACGATGGAGATCACCGTCGAAAGCACCGGGCGTTTGATAAATGTTGTAAATGTCATTGTTCTGAACCCTCTAAGTTACTTTGACTTCATGGCATCAACGATGTCGCCGGCGCTCATGGCCTTGGCCTGCTCGTCAATCTTCTGCTGATAGCGCTCAGGCGTGATAGGCACGATTTCCATCTGGTCGCTCAGCTTGGTGATGCCGTTGGTGATGTATTTGTCGCCCACCTTCAGACCGCTTGTCACCACATAGGTGTTGCCGTCGTTCTGCGGGTCAACGGTAATCTCGGTGTAGATAGCCTTGTTCTCCTTGTTTACGGTGTAGACGAACTTCTTGTTCTGCACCTCAGAAACGCAGCTCTGCGGAATGACGATTGCCGTATTGTTGTCGTGAGGAATGACGATGTTGCCCGAACCACCGCTCTTCAGCATCTTGTCGGGGTTGGGGAACGAAGCAATCATCTGCACCGAACCAGTGGCCTGGTCGATCACGCCACTCATCTTTGTCACCTTACCCTCATGGGCATAAATCGTTCCATCGGCCAGTTGCAACTTCACTGCCGGAATGGAATCGAGGCCACTGCCGTTTTTCGACATATCAAGGGCAAACTTCTCATTCACAGAGAAGTAGACATCCATTGTCGAATTGTTCGAAACGGTGGTCAGCACGTTCTGCGCGCTCACCAAGGCACCCACCTTATAAGGCAGCGTACCCACCACACCCGTTGCGGGACTCTTCACAAAGCAGAAGCTCAGCGTCTCCTTGGCATTGGCCAGCGAAGCCTCAGCCTGAGCCAGTCCGGCCTTGGCCTGCTCGTATGAGTTGTGGGCCGTCTTCATCTCGTAGTCACCAATCACTCGGTTCTCGAACAGCTTCTTCGAGTTGTTGTAAGTCAGTTCAGCCGTGTTCAGTTGCGTTCTGGCTGTGTTGACAGCAGCCTGTGCCTGTCGCACCTGTGCCTGATAGGTCACATTGTCTATCTCAAACAACACCTGTCCGGCACTCACCGTCTGGCCTTCCTTCACATGAATCTTGATGAGGAATCCGCTCACCTTAGGACTGATCTGCACGTCCTGCACACCCTTGATTGATGCAGGATAAGTGGTCTGCATAGCGGCACTGCTCGTTCCCACTTCTACCACGGGATACTCATTGTCGCCAAAGGTCGGGCGACCACCGCCACCGCACGAAGCCAGCAACAGTACAGAGGCCGCAACCATCATAACTCTTTTCATTTTCATACAAAAAAATATTATAACTTAAATTTATATATAAATTCCGAATTATCCCTGAAAAACTTTCTGGAGTCGATTTAGTTTTCGACGTGCAAAGGTAATAAAAAGATGTCTATCACTTTTTTGTCTTTACATCTTTTTACACTTTATTAGCGATAATTATCGACCTTTTCGACATTTGTCGCACACATCTATGCCCACCGCTCTTCTTCAGCTTCTGCTGGTTTGCAGCCCTTGCTTGCTCAGGGTCATCTCGACGAACCGTGCATTGGGATTCAGACGATGCTCGTTGAGGATGCGCTTGATGCGCCCGGCAGCCTCCTGATCCTTGGCCACCATATAGAGATAGCCGCCGCCGCCGGCTCCCGGCAACTTATAGCCCAGGCACAGGTCGTCGACGAGTGAGGTCAGTCGGCGCACCTCGTCGGGATTAGTGCCACTGTCCAGCATCTGGTTCTGTTGCCACGTCCTGCGCACGAGCAGTCCCATCTGCGTAAAGTCCTGCCGCTGAATGGCTTCATACATGTCGAGTGCGTGCTGGCGCATCTGCCGCAACAGTCGAAGCTGATCACCTTGATTAAGGAACATGCGCCGGACGATTTCGGCCAATATGTGTTTGGCTGTGCGCGTGATACCTGTATAATAGAGCAGATGACAGCCTGCATATTCAGGCTGAGTGTAGAGGTCGGTGGGCAGCCAGCGAGCCTGTGGCTGCTGGTTGAAGCCACGCTGCGACTGCAACAGCTTCACGCCGCCCAGCACACCGCCAAACTGGTCTTGCCAGCCGCCGCCAGTGGTCAGCATCTGTTCGAGGATGAGCGTGCGATGGCCTATCTCACTCTTGTCCCATGCCAGCGAGCAGAAATCATTGAGTGCGCCCAGCACCGTGGCAGCCAAGATGCTACTTGTACCGAGTCCGCTGCCTGCCGGAATGGCCGAAAGCAAGGTAAGCTCAATACCGCAGCCAAAGTCTTCCAACTGTTCTCTGAGCGAGCTGTAGCGTTCCTTCATGGCTGTTTCCGTGAACTGTGGCAGGAATCCAGCCAGTGCCAATGCGGCCTTCGGGATGGAGAAGGGAGAACCCACCTTATTATATTGTGCCAGTTGCTCAAAAGTTTCGACCGTCTCACTGGCACCCAGGTCTATGCTACGCAGTACGATGTTGAACTGGCGCGACGGCTTGACGTAGACCTGCAACGGTGGTTGACCGTTCAGTTCAATGGCCAGGTTGACCACGTTGCCGCCTTCCAGCAGACAGTAAGGAGGCGTATCGGTCCATCCGCCTGCAATGTCGATGCGTACCGGGCTGCGTGACCACACAATCTGATCCATGCAGACCGACATACGCGGAACAGAGGGTTGCAACTGATACTCGCCACCACAGAGACCTTCGCGCAACAGGCCGAAAGCGCCGTCGCTGTCGCCCCGGAACATAGCATCGTGAATGCGCAGCATGAGCGGAGCCGTGTCGGGCAACGGCTCGGGCATCGTCAGCTTTCGATCAGCAAACTGTTTGTAGGCATCGTCCAAATCGAGCTGATAGAACACGCTGTGCTCCCAGTTGCGAGCCAGTTGCGGCCAGTTCTGGTCACGGAAGGCTTCGCGCTGACGGAACAGACGTGTCAGGTTGGCTTGCGTCGACAACTGTTCGGCTGAGAGCAACGGGGCATCTGCCACTTCGTTATTCTGCCATGAGAGGAAATGTTCTATCTCTTCAAGCCGGACCACCGGGAAACGAGGTCGTTGCTGTTCGGCACCGTCGAAACGGTCGTCGATATGATAGCAGCGCACGGCATAGCGATCATCGTCGATGGGTACGATGTCGAGGCACTGTCC
>CACXXD010000123.1 GCA_902771445.1 uncultured Prevotellaceae bacterium
GACAAGTTGGAAGTCAGTGGAAACGCAAAAGCTTATTCAGGAGGGTTCAATACATTCGTAAACCTCTTTGGAGGATTTTTCGGCCCTTTTCCAACACTATTCACAAAGCCAGATTCAGCACCGACAACACTCCAGTTTTATGGACCAGGCCTTGTATATAGGTTATTTCTTGTATTTCCATTTTTTGCAGGAATTTATTTTATCTTCAAAAAGAAAGTATTGGAATTATTTCCTATCACAATATTTATTTTGGCGGAAATGTTGGCATCCGGCATGGTCGTTGCCAGTCTTGACCTTCGTAAAGTAATGCCACATATTTCATTTACATATATTGTGTCATTCTATGGACTCTCCAAATGGCAGGAAGCCAACGTCTCCCGAAGAATACCAGAAGCATCCATCTATGTGCTTGCTATTGGCCTTATGGTGATGTGGAATATTGTCAAAAAAACATAATGAAAGTATTAATTGTAGCTAACAACAAACCAGGACAATTCTCGCCCTTTGTCTTAGAGCAAGTCAATGCTCTAAGAAAATTAGGGGTAGAATTCGATTTCTTCGGTGTCGATGGGAAAGGCTTCAGTGGCTATCTTTCCAACTTCATTCCATTGAAGAAAAAGATTCAAGAATTTCATCCAGATTTAATACATGCACATTATGGACTAAGCGGTTTTCTGGCTAATCTGCAGAGGAGTTTGCCAGTCATCACGACTTTTCATGGCAGCGATATCCATTCCAAGGGAATGAACATCAAAATATCGAAGAGCACGGCCAATTTCTCCTCATACAACATATTCGTGTCAAAATGGCTACTTGATCTATCGGGCTATAAGGGAGGAGAACAAAGCGTTATTCCTTGCGGTGTTGACACCACGACTTTTCATCCAATCAAAAGAAATGAAGCCAGAGAACAGCTTGGCTGGAGATGCGATCAAAAATACATACTTTTTGCCGGAGCATTCAACAATGAAGTAAAGAACAGTGCACTTGCCAAAGCCGCAACTTCTTTAATCCCGAAAGCAGAACTCATTGAACTACGTGGTTATGAACGTGAACAAGTCAATTTGGCAATGAATGCAGCAAACTGCCTGCTAATGACTTCTCACAGAGAAGGATCCCCTGTAGTCATCAAGGAGGCGCTAGCTTGTGGTACTCCCATCGTTTCGGTAGATGTGGGCGATGTGAAAGAAGTTATAGAAGGGGTCAGACAATGTTATATAGCAGACTACGATGCAAACGACATCGCTGACAAATTACAGCAAGCCATATCGTTCAGAGGCAAGACTAACGGTCCGCAGCGCATTGTAGACTTAGGACTGTCTAACGATATTATTGCCCACAAGATTCTCGAAATATACAAACATGTATTAGAACTATCGAAATGATTTCTTTATGAAAATATTAATAGATATCAATCATCCTGCGCATGTCCACTACTTCCGCAACTTTATCAAATTGATGGAAGCAAAGGGACATCAGTTCTGCATCATCAACCGAGACAGCAAGATGATCAATCAGTTGCTTGACTATTATGGTATAGAGCATACCATCCGAAACAAGCGGCCCGAAAAGAAAGGAACAGTTCCTGCCCTGCTGAATCTTGTGAAAATGACTCTTTGGTGTATTCGAAAGTCTTTTTCTTTTCACCCAGACATGTACGTCGGCTTTGGCTCTTCCTGCTGCGCCATCACGTCATGGCTGTTCAGAAAGCCAAGCATACTGATGGATGACACGAACCATAATGTAATGAACCACAAACTATATATGCCTGTTTGTTCTGCTGTACTCACTCCGTTCTACTTTGGAAAAGACCTGGGAAACAAGGAGAAACAGATTACATTCAATGCATACGTAGAACAGTTGTATCTGCACAGCTCTTACTTCAACAAAAACGAACACGTGCTGGAAGAACTGAATGTGAGACCAAAAGAATACGTCATCATTCGCTATATAGCATACGATGCCCATCACGATTTGAATGCCCATCCTCTTTCGTCTGAAATTAAAAAGAAGATTGTAAATGAGGTTGCCAAACGTTATCGGGTGTTTGTGTCACTGGAAAAAGGTGTAAATGATCCTTTCTATGATGATTATATTTTGAAAATTTCACCAGAGAAGATGCACGATTTAGAAGCCAATGCCAAGTTTATGGTAACTGAGGGCGCGACAATGGCATCGGAAGCTTTTGTGCTTGGCACACCTTATATATATATTAATCCGCTCAACTGCTGCAACATCGACTATCAGTGCAGCAACTATTCGAACAGATGTTTTCAGACGACTAACGACGATGAAGCGTTGCAGTTCATTCACCAACTAATGGACTTACAGATAGATTGCGATGCAGAAAGAGAAAAGGTCGAAGAACAGACTATCAATCCAACAGCATATTTCGAATCATTCGTGGAGCATTTTCCAGAGAGTAAGTATCAAGACAACAGAACTCAATAAAAGCCCCCCCACAAGATACTACTATGGACATTCATCACATAGCCCAACTAATAAAAAAGTATGAGCAAATTGTACCATTGCCCATTGACTGGCTCCTATGCGCCATAGCTTTCGGTATCGTCATTATACTGTTTGCAAAAAGAAAAAGTTATCAAGGATTTATTGTTAATGCAGCATGGGCTTTGCTGGCCATATATATACTGATGATCATATTTGGTACAGTTATATTCAGAGAACCTGAGCCGGAGATGCGCTATCACCTCATACCGCTCGTTAGATATACAACCATCTACGATGGATTTATTGCTGACGTGTTGGTGAACGTTGGTATGCTGGTTCCCGTCGGTTTCCTGGGAGCTATCACATTTGGACACAAGGATGCACTGAAAGTAGCAGCCATCGGATGCCTCCTGTCTACCCTTATCGAACTGGCACAGTTGTTAGGCAGATGCGGTGTGTGCAATATCGACGATGTGATACACAACACAATAGGATGCGTCATCGGATATGGTATTTTCATACTATGCGATAAGCTGTTCCATCAAATATTCGGCATGCAGATAGCTGATGCCCATACCATGTTTGCCAAGTAAAAAACATGACTATCTATACTGACAGTCTCCACAAAATTGCCTACGCTACCGATGCTTCGGTCTATCGGGAAATACCCTATGGTGTGGCCTATCCTGAGACAGAAGCAGACGTAAGGGAGCTGTTAAAAGTGGCCAGGGAAAAGAATGTCGATCTGATTCCAAGGGCTGGCGGCACTTCGTTGGCCGGACAGGTTGTGGGCAGCGGTATCGTTGTGGACATCAGTAAGCACTGGAACCGAATCATAGAGATTAATGCCAAGGAACGATGGGCCAGGGTTCAGCCCGGTGTGGTCAGGGATGAGCTGAACATAGCTTTAAGACCATACGGATTGTTCTTCAGCCCTGAGACATCGACCAGCAACCGTTGCTGTATAGGAGGCATGTTCGGAAACAACTCCTGTGGCACTCACTCGCTGGTCTATGGAAGTACACGGCATCATGTCATTGCAGCCAAAGGTATGCTGGCCGACGGTACAGTGGAGTCATTCAGAGACTACACAATCGCAGAACTTGAAACGCGCTTTGGCGAAAAGTTTTGGACAGGCAACACACATAACACGCTGGCCGAAAGAATATATGCACAACTCATTAACTTCGCTAACGACAAAAAAACTTCAGCACTGATAGCCGAACATTTCCCAGACAAAGAGCTAAGGCGACGCAGTTGTGGCTATGCCATCGACGAAGCCATTGAAGACCTTTCGGCAACAGGCGAAGGACACATCAACCTGTGCAAGCTTTTGGCTGGCAGTGAAGGCACGCTTGCTTTCATCACAGAAATCACAGTATCGCTCGACCCGTTGCCGCCAAGTGAAATCATGGTGGTGTGCGGACATTGCGACGCACTCGCCAAAAGTTTTGAAGGCAACCTTGTGGCACTGAAGCACAAGCCGACAGCCATAGAGCTAATGGACGGTGACATATTGGAGTTGAGCAAGGGCAATACAGAACAACTGGAGAACCGTTTCTTCGTAGAGGGAAATCCTGCAGCCCTGCTGATTACCGAACTGAGAGCCACCAGCAGACAAGAACTCGATGAGAAGGCTGACGAGTTGGAACAGGATCTGCTCAACAGCGGCTATGTATATAAATGTACACGTGTATATGGCTCTGATGTATCCAAGGTATGGGCCTTGCGCAAGGCTGGCTTAGGCATACTCGGCGGCATGAAGGGAGATGCCAAGCCAATGGGGGTTATAGAAGATACGGCAGTAGCTGCAAGTAGGCTGCCTGCCTACATGGAAGACTTCCGCAAGTTGCTTGACAGTCTGGGTGCAAAGTGTGTGTTCTACGGTCATATCAGCACAGGGGAACTGCATCTTCGACCTATCCTCAACCTAAAGACAAAGGAAGGCAGAACATTGTTCCGCACACTGGCCAAAGAAACGGCCCTATTAGTGAAGAAACACCGTGGCAGCATCAGTGGCGAGCATGGCGACGGACGGTTACGAGGAGAGTTTATCCCCCTGCTTTATGGCGATGAGGCATATAGGCTGATGCGAAAAGTGAAGCAGTGCTGGGATCCAGAGAATCTTTTCAACCGCCACAAGATAATTGATACCCTGCCAATGGACTCAATGCTGCGATATGAGGAGGAGGATAGGGCTTATGAGTCTTATGGGTCCTATAGGTCCTATAAGTCTTATAAGACCTATAAGACCCATGACCCTTACCTCAACTGGAAGGCGGCCTTCGATGAGTGCGAAGCCCCTGGCGCAACTGGAGCCAAGTCGCAGAGCCATGCACTTCTCTGCACGATAGAACAATGCAATGGGGCGGGCGACTGCCGTAAATCAAACTTGATTGGCGGCACCATGTGTCCCGCCTATAAGGTGAGCAGAGATGAGCTAAAGACCACAAGAGCCAGGGCAAACGTGCTGCGAGAGTTTCTCACACGAGGCGGAGACGACAGACTAATCAAGGAAGTTCTGGACAGCTGTCTGGCCTGCAAAGGATGCAAAAGAGAATGCCCGTCGAATGTGGACATGACCCGTCTTCGTGCAGAACTGTTACAGCAATACTACGACCAACACGGCACTCCGCTCCGTTCCTGGATGGTGGCACGGACAGCCCAGTTAGAAAGCATGGCGCAATACATTCGACCATTCTATAACTTCTTCGTAACCAGGAATCTCTCTGCATCGATTATCAAGAAAGCCATTGGGTTCGCAGAAGAGAGGGCGCTGCCACAACTACGAAAATCGAATATCGAGCAATTGCAGACAAAAGGCAGGATACCCGTCTGGTTCTTTTTAGACGAGTTTACGCGCAACCACGAGCCGCATTTGGCAGAAGCATTCGTGGGTCTGCTCGCCTCTTTAGACTATGGTGTTGGGATTCCCAAGCACAAGGAGAGCGGTCGGGCGGCTATTTCCAAAGGTTGTCTGAAGAGAGCCAAGCAAATAGCCCAACAAAACGTTGAACAACTAAGTGGGATAGTTAAGGACGAAGCGCCATTAGTAGGCATCGAGCCGTCGTGCATTCTCTCGTTCCGCGACGAGTATCCTGATCTGGTTCCAGCGGAACTTCGACAGGAAGCCAAGGAATTAGGCCGACACTGTCTGCTGTTTGATGAATTCTTACTACGTGAGATAAAGGCCGGACGCATTCAGCGCGAGCAGTTTGAGCAGACACCAATAGAAATATTCCTACATGGTCATTGCCATCAGAAGGCCATCGTCGGTGTAGAGGTAATGGCCGAAGTTCTGCGCAGTCTGCTTAACGCACAGGTCAGAGTCATCCCCAGCGGTTGTTGTGGCATGGCTGGTTCGTTCGGCTACGAGAAGGAGCACTACAAGACTTCACTGGAAATAGGAGAAATGGTGCTCTTCCCCGAGATCAGGAAGATGCAGCGGAACCATGAAAGCAAGCGTGAGACGATGCCCGCCTTTGTCGCAGCCCCAGGCACATCGTGCCGCCAACAGATTCTCGACGGGACAGGCGTCAAGGCTGTTCATCCAATAGAAATACTCTACAAATATCTGAAAAGACAATGACAAAAAGAAAATCTGTTAAACCAAGCAATAATCAAAAACGAGTTATGGAAAAGAAAAACTTTGCCCTTATCGGCGCTGCCGGCTACATTGCCCCGCGCCACATCAAGGCCATTGCAGACACAGGCAACAACCTGATGGCCGCTTATGACAAGTTCGACAGTGTGGGACGACTTGACAGTTCGTTCCCCGACTGTGAGTTCTTCATTGAAAACGAACAGTTCGACCGTTTCTGCTCCAAGCAGATGCGCACGAGCAATCCTTTGCATTTCACTTCTATCTGTACGCCTAACTATACGCACGATGCCTTCATCCGCTACGGACTTCGCTTAGGAACGGATGTTATCTGCGAAAAGCCGTTAGTACTCAACCCCTGGAACATCGACAACCTCGTGGATATGGAGAAAGAGACGGGACACAAGGCATATACTATCCTGCAACTGCGCCTTCACGATGCCATCGTGGCACTGAAAAAGAAGGTGGACGAGGGTCCACAGGACAAGATCTACGATGTAGACCTGACCTACATCACCTCTCGCGGCAAATGGTATTACATTTCGTGGAAGGGCGACATCCGCAAGAGCGGTGGTGTGGCTACCAACATCGGCGTCCACTTCTATGACATGCTTCAGTGGGTCTTCGGCCCTGTGAAGCGCAATGTAGTCCACGTCATGAGCTTCGACCGTGTTTCTGGTTACCTGGAATTGGAGAAAGCGCGTGTACGCTATTTCCTGAGCATCAATGCCGAGTGTCTGCCTCCCAATGCCGTTCAGGGCGAAAAGCGCACCTACCGCACACTGAGCATCGACGGCGAAGAGTTTGAATTCAGCGTAGGCTTCACAGAGCTGCACACCAAGAGCTACGAGAAGATTCTGGCCGGCGAAGGTTTCCGCATCAGCGAAGCACGTCCCAGCATCGAGATTGTAAGCGACATCCGCAATGCCTCACCCATCGGCTTGAAGGGCGACTATCACCCACTGGCAAAAATGCCTCTGGCTGCTCACCCCTTCGGCTGGGACGACAAACGGTGAAAATTGAAGATTGAAGATTGAATGGCTGAAGCATTTGCTCCTAATCATAAACGTGTCATGCGGAATACGGCATTGCTGTATTTCCGTATGGCACTGATGATGTGTATCAACCTGTACACATCAAGAGCCATTCTGCAGGTTCTCGGTGTCGAAGACTACGGTGTGTTCTATGTTGTCTGGGGATTGGTCTACATTTTCAGTTTCATCAACAGCAGCATGACAGCCTCAACCCAACGTTTTCTTACATTTGAGCTGGGTACTGGCAACAAGCAGCGTTTACATGAGGTGTTCATTACCAGCATACATATTCACTTCATCATCTCGTTATTGCTAATTGCAATCAGCGAAACAGGAGGCTTATGGTTCCTGACCGAAAAAATGGTGATTCCCGATGGGCGACAAACGGCTGCTATGTGGTGCTTTCAGCTCAGTGTGGTCACCGCCGTGGCCGAAGTGATGAGTTGCCCCTACCAGTCGGTCATCATTGCGCACGAAAAAATGTCGGCATTTGCCTACATCTCCATCCTCGATGCTTGTCTGAAACTGGCCATCGTAGGAATGCTTCTGCTCACCAGCTACGACCTCTTGATTGTATATGCCATCCTATACACTTGCGAAAAACTGCTCATCAGGATGGTCTACAATCTCTATTGCGCACGTCATTTCGAGGAAAGCCGCTATAGGTGGTTCCACGACAAGAAACTTTTCAAGAGCATGTCTTCGTTTGCCGGCTGGAGCATGCTGGAAAACTTGGCATACGTACTTTACACACAGGGACTGAACATGTTGCTGAACGTATTCTTCGGCCCTGTGGCCAATGCTGCCCAGGCCGCTGCAAGCCAGGCACAAAATGCCATCAGCCAGTTTTCCCGCAATTTCCAGATGGCCATTAACCCACAAATCACAAAAAGTTATGCCTCTGAGCAGCTGAAAGAGATGCACCTACTTGTATTCAGGGGGAGCAGACTGACGTTCTGCCTATTGCTCATGCTTTGCCTTCCACTGGCAATGGAAGCACCTATGGTTCTCGGCTTATGGCTCAAAGAAGTGCCAGAGGGTACAGCTGACTTTCTCCGCCTTCTCCTCTTCGTACTCATTGCACAACAGATGTCCAGTCCACTCATTGCCTCCATCCTGGCAACTGGCGAAATAAAGAAATTCGAGACCATCACCGGCAGCATCATGATTTCGGTTGTCCCAGTAGCATATATTGTACTCAAGCTGGGCGGTGCTCCTTGGTCGGTATTTGCCACCTACTTAATTATTTCTGTCGTAGCTTACATTGCCACGATTTACATCGTACTGCCACAGATTCATTTGCATTTCAAGGACTATCTCTGCAATGTGCTGAAGCCTTGCGCATTGCTGCTTTTAACATCATTGATTGTCCCATTCGTGATGAAGCAAGTGGCAGGCACAGGAATACTGTGGTCTTTATTAAACATTGCCGTCACGGTCATCGTCACTGCCACCTTATGCTACACGATAGGCATAGATGAAGGAATGAGAAATATCATCAAAGAAAAAACATTGAAAATAATCGGCAAGAAGCCACAAGAATCTTAGCAAAACTCTTTTATGCTCTCTAACAACATGAAGATT
>CACXXD010000124.1 GCA_902771445.1 uncultured Prevotellaceae bacterium
ATATCGTCAAGCACGAAATCCTGCCCAAATGGAACTATCTTGTCAGATGCAACTGAGGACATATGAATTGTACCAAGTTATTTTTTAACGATTACATAATATGTCAGCAAAAGTACATATTTTTTCGTAACTGACAAAATGTTTTTTATCGAAATCGCCTTTTTTTCTTTGATAATCTATCAATTTATTGTACCTTTGCAACAATATACAACATTTCAACCGCATGGGACAGATATACAGACTTAACCGCCGCAAGGACACTTGGTCGGTTGACGAAGCAAAAAACACGGACAACACCGTGGCTGATCGCAAAGATGGCGAGCAGAACGACATGATGGCCGATTTCTGGTATGCGGCCCGACAACAAAGTATCAATCAAAACATAAAAGAGGAGAAACGCAAAATGAGCAGAGTACTGATGATTGGCGCCGGTGGCGTCGCAACGGTAGCGGCATTCAAGATTGCACAGAATGCCGACGTGTTTACTGAGTTTATGATTGCCAGCCGCCGCAAACAGAAATGCGACGCTATTGTGGAGGCCATCCACAAGAAAGGCATCAACATGCCTATCAAGACTGCGCAGGTTGACGCTGACGACGTGGAACAGCTGAAGGCCCTGTTTGCCGACTTCAAGCCCGAACTGGTGGTGAACCTGGCTCTGCCCTATCAGGACCTGACCATCATGGATGCCTGTCTGGCATGCGGATGCAGCTATCTGGACACGGCCAACTATGAGCCGAAGGACGAGGCACACTTTGAATACTCATGGCAATGGGCCTATCGCGAGCGCTTCCGCGAGGCCGGTCTGACGGCTATCCTGGGCTGCGGCTTCGACCCGGGCGTCACGAGCATCTACACCGCATATGCCGCCAAGCACCACTTCAAGGAGATACAGTATCTGGACATCGTGGACTGCAATGCAGGCGACCACCACAAGGCTTTCGCCACCAACTTCAACCCCGAAATCAACATACGTGAGATTACCCAGAAGGGACTCTACTGGGAGAACGGGCAGTGGGTGGAGACCGAGCCACTGGAGATTCACAAGGACCTGAACTACCCCAACATCGGTCCACGCGACAGCTATCTGCTACACCATGAGGAGATTGAGTCGCTCGTCATCAACTATCCCACCATCAAACGCGCACGCTTCTGGATGACCTTCGGCCAACAGTATCTGAAGCATCTGGAGGTCATACAGAACATTGGCATGAGCCGCATTGACGAAGTGGAATACGAGGCACCGCTGGCCGACGGAACCGGCACAGCCAAAGTGAAGATTGTACCCCTGCAGTTCCTCAAGGCCGTACTGCCCAATCCGCAAGACCTAGGCGAGAACTACGAGGGCGAGACCTCTATAGGTTGCCGCATCCGCGGTATCGGCAACGACGGCAAGGAGCACACCTATTATGTATATAATAACTGCAAGCATCAGGATGCCTACAAAGAGACGGGCATGCAGGGAGTGAGCTACACCACGGGCGTGCCTGCCATGATTGGAGCCATGATGTTCTGCAAGGGAATATGGAGAAAGCCAGGCGTGTTCAACGTTGAGGAGTTCGATCCCGATCCCTTCATGGAACAGCTGAACAAGCAGGGACTGCCCTGGCATGAGATTCACGACGGCGATCTGGAACTGTAAGCAAATGCAAGGTCGCCATCTACAGACATTCGTCTTCATCGCAGCAGCGACTTGTTTCACAGCCTGCGACGGGAGCAAACACGGGATGCCGGAAGCCGAGCAATCGGCTTTCGGCCATTACGTGGAGAGGCTCGACACCGCACAAATGGAGCAATGTCTGCACAAGATCGTGGCGGGCGACACATCGCACTGGAAAGCCGACAGGACAGTAAAGCAACGCTATCAAGAGAAAAAAAACTTTGAGAATGCCCCTCTGTGGTTCACACGCTTGGGAGTAACCGCTGATGCCGACTCGCTGTTGAGCGTGCTACGGCGCGAACTGCCCAAGGCAGGACTCGACACCACCGCATTCTATGTGCCGCAGATAGCGCAAGATCTGGACATCGTGCACAAGCAGGCTTTCGACTCCCTGGGGGTGAGCATCAATGAGGTGCTGCCCCGACTGGACTATCTGCTGACGAAAGCCTACGTGCGCTATTGCGCAGGTCAGCGTTACGGGTTCATCCGTCCCGACAAGTTACTGAACAATCTGGAGCATAAGTACGAAAACGTCTATGCCCATTTGTTCGCCTACGACGTGAAAGCCCCCAACTACGACGAGGCCATCGGTGCGCTTAGTTCTGGTCAGCGACTGGACTATCTGCTTGGCTCGCAACCGAAAAGCAAACTCTATACGGCCATCGGCTCACTCATGAAGAACACCAGCGACCCCAAAAAGCTGCGACAAATTGCCATCAACATGGAACGATGCCGATGGCAAATGAAAGTGCCAGAGGCAAACGAAAAGAATGTGGTAGTGAACATTCCGGCCTTGCTGCTTTGGGCCATCTGCCCCGACTCGGTAATCAACATGCGCATCTGCTGCGGAGCCATGACCAACAAGACACCGCTACTCTGGAGCAGAATCAGTCACATGCAGGTGAACCCCGACTGGATTGTGCCATTCAACATCGTGACTACTGATTTCGTCAGACATGAGGGCGACTCAGCCTACTTCGCCCGCAATCACTATTACATCGTGGAACGAAGCTCAGGCGACACGCTCAATCCTGTACACGTGACGGCAAGCGAGATGAAGTCGGGCAAACTGCGCATCGGACAGAAGGGAGGAGCCGGCAACTCGCTGGGACGCATCGTGTTCCGCTTTGCCAACGACTTCGGCATCTATCTCCACGACACCAACAACCGACGGGCATTCAACTACGAAAGGCGAACGATCTCGCATGGCTGCATTCGGGTGCAAAAGCCTTTCGAACTGGCTTGTTTCCTGGCCCCCGATGCCGACGAACGACTACTGGACAAACTGCGACTGTCGATGGATTTGCCTCCCGTCACCGAGGAAGGTACGGAGTATCTGAAAGAGCATGCCGACGACCGTCGACCACTACGGCTGATCAACTATCTTGGGGTATCGCCAAAGGTGCCTGTTTACATTATTTATTATACGGTATATCCCAATCCTGAGAACGGAAAAATGGAATTCTGGCCCGACCTATACGGCTACGACAAGGCCATAGCAAACGAAATGGGCGCGTTCTTGCTAAAAAGATAAAAAACTCAGCTGCTTAATGACCTAATTACAAAAATTATCGTAAATTTGCAACTAAGTATAAACATCAAGAAAAAACATAATCAATATGGCGAAAAAAGAGATAGAGGGCGAAATTCTGAACCCTCAACAAGAGAAGCTGAAAGCGCTGCAGGCTGCAATGTCGAAAATCGAGAAAGATTTTGGCAAGGGAAGCATCATGCGCATGGGCGACGAACATGTAGAGAACGTCGACGTGATTCCAACAGGCTCAATAAGTCTGAATGCGGCACTGGGAGTGGGCGGCTACCCCAAGGGACGCATCATCGAAATCTTCGGCCCTGAGTCGTCGGGTAAGACCACGCTGGCCATACATGCCATCGCTGAGGCTCAGAAAGCTGGCGGCATTGCGGCTTTCATCGATGCTGAGCATGCCTTTGACCGTTTCTATGCACAAAAACTGGGAGTTGACATTGAAAACCTGTACATCTCTCAGCCCGACAATGGCGAGCAGGCACTCGAAATAGCCGACCAGCTCATTCGTTCGGCTGCTATCGACATCATCGTCATCGACTCTGTGGCAGCACTTACACCGAAGAAGGAGATTGAAGGTGACATGGGCGACTCGGCTGTGGGACTCCATGCCCGACTGATGAGTCAGGCGCTGCGCAAAGTGACGGCCACGATCTCGAAGACAAACACGACTTGCATCTTCATCAACCAGCTGCGCGAGAAGATTGGTGTGATGTTTGGCAACCCTGAAACGACAACTGGCGGTAATGCCCTGAAGTTCTACGCTTCGGTGCGTCTCGACATCCGCCGCGTCACCAGCATCAAGGACGGCGACAACGTCATTGGCAATCAGGTGCGCGTAAAGGTAGTAAAGAACAAGGTGGCTCCCCCATTCCGCAAGGCTGAGTTCGAAATCACTTTCGGCGAAGGCATTTCTAAGATTGGAGAGATCGTCGACTTAGGTGTCGAACTGGGCATCATCAAGAAGAGCGGCTCATGGTTCAGCTACGGTGACTCGAAACTGGCACAAGGACGCGATGCCACCAAAGCACTGCTCAAGGACAACCCGGAACTGTGCGACGAACTGGAAGCGCTGATCATGGAGAAGCTGTCAGAGCAAAGCATGTGAAATCACGATACCGCATAAGGAAAGAGGCGAGTCAAATAAATTTGGCTCGCCTCTTTCCTTACGCAATAATATGGATGCTGCTACTTGATTTCTCTAACGGTCTTCGTTTTACCATTGAAGATCACAATTCTCGTGGTGCCACTCAATCCAGAATTGTAGACCCATGAATACTGGCCCTTGCTGGTAGCACGAACGGCATCAGGCTCGCCCAGTGCCAGCTTCACTTCAGTCTCGTTGAACCCTGCTCTCACTTTCGACTTTCTGATGTCTGCCAGATGATTTTTATTCACGCCCTTAATCATACCAGTATTGCTGCTGGCAAACAAATGGAAATAATAGTCGTCTTCCATCTTATCGTTTTCGGTGACCAGACTCTCACGCTGGAAGTTCACACGCTTTTTAAATTTCTGACCATCTTTTTCGAAGGTCATCTTGACATAGGTTGTACCACCGATGCCCGTTGCACCCACTATGGCAAGGTTCGTCAGACGAGGGAACTTGATCTTCTCGCCCTTGCCATCCTCCATTTCAACATCACGAAGCGTAAACACATGACTGCCAATATATTTCTTATACTGTTTATCGTCTGCCATCTTGTCAGCCAGCATCATAAACGAGCCTTCAAATGTGTGCTTCAGGTTCTCTTCGCCAAATTCCTCGTCGCGCATACCGCTATTTGTACGGCTGATGGCAACGTTCTGGAAGAACTCACGACCATTGTCGTCCTGCACAATCAGCTTAACAGGATAGTTGCGTGTACCCACACCTGCCGCCACGACGGTAACCTCAATCTCTTCGGGAATCGTGATTTTCTCGTAACCATAGCTGGTAGTGCTCACGTCGACATTATAAATCTTGTTCTTCGTCAGCACACGCTTGCCCACCAACTGCTCTATCGCAATATCCACATCGCCCAAGTAGGCCAAAGTAGGCACGCCAAACTTCGTGTAGCAATAGTCTTCGAAATTGGCTGTAGGCAACTCGTAATAGTATGGGGTGCCGTCATCCTCGCAGACGAAATTCACGCGTTCGTGCAGAAGTCCTTCGCCCGAATGACCTTTATAGACCATAATCTTGTGACGCAATGACATGCTGCTCACCAGTCTGCCAGTACTGTCAGCAAACGTTCGGATCACCATGTCCTTCTTATCGGGAATCACCATGAAGCGCATGCCTTCCTTCCAATCACACATACTTTGAAAACGGAAGTGCTTCTCTATGAAGCTCTTAGCCGAATCATCTTCGTCAGATTCCTCTTCTGTAACAGTAGAGTCGCTCTTTTCTTCCGTGAAGATAACATTGTTCGTCCAGACAAGATACTTGTTGTTTGGATCGCGTGTCTGCGCCTCTGCTGCAAAAGAGGATAGCGTGGCCACGGCTAATAATAGAATCTTTTTAATCATGCTTTCAATTCTGTATAATAAGATTTTTCGCTGCAAAGATAGGAAAAGTTTTTTAAAACTATGACAATTTGACGGAACAATTGGCAGTTACTTTTAAAAAATTATACTTTTGGCATGCGCTTTGCTATATCATCAACGGTTACAGACCCCAAATAGCGGGTCGGGAGTTGACCAAAAGACTCCTACCACCAATATAAATAAGTAAAATAACAAAAATAAAAATAGTACAATTATGGGAAAGATTATTGGAATTGACTTAGGTACGACCAACAGCTGCGTTGCTGTGTTCGAAGGCAATGAGCCAGTTGTGATTGCTAACAGCGAGGGTAAGCGCACCACACCTTCTGTTATTGGTTTCGTTGATGGTGGCGAGCGTAAGATTGGCGATCCTGCCAAGCGTCAGGCTATCACCAACCCACAGAAGACCATCTACTCTATCAAGCGCTTCATGGGTGAAACATGGCAACAGACGGAGAAGGAAATTTCTCGCGTACCTTTTAAAGTAGTTAACGAGGGTGGCTATCCCCGTGTCGACATCGACGGTCGTAAGTACACCCCACAGGAAATCTCAGCTATGGTGCTGCAGAAGATGAAGAAGACCGCCGAGGACTATCTTGGACAGGAAGTGACCGATGCTGTCATCACTGTGCCTGCCTACTTCTCTGACTCACAGCGCCAGGCCACTAAGGAGGCTGGTCAGATTGCCGGACTGAACGTGCGTCGTATCGTCAACGAGCCTACGGCAGCAGCGCTGGCCTACGGTATCGACAAGACGAACAAGGACATGAAGATTGCCGTATTCGACCTCGGTGGTGGTACTTTCGATATCTCAATCCTCGACTTCGGTGGCGGTGTGTTCGAAGTGCTGTCTACCAATGGTGATACCCATCTGGGGGGCGATGACTTCGACCAGGTGATCATCGACTGGCTGGTTGACGAGTTCCGTCGTGACGAGGGTGCCGACCTGAAGGGCGACCCAATGGCCATGCAGCGCCTGAAGGAGGCTGCTGAGAAGGCTAAGATTGAGCTGTCAAGTTCTACCTCTACGGAGATCAATCTGCCTTATATCACTGCTACGGCAGCAGGTCCTAAGCACCTCATTAAGACTCTGACTCGTGCTAAGTTCGAGCAGCTGGCTCATAACCTTATCCAGGCTTGTCTCGTTCCTTGTCAGAATGCCGTTCGCGATGCAGGCATCTCTGTGAGCGACATTGACGAAGTCATCCTCGTAGGTGGTTCAAGCCGTATCCCCGCTGTGCAGACATTGGTGAAGAACTACTTCGGCAAGGAGCCTTCAAAGGGTGTGAACCCCGACGAGGTGGTAGCCGTAGGCGCAGCCATTCAGGGTGCTATTCTGAATCAGGAGACTGGTCAGGACATCGTATTGCTCGACGTTACTCCGTTGACACTGGGTATCGAGACGCTCGGTGGTGTGATGACCAAGCTGATTGAGGCCAACTCAACCATCCCCTGCAAGAAGAGCGAGACCTTCTCTACCGCAGCTGATAACCAAACTGAGGTGACCATCCACGTGCTACAGGGCGAGCGTCCTATGGCCGCTCAGAACAAGTCTATCGGACAGTTCAACCTCACAGGTATTGCTCCCGCCCGTCGCGGTGTACCTCAGATTGAGGTGACCTTCGACATCGATGCCAACGGCATTCTGAAGGTGTCGGCTAAAGATAAGGCTACTGGCAAGGAACAGGCCATCCGCATCGAGGCTTCCTCTGGCCTGTCACAGGACGAGATCAACCGCATGAAGGCCGAGGCTGAGCAGAACGCCGAGAACGATAAGAAGGAGCGTGAGCGCATCGACAAGATGAATCAGGCCGACTCCATGATCTTCCAGACTGAGACCTTCCTCAACGAGAATGGTGACAAGCTGGGTGCCGACAAGGCCAACGTAGAGCAGGCTGTTCAGCAGCTGAAGGATGCCCACAAGTCTGGCGACATCGCAGCCATCGACAATGCCATCAACAACCTCAATCAGGTCATGCAGGCCGCTTCTGCCAAGATGTACCAGCAAGGTCAGGCAGGTCCTCAGCCCGGTGCCAACCAAGGTCAGCAGTATCAAGGTGGCCAGCAGGCTCAGTCGAATCCTAACGACAATATCCAGGATGCCGACTTCGAGGAGGTCCACTAGTTCAAAGATAACAAACAATAACAATCGGAAACCAAATCCGTGTAGCTCACCGAGTTACACGGATTTGCCGTTTTAAGGGGTTTGGCATTAGTTATTGATTTCTATCGATTCCTGTTCCATATATGTCCCATATTTGTACCGCAACAAAAAAGTCGATAATGTGCAACAAAAATATTTAAGTAAAAATAGTGAATTAAAAATGTCGTAAAATGGGAATTGCAAAATTTGAAATCAGAAGAAAATGTATGGTTTGTGGAGAACCATTCATGGCCAAGACCGTCGAGTCATGGTACTGCTCTCCCCGATGCTCAAAAATAGCATATAAGCGTCGGAGGGATGAAGAAATCCGTCATTCAAAACTGGACGTAATTGTAAGGAAGATACCCAAGTCTCAGGAGTACGTAAAAGTGTCAGAAGCTTATGCTCTGTTTGGAATCAGTAAGGATACTCTTTATCGACTTATCAGAAAGGGAAAGATTCCTTATGTGAACGCTGGTAAAAGAATGATTAGAGTTAGTAAGACAGAGTTGATGAAGATGTATCCTTTACGTAAGCATCCTTTGAAAAAGGTAAAGCCAGAGCCCAAACTCTATTCTTTGGAGCCCAAGAATTGTTATACTA
>CACXXD010000125.1 GCA_902771445.1 uncultured Prevotellaceae bacterium
TTTTTTTGTAAGGCATATACAAATGAAAAGTGGGAAACTGTGCTGATGGCTCAGCTTCAGTTTCCCACTTTAATTCTATTAGCTGCAGATTAGTGCTTCTGTCCCTTCTGGCCATAGTAGGCATTGGGACCGTGCTTGCGGTTGTAGTGCTTCTCAACCAGCAACGGGTTCATCGTGGTGTGGGGGTTCACCGAGAACGACACGAAGGCCATCTTGGCGCACTGCTCCATCACCTTGGCATTGTAGACGGCATTGTCGGGAGAAGTACCCCACGAGAAGGGGCCGTGGTTCTTCACCAGCACGGCAGGCGTGTGGTCGGGGTTGATCTTGCGACGGTTCAGAATCTCGTCGACAATCACGTTGCCCGTCTCCAGCTCATACTGTCCTTCCACCTCTTCCTTGGTCATGTCGCGAGTGCAGGGAATGTCCTTATAGAAATAGTCGGCATGGGTAGTGCCAATGTTGGGAATGTCGCAACCGGCCTGTGCAAAAGCAGTTGCATAGGTTGAATGCGTATGCACAACACCCTGAATATTGGGGAATGCCTTATACAACACCAAGTGTGTAGGGGTGTCGCTTGACGGGTTCAAGTCGCCCTCGACAACCTTGCCAGTCTCCAAATCGACCACGACCATGTCGCTGGCCTTCATCTCGTCATAGCTGACGCCACTCGGCTTGATTACTACAAGTCCTTTCTCGCGGTCAATGCCAGAGACATTACCCCAAGTGAAAATGACCAGACCCTGCTTGACAAGGTCCAAATTTGCCTTGAATACTTTTTCTTTTAATTCTTCCAACATAGTTTTAAAGTTTAAAGTTAGAATCTTCGTTAAATGCTTTTTTGTTGAAACGATAAAGGTAGGCTCCCCGCTTTGAACTGAGCTTGTCTATCAGTTCGGTTTTCTCGATGAAGTCCATTTCCTTGATACGCTTCCGAAAATTACGCTTGTCAATTTCCTCGCCTCCCACAGCCTCGTAGAGCCGCTGCAACTGGGTGAGCGTGAAAAGCTGTGGCAACAGACGGAAACCAATTGGCTCACTGCGCATGCGCTGTTTTATCTGATGCCAGGCTTCGCTCACCATCTGGTTGTGATCGGAATAAAGCTGGGGGAGTTCTTCGATGTTCACCCACTCTACTCCATGTTCGGTGCGCAGCTTCTCGCTGTAGTCTTTCACATTGATCAACGCATAATACGCAATAGAGATGACACGCTCGCCAGGGTCACGATCCACGTTGCCAAAGGCTCCCACCTGACGCATGTAGACATTATGTAAGCCCGTCAGCTCGAGAAGTGTGCGCTCAGCAGCCATGTCAATACTTTCCTCTGCGGAAACGAAGCCTCCGTAAAGACTCCATTGGCCGCGTCCGGGATCCATCTGGCGCCTGCCAATCAGTACTTTCAGCTTGTTCTCGTCGAACCCGAAAATAATGCAATCGACAGACACCCAGACTTTGGAATGTTCACTGTAATATGTCATTTATTCAGATTGAAGATTGAAAATTGAAAATTGAAGATTAGAGTCCGCATGGAAATTTTCAATCTTCAATCTTCAATTTTCAATTCCTGTTATTTACCAGAAGTATGCATAGAAGCAGGCGCAGAGGGCAATCACAATCAATGTGCCAATGACATCGAAGGCACCCCAGCTCTCCTTGATAGACTTCTTGAAATCTGCCGTGAAGGTGATGGCATCAATCTGTTCCTTGGTGGGAGCAGCCGTGAACATCGATACGACATAGATGAAGATCAGCAGGAACACCAGCAGCCAGCACTCGAATACGAGCCAGTTGGTCTGCCAGAACCATGCGGTGTTCTCCCAGAAAGCACCTTCCATCGTAGCACGGCCTGTGTCGGTGATGACATTGGTCACCAGACGGAGCATGCCGATGAGGAAGCCGGTAATCATGGTCCACTCACCTGCCTTCGGCGTAACCTTCTTGCTCAGGATACCGCAGGCAAACACAACCACCATAGCAGGAGCCAACAGCGACTGGATGCCCTGCAGATAGTTGTAAAGTGTGTCCATGCCCATCATGATAGGCAACCAGGCAAAACCGAGAATCACGACAACGACCGTAGCGATACGACCTACCAATACGTAGTGGGCCTCGCTCATGCCTTTCTTCAGGGGCTTATAGAAGTCCTCAGTGAACAACGTAGCGCAGCTGTTGAAGAATGCAGCCAGAGAGGCCACAAGAGCACAGATGAAGCCGATGGTCACGATACCCTTGATACCGGCGGGCAGCACCTGCTGCACCATGATGGCGAAAGCGGCATCGGTCTCTTCCATTGCGAAAGCACCCTTCTGAGCCAGCGCGGCAGCAATCATACCAGGAATCAGGAACATGAAGCAAGGCAGGACCTTGAAGAAGCCGGCAGCAATCGTACCGCGACGAGCACGTTTGATGACTTCGGCATTGTCCTCGCCAGGCACCTGACCGAGTACACGCTGAACGATGTGCTGGTCGGTACACCAGTACCAGAAGCCGATGATTGAGGCACCGATGAACACCACGAAGCCAGGATACTCCTGATACATAGAGTCGCCCTCTTCCCAGTGGAACATGTGGGTCGTACCGTAGCCGTTGTTCAGCTGTCCGCAGTAGTCCATCATGTTGGTCCAACCTTCGGCAATGCTGCCGCCGCCAAGGGCTGAGAGGCCGAGGAAGAGCACAAGGAACGAACCAATGATAAGAATAGGTGTCTGGATGGTAGACAGGGTCATCACGCCCTTCATGCCGCCGAACACGGTGAAGACAGCGGTGATGAGAATCAGACCAATGGCGCCATACCAGAAGTTCAGGCCCCAGAGGTACTTGAAGAAGATACCACCGGTCAGGGCAGTTACGCTGACCTTGGTCAGAATATAAGCCACCAACGTAATGATGGAGAGCCAAGAACCTGTGCGCTGCGTGTAGCGAAACTTCAGGAAGTCGGGCATGGTGATAATCTTGCCCATCTTGTTGATCATCAGCTGATAGAAAGGCACGAACAGCCAACCGAGAATCAGGATCATCCAGCCCTGCATCTCCCAGTGGGCCATACCTACACCACTCTTCGCACCAGTGCCGGCCAAGCCCACAAGGTGCTCAGAACCGATGTTGGCGGCAAAGATAGCCATACCGATTACATACCAAGGCTCACCCTTACCAAAGAGATAAGCCGACGAATCTTCGCCCTTCTGGGCTTTCTTGTCTTTCCAGATGGCATGCCATACGGCGGCCACCACACCACAAAGACCAATGGCAAGGACTGTCCAGTCAAGCCAAATAAACTCTGTTGAATTCCAATTCATTTTGATTTACAATTAAATATTTACTGTTTACAATTAACTTATCATTAAAAGATTGAGCTATTTACGATTCTTCCACATGGCGGTCATGTCCTCCAGGGTCTTACCCTTGGTTTCGGGTACAAGTTCCCAGACGAACAAGGCTGCAAGGAGGCAGATGATGCCATAGAGACCGTAGGTGAACCAGTGACCGAAGTCATCGCCTTCTGTCAGGTGCATATTGAACATAGGCACGAAGGTCGAAGAGACGATGAAGTTGAAGATCCACTGGAAGGCCACGGCGATTGCCACGGCACCGCCACGAATGGTGTTGGGGAAGATTTCGGCAATGAGCACCCAGCAAATGGGTCCCCAGGAGAACATGAACGAAGCGGCATAGACCATGATGGAGGCTGCGGTGACAAACTCCATGCCTGCATGTCCGAAGGTCAGGGCCACACCCAATGCGCCAACGGCCATGCCCAGGGAGCCATAGATGAGCAGCGGCTTGCGGCCCCACTTCTCAACGGTGAAGATGGCAACGAGCGTAAACAGAATGTTCACGACACCCATGAACACGGTGATCACCATCGGGTTCTCCATGCCCATGTCGCCAAAGATACGCGGAGCATAGTAGAGCACGGCATTGATGCCTACTGCCTGCTGGAACACAGAGAGCATGATGCCCACGAATATGCACAGCCATCCGTAGGTCAGCAGTTTCTCGGTCTTCACAACCATCGTCTCCTTGATGTCCTTCAGAATCTGCGAGGCTTTGTTGCTGCCGTTGATCTTCGACAGGATGCGAAGGGCCACATCATCGCGACCGATGCTCACCAGATAGCGCGGCGTCTCGGGAACGAAGCAGATGAGCAGGGCAAAGAGTCCTGCGGGTACGGCCTCACTTCCGAACATATAGCGCCAGCCGGTTGTCACCGTCCACTGTGCAGCGGGGTTGATGGCTGCGATGCCCTTGCCCATCTCTTCTACAAGGGGCTGAATATGGTCGCCCAAGATGAAGAAGTTGACAAAGTAGACCACCAACTGACCAAAGATAATGGCAAACTGGTTCCATGAGACAAGCATGCCACGTATGCCACTGGGGGCCACCTCACCAATATACATAGGACAAATGGCCGAAGCGAGTCCTACGCCAATACCGCCTATCACACGATAGATGTTGAACATGATGAGCAACGAATAGCTGGGCATACCGTACTCGAAGAACAGGAACTCTGGATTCATGGAACCCAAAGCTGAAACAAAAAAGAGCAAACCAGCTACTATCAAAGAACGCTTACGACCCAGATTGGTTGCTAAGTAGCCTGAGAGCGCCGAACCGATAATGCAACCTATCAGTGCCGAAGCCGAAGTGAAACCGTGCCAACCGTCGGTATAAGCAAAGTCCTTGGCCTCCATGAAGAAGGCCTGCAATCCTTTCTCTGCACCAGAGATTACGGCAGTATCATAACCAAAAAGCAATCCGCCCAGCACTGCCACCAAGACAATGCCGAACAGATAGCTTTTACTGCCATTTTCAGTTACATCCATTACCTATTTTATTTTATGGAGAACTTATAAGCTGCGTGGCTGTAATAGGCCTCGCCCGGCTTCAAAGTTGGCTGCACCCAGTTTGCCTTGTTGGGGCTGTCAGGATACTTCTGACTCTCCAGACAAACGCTCACGTGCTGAGGATAGACGAGGTTGTTCTTGTGATGAATGTTCACTTCGTTGCCTACTCCCTGGAAATTGCCTGAGTAGACCTGCACACCAGGCTCGTTGGTAAACATCTCCATCAGGATGCCTGTCTTGGGGCTGTACAGAGAAGCGCATACCTGTGTGTCGTCGCCCTTGCCATCCTTATAGGTGTTCAGACACCAGTTGTGATCATAGCCGCCGGCATTCTGAATCTGGTCGAACTCCGACTTGATGCTGTCGCCGATGGCATGAGCTGTACGGAAGTCCATTGGCGTACCCTCAACCGACTTGATTTCACCTGTGGGAATGTAAAGCTTGTCGCTCGGGGTGAAGTTGTCGGCATTTACATAGAGCACCTGGTCATAGCCTGCCTGCGTGAAGTCGCCGCTCAAGTTATAGTAGTTATGGTTGGTCTGGTTGATGATGGTCTCCTTATCTGTCGTAGCCTCCCAGACTATATCCAGTACATTGTCGTCAGTCACTTTATAGGTAGTTGTAGCTGTCACGGTGCCGGGGAAACCGTTCTCACCATCTTGTGCTACGATCGTCAGCTTCAGTGTCTGCCCGTCCACTTGCTCTGCCTTATACACCTTGTGCATCCAGCCTGTAGTGCCGCCACCGTGCAGGCAGTTGCCGTGGTCGTTGGCCCTCAGCTGATACTCTGTTCCGTTCAGCGTAAACTTCGAATCTTTGATTCTGTTGGCATAGCGACCAACGCTCGAACCGTAATCGGTGGGAGAATTGAGCGTGTCGGCATACTGGGCAATGTTGTCGAATCCCAGCACGACATCGGTAGGCTTGCCATCCTTGTCGTTCACCACCAGACTGACCACGCGGCCACCATAGTTAGTAACACACACTTCCATGCCGTTGGCATTGGCCAGCGTGTAGAGTTTCACACAGTCGCCATTGATGATTGTGTCGAACTTGGCAACATCAAGGCCAGACTTTGTCAAAACAGGCTGCTGAGGCGCATTGCCAGAGCATGCGGAAAGCATCAGTGCGAATGCACCGAGACCGAGCAATGAAATGTTTAAAGCTTTCATTTTTAATAAGTAAATAAATTGTGTTTTAGTTATTGTTTGAAATTTGGGTGTAAATTTACGACTTATTTTCGAATTGGCAATAAAAATAAGCAATATTTTTCCCCTTACACTGTGATTTGTACTTTTTTTAACAATAACCGTCTGGGCAGAATCCGACTGAACCAAACCCAAGGAGGGCGGCTGAGGCTTGGCTCGTAAAAGAATCCGACCGCAGGCTGACAATAGGTAACTGCTCAGTCATGCGCTCTTTTATGGTCGCTTCGCTCAAAATTATAAGAAAATTGTGAAAAAAATTACAAAAAAAATGACGGATGATGACATCTAAAGCATAGATTTTGATAATTTTTTGATATAATTTTTTTATAATTTTGAGGCCGAAGGCCGACCAACGCAAGATGACTGAGCAGTTACGACAATAGAGTAATTTTGCTAAAATATTTCAAAAATCGCATACAGTCTATATGCCGTATGCGATTTTTTCGTAAATTTGTGCTCGTATTTCGAGAACACATATCGCAGTGTAAAAACTAAAGCAACGAAAGAAGGATTATGCCGAATCATTCGTCACGCAAAAAGGGACGGCCTCCGCCTGTACGTCGCGACCTCCATAAGTTTTCAAAACCGCGAGTTGCAGCATTGCACAACGCCCAAAAGTTTTGAAAAATGGGAGTTGCAGACCTGCAAGACGGGCTTTTGAAAAGAAAACACCGAGTTGCAGCATTGCAGGACGTACTTTTGAAAACGAAACATCGAGTTGTAGCCCTGCACGACGCACTTTTGAAAACAAAACACCGAGTTGCAGCATTGCAGGATCTACTTTTGAAAACGAAACATGGAGTTGCAGCATTGCACGACGTACTTTCAAAAACTTTTGGGGCTTTTGCAGGGCTGCACGAGAAAGAAAAAATAATTTTTCAGCAATTAAACAAACTATAGACAAAGGAAGAGTATATTATTAAAAACAAAGCAATGAAAAGGATTTTAGTAACTGGGGGAGCCGGATTCATAGGCTCTCATCTTTGTGAACGACTAGTAAATGAAGGTAATGATGTTATCTGTCTTGATAATTTCTATACAGGAAGCAAGGAAAATGTATGGCATCTGATAGGTCGTCCTAATTTTGAGATAGTTCGCCATGATGTTTGTCAGCCATATTGGGCTGAAGTGGATGAAATCTATAATCTGGCTTGTCCTGCATCGCCGATACACTATCAGCATGATCCGATACAGACTACTAAGACTTCAATATTTGGAGCTTACTATATGTTGGGGTTGGCTCGTAGGACGAAGTGTAAGATTTTGCAGAGTTCAACCAGTGAGGTTTATGGTGACCCTGCTGTGCATCCCCAGCCGGAAAGCTATTGGGGTAATGTGAACACCATTGGAATACGTTCGTGCTATGACGAAGGTAAACGTTGTGCGGAGACGATGTTCTTTGACTATCATCGTCAGCACAATGTCCGAATCAAGGTAATCCGTATATTCAACACTTACGGTCCGAGGATGGCACAGCATGACGGACGTGTGGTGTCAAACTTTATCATGCAGGCACTGCATGGCGATGATATTACTATTTATGGTGATGGCATGCAGACTCGTTCCTTCCAATATGTCTCTGACCTTGTTGAGGGTATGATTCGCATGATGGAGAGTAGCGACGATTTTACTGGCCCTGTCAATATCGGTAACCCAGGTGAATTCACGATGTTGGAACTCGCGGAAAAGGTGATTGCTTTTACTGGGTCGAAGAGTAAGATAGTCTTCGAACCCTTGCCGCAAGATGACCCGAAGATGCGTAGGCCAAATATCACGCTTGCGAAGGAGAAACTGAATTGGGAGCCAAAAGTGAAACTGGATGAGGGATTGAAAAAGACTATTGAGTACTTTAAGACAACATTGTAAATATGTCACTGTAAAAAATAAACAGATGATTAGATAATAGAGTAATTTTGCTAAAATATTTCAAAAATCGCATACAGTCTATATGCCGTATGCGATTTTTTTTTGTTGCTCAGGTACTTATAAAAAAGTTAAACTAAAGCGCTGCGGATTTTAGGAATTATAAAGGTATAGCTTTAATTCTTGTAGATTTTTCCGAAGGATTGATACGAATGTGCGGAATTATTTGTACCTTTGCAGCCGTTTTTAGAAATATCGGACGATGAGAAAGATTGAGGTTATAACATTGTTTAACGCGAATTGTTTGGAGATTCCAAATAATTCGTTAACTCACTCACTCACTCACTCACTCACTCACTCACTCACTCACTCACTCACTCACTCACTCACTCACTCACTCACTCACTCACTCACTCACTCACTCACTTCACTCACTCACTCACTCACTCACTCACTCACTCACTCACTCACTATTATTCTCTAAGGTACGCGCGATTGAAGAGACGCGCGGGCGCGTTAATTTACGGCTTTTCTTGCTTTCACGCAAGTTTTGGAGCAGCGAGAGCAAAGGCAAACTTGTTTGCACTTTGCCGAGTCGCGACAAAACTCGACCGAAGGTCAAGGGAGGCCGCAGTGTTTTTTGTTCCCAGCAGCAAAGATTTCTGCAAGCATATTTCGTAAGCACAATATTTATATCATTTTTTTATTAACAATTCAAAAACCAAACTTAATTATGAACAAAAAAGATTATCAGAAACCGACGATGAAGGTCGTCCAGTTGAGACACCAAAGTTACATCCTGAGCGCCAGCCCCTATGAGACCACTGGAACAGGAGGAACCAGCATCAACGCAATGGACGATGATGACGAACTGTAGTATGAACCCACTAAAACTGAAGATGACAATGAAAATGAAGAATATGCTTTGGGCTGCGCTGTCGATGACGGCCGCCCTCGTGATGACTGCATGCAGCAGCGACGATAACGACATGACGGAGGCACCTGCTACTCCCTCAACATCGAAGAAAATTCCCTACACCGTGACTGTGGGCGATGCCTCGACCCGCGCCACAGTCAAGGACGACCCCATGGACAGACAACTCTACTTCGCCACGGGCGACCAGCTCTACATCACCGGCGCCGACATCAAGGGCGTACTCGACCTGCAGGCCGGCGACGAGGGCAAGACCAGCGGTGCCACCTTCTCGGGCGAGCTGACCTACTCGGGCGAAGGCTCTCCTGCCAGCGACCTCTCGCTGACCGCCACCCTCGTCAGCGCACAGCAGACGGAGGGCGCCCAGGTCTCCGTCGATGACGAAGGAGCCGTAACGGTGAACTATCCCACAGCGGCCTACTGTGCCACCATCAGCGACGCCGTGCAGCAGTACAGCCGACTGACGGGCACATCGAACTACAGCGATAGGGCCTTCACGCTGACCCAGCAGACGGCCTTCCTCAACTTCGTGATTACCTTCGAGGACGGCACCGCTACCGGTGAGACGCTTTCTGCCGTAGTCAGCAACGGCGGCTCAGCCGTCTGCACCGCCAACGTCACCACCGCTACCGAGAGCGAGAAGGTAGTTGCCAAGTTCGTGCTGCCCGTAGCCGCCGGAACTACGCTCAGCAGCGCCACGGTGACGATGGGCGACAAGGAGGCCATCAGCTTCGGTGCCAGCCAGACGCTCGCAGGCAAGGTGTATAACGTGAGGAAGACGCAGGCTGCAGCTGCCCCGGCTGTCACCGACCTTTCGATGGTGGACTGCGCAGGCAACGCCCGCGCCAACGGCATGTGGACAGCCAACTGCTACATGGTACACACGGCAGGCGACTACAAGCTGCCCCTCGTCTATGGCAACGCCATCAAGGCCGGCCAGACGAACGCCGCTGCCTATACGGGCGTAGATAATGCGAACACTACGCTGACCTTCCCCCGCCACGACGGACAGGCCATCAACGCCCCGTGGATCAAGGACAACGGCTTCACCGTCACTACGGCCAAGCTGCTCTGGCAGGACGCTGAGGGACTCATTACCGCCGTGGGCATCAGCGAGGACGGCGACTACCTGACGCTGACCGTGGGCACGGATGCCGATACGCAGGAGGGCAACGCCGTGATTGCTGCCAAGGCAGGCGAAACCATCGTCTGGTCGTGGCACATCTGGGTGACGAAGCAGACCTTCGCCACGCTGACCGAAGTCAATACTGGTAGCCACGCCTACCAGCTGACACCCGTCAACCTCGGCTGGGTGGGCGACGCCACCAGTGCCATAGGGGGTTACAACACCTACTACCAGTGGGGCCGCAAGGATGCCTTCAAGGGCACAGGAAGTTATACCGATGAAAATGTCTATGACATCGACAACACTCCAGTATCAGGCGGCTTCTCCTTTAACCAGGACAACAACGTGACCATTGGCGGCAACATCCAGCAACCGACGGTGCATAATCAGAATTACACGACTAAAGGTCCCTGCGACACCCAGTATTACAATATGTGGGATGCTCAGCAGACGAGCAATGACGAAAATACCGCTGCCGCTACGGTAAAGACGGTTTACGACCCGTGTCCTCCCGGCTTCTGCGTACCTACCAGTGGGTTGTACAATTATATCAAAAGTCAGACCGTACCTGGCACTGATTATACATTCAGTGGTGTGTTCTTCCCCGCCTCGGGCACTCGTGGGGGCAGTAGTGGCGATCTCAGTGTTGGCAGCTGGGGCTACAATTGGTCGGCCACGCCCTACGATGGCTCCAGAGGCCGTTACTTCTCCTTCAATTCCAGCCGAGGGAGCCTGGGCTACAGCTCTCGCGCTACGGGTTGCCCCGTCCGGGCGGTCGCAGAATAATATTACCATTCACCCGTTAAGAAGGCGGCCGGCCCTTCAAAGGCCGGCCGCCGCTCGGGCGGATTCCCGTTCTGTCGGATTTCTTGGACAAGCCAGGCGAACAAGTTCGTAACCGAATCCGACTGCTGCGAATATAAGCATTTCTCATGCTGAGAACCGATGAGGGCGGCACCCAACGCCACGACGGACGGCTCCGCCCTCCTTTCCTCTCTGCCGACAGAAGAATCGTTCTTTGACTTACTGAGACCGACGGATAAATTTTCCGGCGATTTGTGCGCTATGTCGGGAAAAAGTGTTACCTTTGTACGCGAAAGCGTACGAAGCTGCTCACGCTCGGCCAATCAAGCAAGCTTGATGGCTCTCGCTTAACCGCAGCTTTGTCAGCGTGAAACTTAAAATCATCGAAAGTTATGCAAGCAAGAACAATGAGTAACCCGACTGGCCGCATGGCCCGCGTCATATCGGCCAGAGTACGGTTGAGTGGCAGGACGGACAAGCCAAAGAGTGAGATTCTGACTATTGAGGAATTTGAACGCCGCGCAAAGGATGGGACACTATAGCAAGAACCTCGGCCCGCTGGCCGACGAGGTGGTCACCGAGTGCGAGTTCGTCAGCCTCGACCAGAAGCGCAGGGTGAAGGCCGTCCGCACGATGTGGGACACGGGCAGCAACGCCACCATCCTCTCCACGGCTCTCGTCAGCGAACTGCGCCCCGACCTGTTCGGGCAGGGCGGCATGAAGGGCATCGGCGGCGAGTCGCAGAGCAGCACATATCTCATGCACGTGATGCTGCCGACGGGCGACGTCATCACCTACCAAGAGGTGTATGCAAGCGAACTGGAGGAATGCGACGCCATCATCGGGATGGACATCATCAACCTCGGCCACTTCCACTTGGACCTCTGCCAAGGAGAGACAACCTTCACCTTCAGCCTGCCTAACGAATAACGGTTCTATGCCGCTAAGAGAATTTATCCGCCGGGACATCGATTAGGGATGCGCCCGGCGGATTCGTTTAATCCGTTTGGTCTCAGGATGGATAGTGAATAACGTAAATTGTGTGAGATAGTATGAGCAAGTCACACCCTTTAGACGGCGGACGCCCTCCGCCTGTGCATCGCGGAGCAGTCGGCGAGAGTGAAAAGTTTTTCGGACACCGAGGACGAGCGGTCGGCGAGGGCCAAAAGAGCACTCGGCGAGGCTGTTTTGAAAAAAATTCATGGAGTTTGAGCGGTCGGCGACGCAGAAATAAAAATTTTTCACCGAGTCCGAGCGGTCGGCGACGCAGAAAAAAAATATTTTCACCGAGTCCGAGCAGTCGGCGACGCAGAAAAAAATTATTTTCATTAACTAAATGATAACGAATATGGGTAAAACAAAAATTTTGAAGGAAGGCTGGGGCTCCGCCCCGAACGCATTCTACGTCAGCGCCATGCGCACCACCGACAGCCGCAACGCAGCCGTGGTGAGCGCCAACGAACTGTGGCTTGAGGCCAAGAACACGTTCCACACCACGTTTCAGTCGCTGGACGAAGCCTACCAGCGGTCGATGGTGAG
>CACXXD010000126.1 GCA_902771445.1 uncultured Prevotellaceae bacterium
TGAGCATCAGGCTCACGGCTGCAGCTGAAAGAATACTTCTATAATTCATAATCTTTTTCTTGTGTGGTAGCAAATTTTTCACTTTTCACTATTCACTTTCACCTCGGCATGTGCACCCTGGAAACGCTCATGCAGTTTCTGGAACACAATGAAGAAGGCTGGCACGACGAAGAGCAGGGCTATCGTACCGATGCTCATACCGCCAATCACACCGAGAGCAAGGGCACGGTTACCGTTGGCACCGGCACCACCTTCAATCACGAGAGGAATCATACCGATGATCATCGTGGCTACGGTCATCAAAATAGGACGCAGGCGCTCCTTACAAGCCTCGAAGGCGGCTTCGGTGATGCTCATGCCCTGCGCGCGGCGCTCCGTGGCAAACTCGGTAATCAGGATGGCAGTCTTGGCCAGCAGACCAATCAGCATGATCACACCCGTCTGCAGGTAGATGTTGTTGTCCATGCCGGGTATGCCCTGCGTATAGCCCAGGTAGGCGAACACGAAGGCACCCATCAGTCCGAACGGCACACTGAACAGCACGGCCGAACAGCACGGCCCACGGCGTGAACCACGAGTTGTAGAGCGAAGCCAGGATGAGATAGATGAGGATGGCGCAGATGACGTAGATGAGTGCTGTGGCATTGGAACCGGCTGCCTCCTCCACCTCGCGCGACATGCCGCTGTATTCGTAGGTGGCACTGTTGGGCATCTCTTCCTTGAATACCTCGGCAATGACTTTGTGAACGTCGCCCTCAGTGTAGCCGCTGCCGGGCGACACGTAGCAGGTGATGCTCTGGAAGAGGTTGAAGTGCTCGATATTCGACGGGCCCACAATCTCCTTCAGGCTGACAAACTCGGCGATAGGAGCCATTCTGCCGTCCTTCACCTGCACGAAGATGTTCTGCAGCGACTGTGGGTCGAGACGGTATTCGGGTGATGAGGCTGCCATGATGCGATAGACCTTACCGAACTGGTTGAAGTTGCCGATATAGGCACCGCCGCAGAATGCACCGAGCGTGTTGAGCACATCGGCAGGCGACACTCCGGCGCGGTCGCACTGGGTGGCATCTACATCTACCTGATACTTCGGGAAGCGCTCGGAATAGGTTGACATGGCTGAGGCAATCTCAGGGCGCTCCGACAGCTTGGTCAGGAAATGCTCGGTCTGCTTGGCAAACTCCGACAGATTGCCGTCGGTGGGGTCCTCGACGACCAGGGTGATGTCGTTACTCGTACCATAGCCTGGAATCTGCGGCATCTGGAAGGGCAGCACGCGCACGTCCTTGATGTCTTGGCAGGCAAAGTAGAAACGATACTTGATGAGTTCTATATAGTGGTTCATGCCAGGACGCTCGTCCCAGTTCTTCATGCGCAACACCATCGTGGCGTAGTTGGAACCGGCACCCGAGTACATACCGTAGCCGCAGCAGACGGCGAAGCTTTCCAGCTCGGGAATCTCCATCACCTTTGCTTCCACCTGTTTCACCATCTCACGGGTCTGCTTCAGGGTGCTTCCCTCAGGGCACTGCAGCTCGACCAGCAGCACGCCCTGGTCCTCCTGAGGCACCAAGCCCGAAGGCAGGCTCTTCATGAAGAACACCAGCAGCACGGCGGCAACAATCAGCAGTCCCCACGACAGGATGGGGCGCTTGATGAACTTCTGCACGCTCTTGCTATACTTATTATAAATAGCATTGTAGCTTACTTCGTAGGCTTTCTTCGTATAGTAGGTCAGGCCCTTGCCTTCCTTCTTTCCTTCCGTCACGCGCATCATGATGGCGCAGAGGGCAGGGCAGAGGGTCAAGGCCGATACGCACGACAGACCTACCGACGAGGCAATGGTGATACCGAACTGGGTGAAGAACGTGCCAGACGTGCCAGGCATGAAGGTCACGGGAATGAACACGGCCATGAAGACCAGCGTACACGACACCACAGCCACCGACACCTCGCTCATGGCTTGGCGTGTGGCTTCGCGGGCATCACTGATGCCATTCTCAATCTTCGCCATGACGGCCTCGACCACCACGATGGCATCGTCAACCACCGTACCGATGGCCAGCACCAGGGCAAACAGCGTGAGGATGTTGAGCGAGAAGCCAGCCATCTTGACGATGGCAAAGGTGCCCAGCAGCGACACGATGATCGAGATAGAGGGAATGATCGTGGCCTTGAAGTTCTGCAGGAAGAAGAACACCACGAGCACCACGAGGATGATGGCAATGACCAGTGTCTCCACCACGTTGTGGATGGCGGCAAAGAGGAAGTCGTCGCTGGTCATCAGGGTCACGAACTCCAGTCCGGCAGGCATCGACTTCTTGGCCTCCTCAAATGCCTTGTTGATGTTGGCGTTCACCTCGGTGGCATTGGCTCCCGGTGCTGCAAACACCATGAACATGGCACCCGGGCGGTTCTGGATGTTGGAGGTGAAGTTGTAGCTCATGGCACCAATCTTCACTTCGGCCACGTCGCTCAGGTGCAGTATGCCGCCACCGCTGGTGCGCAGCACGATGTCGTTGAACTCATCGACGCTCTTCAGCGTACCCTTGTACTGCATGGAGTACTGGTAGGAGTTGGTCGAGAGTTCGCCCAGTGTACCCACAGCCGCCACGAAGCTCTGTCCGCCGATGGCTGCGAAGATGTCGTTGGGGGTCAGGCCGTACTGTGCCATCACATCGGGCTTCAGCCAGATGCGCAGGGCGTAAGTATTACCCAAGCTCTGAACATTGCCCACACCAGTGATACGCATCAGACGCGGCTTGATGTTGATATCGACATAGTTGGAGACGAAGTCCTCGTCGTACTTGCCGTCGGCACTCTTCACGGCGAAGATTCGCAGAATGTTGTTCTGTCGCTTCTCCACCTTCACACCGATCTTGGTCACATCGGCAGGCAGCAGTGCCTGAGCACGGGTCACGCGGTTCTGCACATTCACCGTAGCCATGTCGGGGTCGGTGCCCTGCTTGAAATAGACGTTGATTTCCACCTCACCGTTCGACGAGGCTTTTGAGGTCATGTAGGCCATGTCGTTCACACCGTTGATGGCCTCCTCCAGCGGTTGGATGACCGACTTCATCACCGTGTTCTCGTCGGCACCGGTATAGCTTGTCGTGACATTCACCGTAGGCGGCGCAATGTCAGGATACTGCTCCACTGGCAACGTATTTATCGAGATGTAGCCCACCAGGGCTATCACTATCGAGATGGCACACGCCATCACGTATTTATTGATAAATATATTGTTTTTCATACGACATGCACTTATTTCTCATCATTGGGGAACAGCACCTTCTGACCCTCACTCACATTGTTTGCACCGGTGGACACAATCATGTCGCCCTCGTTCAGGCCGCTGGTGATGATGAAGTCCTTACCATTGCCGGTATCTTCCGTAGTCACGTCGATAGCTGTTGCCGTGCTGTCGGCCTGCACCTTATAGACGATGGACTTGTCCTGCAGGCGAACTACAGAATACTGCGGAACGATGATCACGCCCTTCTCAGCAACCGGCATGACAATCGAGCCCTGGATGCCAGAGTAGAGGTGACCTTCGGGATTGGGGAATGACACCTTGCTGGTGAGCGAGCCTGTGGAAGCATTGACCACACCCGTGAGACTGACCACACGGCCTTTGTGGGGATACTCCGTACCGTTCTTCATCACGAACGTTACTTCGGGCAGGTTGGCAATGTACTTCTCCACTTCAGCGGCTTTCACGCCTCCCTGCACCATTTCCTCGACAATGCTTTCAGTTACTGAGAACTCAGCATACATCGTGGTGTTGCCGCTCAGCATGGTGAGCTGCGTCATGGGCGACACCTGATCGCCGGTGCGAACGGGAATCTCGCCGATGATGCCCGACACGTTGGCGGTGATGGTGCAGAAGCCGAGGTTCACCTTGGCACGGTTCACCGATGCACGGGCCTGAGCCACGGCTGCCTGTGCCTGCTTGTAGGAGTTCTCCGAGTTGTTCAGCATGTAGCTGCTCACAATCTTCTTGTCGAACAGGTTCTTGTTCGACTCGTACTCCAGCTTGGCTGAGTTTTCCTGAGCCAGGGCAGCCTGCAGGTTGGCCTCAGCTGCCTCCAGCTCCAGCTGGGCGTTGCGCGAGTCAATCATGAAGAGCACCTGTCCCTGCTTCACCTGCTGACCTTCCGTCACACAGATTTTCATCAGCTGGCCGCTCACCTGTGGCGTAACCGTCACGTCGTTCTGCCCCTTCATTCTGGCACTGAACTTAATGGGAAGCTCAATGTCTGATTTCTGCACTGTCAGTGTTTCGAACGATGATTGTGTCATCTTGGGCTCTTCTATCCCGCATGAAGACAGTCCGACTGTCGCACCGAGCATAAATGCCCATTTTGTTAAACTTTTTTTGTTCATTTTTTTGGTTTTATGATTATTGTTTGCGTGTATAGTCTCTACAGGTTTTTTTGCTTTCGGTCTACACCTTAATATATTATATCCGGATAGTCGGAGCATGCCGTCACGCGCATGTCCTAAAGACTTGTTTTTGTTGCTTCACATCTTTTCACACATCCGAAAATATACAATTCGGGTGTAAAGTTACGAAAAAAGGTTTTAACAAACAAGCGATTTTGGAGAATTAACGCAGAAAGCACGTAAATAAAGGGCAATGCGAGGAAAACCGAGGAGTTTAGGAACGAAGTGAAAATGCAACTTGATGCGGATTGGTGCAAGAGTTTGGTCTCTAAATCGGACTCGGCCAAGCCGCTTGCCAGAAGCAAGAACCCGCTTGGGCCAACTCTGACAGTTTTTCTTCATTAAATTAGGTAAAACCAATTATTTTGTGTATATTTGCGCTCAAATAATGAACTTTGTATGGCAAATAATGAAAAAATGGAGGCATTAAACCGTTTGAAGGTAGTCCTCGTAGAAAAAGGAAAAACCAGCCGATGGCTGGCAGAGCAGTTGGGAAAAACTGAGCATACCATTTCCAGATGGTGCCAAAACAAGACTCAACCCTCTATTGCACAATTAAACGAAATTGCAAGAGTGTTAATGATAGATGTCAGGTCATTAATAAATCCGAGTCAAGACAAATACAATGAGCAGTAAATTTTTTAATAACAATTCAGGCAATACGCTCTTTGACAAACTCAAAGGTATTGCATGTAATATGGCCAATTTTAACCGTTTCCTGGCTGTTGTGGGATTCTTTCGTTCTTCTGGGTATTTCAAACTACGCAAAGAATTGAATGATGTCGAGGAAATAAAGATTTTAGTTGGCATCAATATCGATGATATCTTCCGTCGCCACAATAAGGCTATGCTGATGTTAGAAAATGAGGAAAAGGCAAAAATGGTCTATGACGAAGAGTTCCGCCAGGATATTATCAATGCCCGGTATGCTCCAGAGGTTGAAGAAGGTATTTTGCAGATGTGCCAGGACTTAGTTGATGGCAGGCTCCAAATGAAGATTCATGCGACAAAGAATCTCCATGCAAAGTTCTATCTTTGCCTTCCGCAAAATCATAACGAGAACAGTGATGGTTGGGTAATCATGGGCTCTTCTAATATTTCTGATGCTGGACTTGGCACGTCAAGGGCAGAGCGTTATGAGCTGAATGTGGCTATGAAGGACTTTGATGATGTTGACTATTGCCATTCTGAGTTTAAGAAGCTATGGGAGGAGGCCATCACACTGACTATCGATGACGTTGAAAGTATCAAGCAAAAGACCTACTTAGGTTATCAACCTACACCATACGAAATCTATTTGAAAGTGCTCATTGATACTTTTGGTGATCAGATTGAGGATGATTTCTCCATTCAGTTGCCCAATGGCGTGATGGAACTGAAATATCAGACGGATGCCGTGATTCAAGGTTTCCAAATGCTCATGCGCCATAACGGTCTGTTCCTTGCTGATGTGGTAGGTCTTGGCAAGACGATGATTGCTACCATGATAGCCAAACGATTCATAGAGGCGAACGGTAAGAACACCAGCATTCTGGTGGTATTTCCTCCTGCCTTGCGTGAGAACTGGGAAAACACCTTTAAGTTATTTGGTATATCCCGTAAAGCGCAATTCATTACCAATGGTAAACTTTCAAGTGTGTTAGAGGGAAAGGAGCAATACAAGGCGAAGGAAGAGTTCGACTTGATTATCGTCGATGAAGCACATGGCTTCCGTAATGATGGAGCAGGGAAATACGACGAACTTCAAAAGATTTGTAAGGCAGATTGCGTCAATGCCGGCTTATTAAAGAACCAACGTAAGAAAGTGATGCTGCTTTCCGCTACGCCATTGAACAACCGCCCTGACGACCTGCTTAATCTACTCTTGTTATTCCAGGACAGTCAGAATTGCACAATTGACGGCATACCCAATCTAAAAGGATTCTTTGCAGAATACATTAAGGCTTATAGAATCTTGATGAAGGAGCGCGAAACTCGCGACGTTACAGCCGACGTTGACAAGATTTATGAGGCCATTCGCGAGAAAGTGATTGACAAGGTGACAGTTCGTCGTACACGCCACAACATCGAGAACGACCCTGAATACAAGAAAGACTTACAGGCACAGGGTATTATCTTCCCCAAGCCTCAGCCGCCTATCTCATTGGAATATAAGATGGATGCTGACACCAGCAGGCGCTTCTTCTACACGCTGAATGTTCTGTCTGACGACAAGTTTGACCCTCATCTGCATTATGCGCGCTATCGTGCAGTTGAATTTCTGAAGCCAGAGTTCCGGGCTAAGTATCGTAATGCGGTTCATGTTGGTCAGACGTTGGCTGGCATCTATCGTGTTCACATGGTGAAACGCCTGGAAAGCAGTTTCCGTGCCTTCAAACTTTCGTTGGCCACCTTGCTTCGCATCACCAACGGCATGTTGAAGATGTTTGCCGAAAACAAGGTCATCATTGCACCAGAGTTGAATGTGAAAGAGTTGCAGGCAAAAGGCATGGAATTGGACCAAATTATTGAACTGGCCATGAAGAAAGGCTATCAGGAAAGTGACATCTTGTACAAGTCTGATGATTTCGAGCCGGATTTCATTGAAATGCTTCGCCATGACAAAGAGGTCTTGGAAGTACTCAATGCTGATTGGCAGAAAGAGCATGATGATCAGAAGTTTGACCTCTTCCGAGAGAAACTGAAACATGAGTTCTTTGATGAGCGTAATGTCTCAGGTAAACTGGTCGTGTTCTCTGAAAGTGTTGATACCCTGAACTATCTGAAGGACAGATTAGAGAATGAATTAGGCAGAACGGACGTATTGACGATTACTGCTGACAATCGCGACAAGAAGGCTACCATCATCAAAGAGAATTTCGATGCCAATAGTGAGGTTCAGAAAGACGAGTACAACATCATTCTCACTTCTGATGTGCTGGCTGAAGGTGTCAATTTGCATCGCTCCCACATGATAGTTAACTATGATTCTCCATGGAATGCTTCTCGGTTAATGCAGCGCATCGGTCGTGTGAATCGTATTGGTTCTGTAGCTGAGTTTATCTACAACTATATGTTCTATCCCTCACCTCAGGGTAATGAGCAAATCCAGCTTTACGAAAATGCCCTTATTAAGTTGCAGGGGTTCCATTCTGCTTTTGGCGAGGATGTGCAGATCTATTCCAAGGAGGAAATCGTAAAGCAGTTCAAGATGTTCGACAGCAACGTAAAGGATTCGATGGACGAGAAGCTGGCTTTGATTCGTGAACTGCGTGATGTCTATCACAACGATCGAGAACTATACGACAAGGTGAAACAGTTGCCATTAAAGAGTCGTGTGGCTCGTAACACAGGCAAACATACTGATAAGTCCATCATTTACGTATCGTCCGACGTGAAGACCGAGTTCTATCTCGCTACAGATAAAGTCATAAAACCTATCGACTTCCTGGAGGCCATCAAGTACCTGAAGGCAAAGCCGGAAGAGCAAGCCGCTCCGTTCTTGCCAGACAGCAAGAATTACGAGCATGTAAATCGCGCTTTGGGCAAATACACCAAGGAATATGTAGAGGCGGCAGACGAATCATCCATCAATCGCACAGACCTTGATAACATTTCGAAGACAGCCCTGAACTTCCTTCGCCGTATTATGCAAGTAATCTCAGACAACACCACAAAGGTGCAATGCCATATTCTTACTGATTATATTAACAAAGGTATTTATACCCAACTGCCTCGTCGCTTACGTGACCTTTCCAAGCCCTACAAGGGCGACAAACTACAAATCAAGGAAGACGAAAAGACGTTAAAGGACACTTTGCAGAAACTCATTGGTGAGTACCAGACCATGAGCAACGAAATGCAAGAAAAGGCGATGCCCAAGGTGAGCGACCCGCAAATCATTATTTCCGAAACATTTATTTAATAATTCAAATCGGCAGCTAATGGTTGCCGAAATAAAAGAAACTTATGACAGACCTACAACTAATACAAAGCAAAATATATGAAATACGTGGTCAGCGCGTCATGCTTGATCGCGATTTGGCGGCAATGTATGGTGTGGAAACAAAAGTCCTGAATCAGGCCGTGAAACGCAACCTAAAACGTTTCGAAGGTGACGACTTTATGTTCCGCTTGACCAAAGATGAAACACAGCAGATAACGTTGAGGTCACATTTTGTGACCTTAGAAACGCCTTTAAATACTGAAGAGTCGAACGACTATTCATGTTTAAGGTCACAATTTGTGACCTTAAGTAATCGTTAAAAAATAACTTGGTACGATTCCCGCTCTACAAGAGCAGTCGCCAAATCTCTATTTATCTCTTTGAAATTGTTTTTTGCTTTTATG
>CACXXD010000127.1 GCA_902771445.1 uncultured Prevotellaceae bacterium
GCCATAAACTGTTGTTTCTACTTTTCTGACAAAATTGTTTACTTCTTAATCTTATACTTCTATTCGCATTCAGATTATGCAATAACAAATTTTGTTTCGTCACCGCAGATGTTGCGCACCATCAGGCGCAGCGGTTTCCTGGTGTTGTCGTCGGTTGCGATGGTGCCATCCCAAAGCGTATTGGTTTTCTTGCCATTGCGGATGACGCACCCCGTCTTGTCTATCTTAATCTCCACGGAACTGTGCCAAGGTGCATTAATATCAGACTCCTCACAATCAAGAGAGAGCCACTCGATGGTCTCTAACCCTTCATCGCTGATGTCGATGCGGGTGAAGGTGGGCTCCTTCTTGCCTTTCTGCTGGTTCTCTTCCATGTGGTCACGATAGTCGTTGAGCTTTTTCAGATATTGGGCGTGACGGGTCTCATTGACCGCATGGATCTTCTGCATGACGCGGTCGCTCACAAAGCTGTTCATGGTCAGCTGCCACACGGAGAACATCTGTCCTTGGGGCTGCACTTCCTGCAATGTAAAATCCGCTTCGTCACGGACTACCACTTGGTCAAGTTTGGGTTTTAAGTCAAGGAACTCCACCTCGATGTTCACGTAGATGCTCTGTTTGTGAACATAATCCTCACGCTGCTGTTTGGGGATGCTGTCCACATAATAGACAATGACTTTCCGTGTTCCGTCGGGCAGCGTTCCCAATTTGCCATGAACCAGCTCCTTGAGGAAGGCTTCGTCCAGCATGGGGCGTTTGCCTGGCAGGAAGTTGGGCAGATAGACGGGCACTAAGCCCTTCTGGCTGTCGTTGATGCTGCCAGCCCAGAAACTGTCGAGCGACGTATCTCGGCTCACTCCCGTCAGTTCAAGCAGTATGTCATTGGTCTGCTGCGGATTGCGGAACAGGCTGATGCCATCGTTCACCTCCAAACGAGTAAAACTGGCACCCAGTTCCACCAGTTTGTCACGAGCCACCTGAATGCTGTTGATGCCAATATCGCCATGAATAAATCTGCGACCTAACTTGTGGGCTGCTTTTGCAGTCACGCCACTTCCACCAAAGAAATCGGCCACCAGCATGCCCTCATCCGAACTGGCTTTGATGATGCGCTCTAACAAATCTATCGGTTTTTGTGTTGCATAATCAACGCGCTCTTCAGCCTGGGAGTTGACAGGATAGATGTCATCCCAGACACCCCCTATTACGCTGCCTTGCAAGGTATCAAGATATCGTTTGTACCTGGGGCGATTATTGTTGGTCATGACAATCAACCCCTCTTCAATTAGTTTGTCAATATTATCTTGGGAATAGCGCCAGTGGGTTCCAGCAGGGGGGTCAATAAGTTTACCGAAAAACATTCTGGCTTCACCTGCACCAGGAGCAGTAAGATTATCTAAAGCGTATTTCCTGCCATCTTCATCCTCATTTGAATAATACTTGTTAATATGTTCTTCAGTATGTTCCTTATATTGTTGATTCCAAGTGAATTCATCGCTTTTATGGTAGACAAAAATGCTGTCGTGTATGTTTGCAAATCCCTCTTTCTGTGCGTGTGAAGTTGTTCGCTTCCAGATAATCTCAGTTGCGAAGTTGTCCTCCCCAAAGATTTCGTCCATCAGAATCTTTACGTAATGTCCTATATGATAGTCCAGATGCACATAGATGCTGGCCCGTTCGCTCATGACACTCTTGATAGACACGAGATTAGTGTACATCCAGTTCAGGTAGTCCTCCTTGTTCCAGATGTCACCATACATCTTTTCCTCGAAGGTCTTCATCTCTTCGATGTCAAGTTCCTCCTCAGCCTGCCGGATGGCATCAGCCACTTTGGGATTACGGCGCACATAGACCTTCTTGGCATAGTCGGCACCCGAGGCAAAAGGCGGGTCAATATAAACGAGGTCAACCGTGATGCCACGATCTTTCAGATAAGCACACGTTGACACGCACTCGCCACGAATGAGCAGATTGTCGGCTGCATGGTCGCCGTGCGGCTCTTCTTCCTTCACTTCGTAGAGGGGCATGCCGCGCCTGATGCTGGCCTCTACACCGCTGTCGCCCTTATAGCGGAGAATGCGCTGGGTACGCACGAAATTGTCGAGCACGGCCTGACCTTGCAGGATGTTGGGACTGAATGGGATATATTTTACTGCCATAATGTTGTTCTGTTATTCTTGTTTGTCGTTGAAAAATGCCTTGATTGCTACGTCCATCTTCTTTGTGCGCTCATCCTTACTGAGCGTGTCTTCTAAATAGAGGAAGTCAAAGCGGTCGTATCTGAAATGATCATTATTCTCCATCAGGAATGGTCCCTCCATGAACTGCTTGCGCAGCCGGAACTTGTCGGCAAGATGACCACCCTTGGTTTCTATAATCATCACCTTATAGATTTTGTCTTCACGACGCTTTATCAGCAGGAAGTCAGGATAGTAGTTGCCCAAGTCCGTCCAATGGTGGCCGTCATAGTGGTAGCAATGGATATAGAAATCGGTCACGTTGTCATCGCCGTTGAAATAGAGTTCGAGGCCGAGGTCTTTGACATAGTCTTTTTCACGCAGTTCCAGGAATGTGGGTTTCTCTAAATTGCTGTCAAAGCGGTAGGGTAGATAGTGGTAGGTGCGCTTGCGCTCCGGATATGGGTCGGATTGTGGACGCATGGATGACGTGTCTTGTCCTAAAGCCTCCAACTGTTTCAGCAGGGCCTCTACTTCGGGGGTCAGCGGATTGTCCTTGGGATTAGTGTCCCAACCGATGATTTGCTTTACCACATCCTGCTTGGGATAGTACTTGTCCTGCTCGGTTGTTTCGCAGGGCGACGTGGGCTGTCCTTGCTTCACCAGACTGAAATGCACCTCTTCGCTGCTTGCATCCTCGTGATAGTCGCGCAGGGGAATGAAGCATTGGCGGATGCGGGAACGCACGGCAGCCTGGTTGTAGTCATTGAGCAGACGGATGCCGGTCTCGTCTGCATCGCTAATCGTTTCGAAAATAGGCCGAAGCAGGCTGTTGTATTTCCGAAGTTCCTGCATGGTGAGTGTTCCGAAACTTTCTTTAGCGATGGTGTAGAGCCATTGGTTGAAGGTGGTGTGTTCCACCTCGTAGCTACGGAGTATCATCGTGTCGATGGCGCTACTTGAAGTGAAATCGTGCTTATAGACGACGGTCTCGTCGGCCTTTTGCAGAATGTCGGGACTGCCGAGCCGTTCCCCGATATTGTTTTCCATCTCTATGATGGGCGTGTCGTAGTTCACATGCAGCTGATAGAATTCTATCTCTGGCACCTTGAGGAAGTCCATGCGACTGTGGCGTTCAAGCTTGACCGTAGTAGGTTCACGTCGGCTGGTCAGTTCGTTGACCGACGTATTCTGCTGCTTCTGCAACTGGTCGTCGAGCGTCTTATAGTTGCTGTTGTTGAGCCAGATGATAGCCTCTTCCTTAGCTCCGCGTTCCACTTGCCTGAGACAGCGGCATGAGGTCTGAAGCACCATATTCTTCGGACAGGCTCCCTCGTGGGGCAGGATGACGCCAGCCAGGCTTTTGCAGTCCCATCCTTCCTTGCCAATCTGAACCAGCAGCACAATACGTTTTTTCGACTGGGGTGTGTCGAGGATGGCAAACTCCACAGCAGCCCCTTCTGGCTCTGGATATTTCTTCTTGCCCTTGCCTGTGCTGCCCTTATGGTATTTCAGTACGGTCTCAGTATCCAGTCCCCGCTCCATCAGCAGATTTAAGACGTAGGGGTAGATGGTCTCTTCGAGTGTTGGCACCTGTCCGCAATAGATGGCCAGTTTAGGCTGGGTTCCGTTGGCATAGCGCATATCCCAATACTGGTCAATAAACATGTTGATGCCCTCACGGATGATGGCCAGCTGATCATTTTCGGTACGAAATACAGAGGGGTGCTTCAGGAAATTGTCTATGCCCGATGCCAGCGGGTAGTAATACACCACGTTGTTGAACTCCTTGTTCTTTACGTCAGCATCTCCCCCCACGCTGATTTTCTTGGCTGTCTCTAAATAGGGGGTACCCGAGAATCCCAACATGCCGCAGAAGTTCTGGCTGCCGCTCCATTGGTTCACCACCTCGCGCAATTTCTGCTCGCCGCCTGCATGGTGTACCTCGTCGATAAAGATAGACAGTCGGGGAATACGCTGGATGATATCGCGCAACTCGTTAGCCACACGTATTTTCTCCCTCTCACTCTTCATCTCGTCAGACATGATGACGCTGGAGTCTATTTGCTTGTCAACGAGATCCAGATTCACCTTCTCTGCATTGGTTACGGCGACAAGTCCCATGAGGTCTCGCTGTGCCAATTGTAGGCTGATTTTCTGGGCATTTGGATTACGCACAACTGTGGTCTTTTTACCAGGTTTCACCTCGTCAAGCACCTCGAACTTGATCATGCGCTTAATCTCGGAAGCATGCGGCTCAGGCAGTACCCACGTTGGATCGAAGTCACGTATATTCTTCAGGCTTGGCAGAACAGCTGTCTTCAACCCTGCGGGAGCCATCACCATGAAATTGTGGGCAAAAGCTGGGTTGTCAGGTTTATCCTTGGCATAGTATAGGTCGAGATAGATGAAGGCTGCCATCAGAAAGGTCTTGCCCGCACCCATAGGAAGCGAAAAAAGATAGTCAGTATAGTTGACACCATAGAATATGTTACGAAACACTTGCTTGGCGTCTATCTCATCGGCATGTTCGCAAATATATTTTCGAAGCAGGGGGGCTATCTCCCTGCTCTCACGATTGGGCTGAATGGCATATTCGTAGAGAGCTGCCACGCCTTTGTCGCGGTGCATAACTGCGCAGACATTAGCGGGTATGTACAACTGGTCAAGGTCGAGCGTGTTAAATTCCCCATCGCTGAATAATTCCCATAGGGGTCTGTTCTGGCACTTTATCTTCAAGTAGAGATAGGTTTTGATGGCCTCCACCTGCGCATCACGCATCATGCCACGTTGTACAATATGGTCAAGAACGGATCGTATAGTGCATTCTTCTGAATGCAACCATTGATCACGCTTGTTGTGTATCAATTGATATAGCATTTTACATTTTTGTATTTAATATACAAAGGTACAAAAATAAAACGAGACAAGATATCTTAACCCGAAAAATACACATAATTTAATAATGATTAAAAAATAACTTGGGATGATTTATCGTCTGTTCAGACCACCCCTAACCCCTCCTAACTTCCATATAACAAAAACAGACTATTAGCCAAACAAAGGATATATCAAGAGTCAGGGAGTTATTTACCTTTTCAGTAGAACGCGAAGATGTCAACTGGATCGCTATTGCTGTTGCTGTCTGGCAATGAGCTTTCTGAATTTACTGTTATAGACCGACTTGATGACCGAGGAAGGCATGAGACGGAAACAGAGACGCATGAATGAGAAAATGTATTTATAGGAGAACAATCCGTAGAGACGACGTATGCCGTCGTTGTAGGCCCAGAACTCACTCCACGCCTTTTCCTGACTGCGACGGTTCATCATGGAGTCGTTTCGCCTGAACAGTAGTATGACCTCGGACAGGTTGTTGATGACGCGATGGCCTGCGGCTGCATCATACCATAGGGTGACATCCTCACAGATGTGATACTTGCTGCTGTAACGATAGCCAGCATCAAAAAAACGCTTGCGAAACATGACGCTGGGATGGGCCAAGGGGGCCACACGATACATGGTCTTGAGCACCTGGTCCATGGTGAGGGGATACTTGCGCACGTTGTGCAAGGTTCCCTCGTCGTTGAACTCTTGCAGGGAGCCTCCGAGAATGTCAACCTCTGGATGCGCCTGCATGTAACGCTCCTGCAACGAGAAACGGTCGGGCAGACTATGGTCGTCGCTGTCCATGCGGGCAATGAGCTCACCACGTGCCACGGCAATACCATCGTTGAGTGCTGCCGCGAGGCCTTGGTTGGCGGGATTGCAGACGAGGGTGAGCGTGTCCTGCAACTGCTGTTTCCACGAACGGATGACAGCATCGAGTTCGGGCGTGAGCGGTCCGTCCTCTACGAGCACGATCTCGTCGGGCTTGCGCGTCTGATCGGTCCAGATACTCTTCATGGCCTCATCGAGATACTGAGGCTTCTCCTTGCAATATGTTGACATTAAGACAGATATGGTCATTCTTGGAAGATTGGAAAAAAGGAAGTTTTAAGATTCTTTTTGCTGATGTGTTATTTCAACTTGAACAGTAGGACGTCACCCGGGGCGACACTATAGGTGTCCTTCGGCTTCTCCTCACGAAGCGACTTGGTGAGATGGCGCGGCACAAGGCTCTTCATGGTAAGGAAGACCTGCATCCTACTGTTGTAGTCCTTGTTGACAATGACAAGATAGCGGTGGCCCTGCTTCTCCATCTGTGAGACGATGGCTCCGCTCCGCCCCATCACCCTCAGCCTGCGCACGTTGAGAGGCACCTGCTTCAGTTGCGAAGTACCCCTGTCGACCCTGCCGAGATGGCGGACGGAAATGACGCGTGCGCCGTAGAACAGCTTTGAAACGGTCTTCAGTTCCCGGTTCATGGCCTGCACCAGATAGTAGGTCTTAGTCTTCTTGCCCTTCCTGTTGACAGGCCCATTGTGGAAGTTGTTCTCCTTCTCAGGCTCAGGTGTCCAATAGGTGAAGTACTGAATGGCCTGTGCGCCGTAGGCAAGATTAGAGTAGACCTGCAGTCGGAGCGAGCCGATGGTGGGCTGAGGATAGACGGCATGGGGTACGGAGAGCACAAATCCCCAGAAGGGTATGCCCGCCTGGATGCTCTTCTGGCGAATCAGCTCCAGATTGTCGTACCAGCCATCGCGCAAGCCCTGCTTGGTCACGGGGTAATAGTCGAACGAGAGCTGTCCGCACGATGTGGCTATGGCCGTATCGAGATAGTCGTCGTATGACTCTGTCTCGGTGAAGTCGAGCGTCCAGTCATCGTAGTAAGGATGCAAGTTGATGTAAAAGCAATGACGGTCGTCGATGGCCTTCAGCCGAAGAATCTCCTTCTGCAGTTCCCTGATCTCCGGTGCAGAGGGTTCGTCTTGCAAGACATAGCCGAAGAAGCCCGGCATGTCCTTCAGAATGGAGGCAGCTTTCTCAGGACGGTCGTGCGTCTCAGGACAATGTCCCAGAATTTTCACGCCATACCTGTCGGCAATCCTGCAAGCAGTGGTCAGTTGGCGCAACGAGGCATAGCCATAGAGACTGACGTTGAAGCCGCAGTCGCTGAAGTCACGGAAATATTGCTCCTCGTTCCTGTCGTTCGGCACACCCATGTAGGCAATGATCGGCATTACCTCAAGGGAAACGGAAGATTGGAGATTGAAGATTGAAAATAGTAGGACGAAGAAGAGAAATCTTAGATTGAAAACTGGAGATTGATGAGTGAAGAAAGTCATAGCGAAGGTCAGCGATTGGTTAACGACAAATATAAATCCTTGTAGGTGGAGGCGATTCTCCGGGAGTCGAAGAATTGTCGGATACGGGCTGCATCGACCTCCTGCCCGATGGTCTGTGACACCTTACGGACAAAGTCTTCGGAGTCGCCATAACGGTAGACGGAATAGCCCTTGAACAGACCCAGATAGTCGGCTATGCGCACCCTGTCGGACATGACGACGGGGGTGCCTTGCGAGAGTGCCTCAAGCGCGACAAACGAAAAGGCCTCATACTTGGAAGGGATGACCAACAAGGAGGCTCGGCGGTACAAGAGGAGCAGTTCGTCGGTAGGGATGTTGACATGCTGGGTGATGTCACTCCTGACCACAGGCAGCCGGCCCTTGCCGACGCAATGAATGGCATAGTGGCCTTCGGGCAAAGCCAGCAGCTGACCGAAGCCCTTCACCTGGTCGTTGATGCGCCCCACGAACAAAACCATGTGAGGATCGCGGACTACGGAAACCGACGGGTCGGAGAAATCGCACCAATGAGGAATCTGCACCACATGGGGATGGAAGGAACAGAAGAAGGCCGTGTCCTCATTGTTGATGGTCGTTACGACATCGACATAGCGAATGATTTCCCTTTTCAGTTTCAGGTCGAAGAACATCTTGCCCAGAAAGGGATGACCCAGACAACCGAAGGGGTGCCAATGCGCGGTATAGACAATCTTACGACCCATGCGATGGGCCAGCCGAATGGCATCGATGGTGCCTTGGTCGGTGTATCCATTGATGTGAACAACGTCGGCCTGGGCAATATAGGG
>CACXXD010000128.1 GCA_902771445.1 uncultured Prevotellaceae bacterium
ATGAGAAATATCATCAAAGAAAAAACATTGAAAATAATCGGCAAGAAGCCACAAGAATCTTAGCAAAACTCTTTTATGCTCTCTAACAACATGAAGATTTTTTTACTCGTCATCGTTACGCTGCTTTTAGAAATAAGTTCAGCCAAAGCACAAATGACTGGCGAAGACCATAAACTGACCGGGACAATTATTGGCACGCAGAAGTCGGTAGACTATGCCACCAATACGGCATCGACAACCGTAAACACCCGTGAACGTGCCTTCGACAATGATCTGAACACTTATTTCGCAGCATACGACCGTAGCTTTGCATGGGTGGGACTGGACTTGGGAGAGCCTCATGTCATCACACGCATAGGCTGGGCACCAGCCAACCGAAACAGAGGCGATGAAAGAATCTTGCTGGGAGTATTCGAGGGTGCCAATACGCCCGACTTCATGGATGCCTTGCCACTGTACATCATCACACAAAAGGGAACATACGGCAAGATGGACTATGCCGAAACAACCTGCTCAAAAGGATTCCGATATGTACGCTATGTGGGACCTTCTGACCAACGGTGCAACATCAGTGAACTGGAATTCTATGGACATCCCGGCGAAGGAGACGAGACCAATCTTTACCGCCTGACGAACCTGCCAACGGTAAGCATCCACACAGCAAACAATGTGGAACCCTACGACAAAGTACACAACATCGATGCTCTGATAACAATTATCAGCGACAGTGAGAAAAAGCTACGTACCGACTCCGGCTCTGTACGCTTGCGTGGCAATCGCTCTACCTCTTTCCCCAAGAAGCCATACCGCATCAAGTACGACAAGAAGCACAGGGTGCTGGATGCTCCGGCCAAAGCCAAGAAATGGACACTCATCAACAATTATGGCGACAAGACATTGATGCGCAATCTGCTGGCCTTCGAACTGAGCCGCGGCATGGGAATGCCCTACACACCCTTCGGACAATCTGTAGACCTCCTGCTGAACGGAGAATACAAGGGCAACTATCAGCTGTGCGACCATATAGACGTGAAGGAAGGCCGCGTGGAACTTGTCGACACACTGGCAGAAGGCAGTGAAGATTCATCAAGCACAGCTTTCCTAATCGAAGCCGATGCTCGCGCTGCCACGGAGGACTGCTGGTTCACCTCGAAGAAGGGTACACCCATGACCATACATTATCCCGATGACGATGAGATTACTACAGAGCAAAAGGCATATATCGAGGATTGCTTCAACTCAATGGAAGAGGACTGGAAGAGCCGTCTGGACTTGAACACATTTATCCGTCATTTTCTCGTGGGCGAACTGTCGGGAAACACAGATACCTACTGGAGCACGTACATGTACAAGCACCTTGAGAATGACACCATCTTCATTGGGCCGATATGGGATTTCGACATTGCCTTCGAAAACGACCAACGTACCTACCCGATCAATGCAAAGAGCGATTTTCTGTATCGCAGCGGCGGCAGCAGCACTGGCAACATGCGGACATTCGTCGATGACATCATAGTGAGAGACAGAGATGCAAGGGCAAAATTACTGGAGATCTGGAGCCAGGCAAGGAATGGCAGCATCAACGAACAGCACCTCTGTGATTTCATTGACCAACAGGAGAGAAGCCTGATGGAGTCGCAGAAACTGAACTTTATGCGCTGGCCGATGATGAACGAGCTGGTACATGAGAACCCTACCGTCTGGGGGAGCTATGCAGAAGAGGTCGAGAACGTGCGCCGCTTCGTCCGCGAACGTCTCTTGTGGATGGACAAGAAGTTGGGCTACGACCACATACAAAACGGAATAGCCGACATGCCTATCGACATAGCCCAGTCCTATCAGATATACACTTTGTCGGGTATGCCCTACAATGGCGACGTGCGCCAGTTGCCACAAGGCATCTATATCGTGAAGCAAGGAAACAAAGTAAAAAAGATACGAGTAACAGACGGATTGTAAAAGGACCACATAACTATGGAAAAGCAAATACCAAAGATAATACATTACTGCTGGTTCGGCGGCAATCCGCTGCCCGATCTGGCAAAAAAATGTATAGCATCGTGGCGAAAGTATCTGCCAGACTACGAAATCAAAGAATGGAACGAAAGCAACTTTGATGTTTATCAGATACCATACGTTGCCGAGGCATATAAGCTGAAGTGCTATGCCCACGTCAGCGACTATGCCCGTTTCTGGATTCTCTATCACTATGGAGGAGTATATTTCGACACCGACGTGGAGGTGATAAAGCCTTTAGACGACATCATTGCACGCGGTAGCTATGCAGGCTTCGAGTGTCAGGAGGGAACGTCTTTCGACAACCCCAACGGAAACATGAACCCCGGTCTGGGCATGGCCATCTGCAAAGGCCATCCTTTCATCGCCAAGATGCTCGACTACTATAAAGGCCATCACTACATACGATGGAACGGCAGGAACACAGGCAACATCACCCTACAGGTGACCAAGTTTCTGGACTATGACCACAAAGAAGTGCTTGAAGACGGAGTAATCAGCGTAAGCGGACTGTACATCTACCCCATAGAATATTTCTGTCCGCTCAACTACTACACAGGCGAGATGCACATCACAGAGCACACGCACACCATACACCACTATCTGGCCTCGTGGCTGAAAAAGGGCAACCGGCTTCAGGGCATCATCCAGCGCATGAAGTATATTCTCACCAGAATCCGATGCATGTTTATATACTACAATAAATAAAAACTATGAGATACTATTCTATTCCTTTTTTCTTATTCTTTCTGGCATTGACAGCCTGCGACAAAGAGGAGGCTTCAGAGTATCAACGTACTACCGCCAACTTCAAGGACAGTCTGGGCGGAGATGTCAGTGCCATGCAATGGTGGCAGACTGCCGTGAAGCTGAGAATCACTGTTACCACCGACGAGCCAGTGAAGCTCATGCTGCTCTCGGCAAAAAGCGGCAGTGCCGTTCTTTACGACTACAAGGAAGTAGCCAAGAGCGGCATCGTCTACATGACAGCACCACAGGGGCAGGGCAACACCCTCTACCTGAACTGCCTGTACAAGGGAAAAACATTCACGCAGTCCATCACCCTGACTGGCAAGCCAGAGGAAAATATCAGCCTGAACACCACCATCATGGGAACCCGAAGAGCGAAAGTGGAACAACATGCTGCCTCGCTCAGCGGTGCCAGTATAAATGGTGATGCCAAGTACTACTCATTCAACGATGCACAGCTGAAAGACTATTTCCACATGCTCGACATCTGTGAGGAGAAGGCTGATGCCAAGAACACGCTGCGCCTGAACTGCAACTATGAGCTGGAGTCAAACGGACCGTTCTACATCACATGGGTGATGGGCAACGGTGCCGAGCAACGTTCGCACATTCTGGGCTACTACTATCACTCGCCCTACACCTATGAAGACATCAAGTATGTGGATCTCTCTGAGACACACAAATGGGACTATATCGACGGACTGGCAAAGGTTCAGTACCAGATTAACAGAGAAGACGAGGTCGACGGGCATCATTTTTACCCTAACACTTGGTATGATGCCAACTTCGACATGTCGGATGTGTATGGAGCAACATGGTGCTACAACATGGATCGTGTGGGCGACAATGCCTATAACACGCGAACGGTCTATCTGAAATACGGTGAGGAAGTTTCGGCACTGCGCGGCATCTCTTTCAAGATCGACGTGCCTGAGGATACTCGCATTGGATTCTATCTCCGTGCAGACGAGGAGCGTTATCCCGACCAGTGGACACAGCTCAGGGCGATAGGCATCAAACCTTATGTCGCAAACAAAGCCGACTTCATGGGTACCTGCTTCAGTGCTGAGTTCATGAATGTCGTAGGCAACGGTAAAGGACTACACCGCAGTTTCATCAAAGCATACGATGAAGTCTACTGGATGGGAATGGAAGACCTTATCGAGGGAGGCGACCACGACTGCAACGACGTGCTCTTCGGTGTGGAGTCTGAGTTAAAGATATGGATGCCCGAAATCGTTGAGCCGGGAGTCATCGACAAGCCAGTCGACCCAGTTGACCCAGTTGACCCAGTCGACCCAGTTGACCCAGTCGACCCAGTCGACCCGCAAGACCCCGACACCCCCGTCACCGACACCACTCCCTACCCCTGGACCATTGCCTATGAGGATGTTCATCGCGATGCGGACTTCGACTTCAACGATGCTGTCATCAAGGTTGTGCCTGACTATAACAGCGAACTCTGCTGCGTCACGGTGATGGCTGCCGGCTCCACATCGCGCATGTACCTGCACTACGACGGTCCCGACGGCGACGTGAACATGGGCGAGATACACGATCTGATGGGCAAGAAGAACGACCTCACCTACATCAACACTCAGGAAGCACTGGCAGGCACTCCATTTTCGCTAATTGACTGCGTGCCTTGGCCGAAGGGCTATACTATGGGCAACGATGCCAAGCGTTTCTACATCGAGATTCAGCGCGGCACTTGCGACGACTGCACCGACGTGATCACGCTGGCCAACGAGCCGGGGCAGATGCCTGAGGCACTTCTCGTTGCCGGAGAGTGGCAGTGGCCTATGGAGGGAGTACATATCTTCAATGCCTACGGCGATTTCCCACAATGGTCGAAAGACGTAACAAGAACACGCTTCTGGGAGTGGTACAAAGCCCCCCAATATGATTCATACGTTTCATACTAACATGAAGAAAGTTTTATTTATAGCACTGACATTAGCATCACTGTCTCTGCATGCACAAACTTCTGCCTTCGAACAGCAAGGCATGCAGACAAGCATAACTACCCAAAAACAAGCCCCGACCGACAGCATCTCCTATAAAGACCCGTTATACCTTCAGCTGTATCTGGGCATCAACAAGTCGGCCAACGAGAACCTGCCCTGGACTGAGTTCAGCAAATACCCGTGGTCGGGAGGATTCTTCATCGGCTTAGGCCGCGAATTCAGTCCGCTATGGGGCTGGCGCGTGGCTCTGCGCTTCAACCACAACAAGAGCCGCAACGTGCCTGTATGCGAGTCGAAAGATGTATGGGGATGGTACAATACCGGCTTGTTTGCCGATGCGACCTTCGACCTCACCGACGTGTTCCGCAAGAGGCCGGCACGTCACGACAGAGACTCGTTGAACGAATGGGAAGAGCTTGTTGAGGACACACTGAAGACCAAGCCAGCCACCAACAAGCGACGCAAGAACAGGTTCAACCTCAAGGCATTTGCAGGTGTAGGACTGGCCTATACATGGAGTTTCGACAAGGTGCCTCTCTCCTATACCCATCCCTATTCGCGCAACAGCAGGCTTCTGCCAGGTCTGCGCGTCGGTCTGACTGCCACGTGGCGACTGTCCGACCGCTGGCGCATCGGTGCAGAACTGAGCCAGAACATCTACAACGACCACTTCAACGGTGTGGCCTACGACACCCCACTCGATACCCGTTCAAATCTGAAAGTGGGACTCACCTATCTGTTCATCAAGAAGAAGAAGGTGCCTAAGCCCATCATAAGGAGAGTGAGACTCAGGGAATGCCCGCCGTTGCCGTTCATCATGCCTGACCCAGAGGAAACCAAACTGCGCAAGATTCAGGGACATGCATTCCTCGATTTCCCGGTCAACGAGACGGTTATCTATCCCGACTACCGCAAGAATCCCGACGAACTGGCAAGAATACACAAATCGGTGGACAGTGCCTTGTTCGACAAGAGCGTCGTGATCACCCGCATCTCTCTGCACGGCTATGCCTCGCCTGAGAGTCCCTACAGCAACAACACACGTCTGGCCAAGGGACGCACCGAGGCACTGAAGAACTATCTCATGCGCCGATACAACTTCGACTATGCCGTATTCGACAATACCTACACACCCGAAGACTGGGACAACCTGCGAGGCTTCCTCACCGACTCACAGACACGCAAGGTGAAGGGCGACTTCTGGTACGAAAGCAAAGACTATGTTGAAACGCCTGAGGTGCCGGAAATCGTGATTCAATATCGCAACCAGCTGCTTAGTGTCATCAACCGTCACATGGAGCCGGATGCCAAGGAAGAGTTGCTCAAGAAAGTGGGCGGCGGCGAGCCATACCGCTGGCTGTTGCAGTATGTCTATCCGGGACTGCGCCACACCGACTACATCATCGAGTACAAGGTGAAGCCGTTCTCCGTGGAGAAAGGGCGCAGGCTCATCTACTCTCACCCTGAAGGACTGAGCCTCGAAGAGATGTACAAGGTGGCCAACAGCTACGAAGAAGGTTCTGACGGCTGGCTCGATGCCCTGTTCATTGCAGTGGAGCGCTATCCCGACGACCCGACGGCCAACCTGAATGCCGCCTGCGGATGCGTGATGACCAAACGACTGAACGATGCCAAGAAATACCTGAGCAAAGCTGGCAAACTGCCGGAAGCAAAGTATGTGGGCAACGTCATCAAAGCAATGGAAGGCAGCACAAGCTGGAAGATTGTCAACAAGCGAGTTGTGATTCAAGAATAAACAGTAATCAAAAGAATAAAAAAAATGGAAAAAATCAAAATCTGTGTGATTGGCCTCGGATATGTGGGCCTGCCTTTAGCACGTCTTTTCTCTACGAAGTTCAAGACCATTGGCTTCGACATGAACCAGCAGCGCGTCGATGCACTCATGCAAGGCCATGACGCAACCCTCGAAGTGAGCGACGAGCTGCTGCAAGATGCCATCAACAATCATGGCTTCGAATGTACTACCGACTTGGAGAAGATACGCAGCTGCAACTTCTACGTTGTGGCCGTGCCTACCCCCGTCGACGAAAACGACTACCCCGACCTGCGCCCGCTGCAAGGTGCCAGCGAGACGGTGGGAAAGGTGATTGGCAAGGGCGACATCGTGGTCTATGAGAGCACGGTCTACCCCGGTGTCACCGAAGAGGTATGCCTGCCCATCGTGGAAAAAATCAGCGGACTGAAGTTCAACACCGACTTCTTTGCTGGCTATTCGCCGGAACGCATCAACCCGGGCGACAAACTGCACACCGTGGAGAAAATCAAGAAGGTCACTTCGGGCAGCACACCCGAGACGGCTGACATCGTGGACAAGGTGTACAACACGGTGCTCGTGAACGGCACGCACAAGGCACCCAGCATCAAGGTAGCCGAGGCATCGAAGATTATTGAGAATGCGCAGCGCGACGTCAACATCGCCTTCATGAACGAGCTGTCCAGAATCTTCAACATGATGGGCATCGACACGCACGATGTCATCGAGGCAGCCTCATCGAAATGGAACTTCATCAAGCTTTCGCCGGGACTCGTCGGTGGACACTGCATCTCCGTCGACCCCTACTATCTCATTCAGAAAGCACAGGTCTACGGTGTCTGGCCGCGCATCATGATGAATGCCCGCCGACTGAACGACACAATGGGTGAGTATGTGGCAGAACAGGTCATCAAGCTGATGAACAAGAAAGGCGTGCTGGTGAAGGATGCCAAGATTCTCATCCTGGGCATTACCTTCAAAGAGAACTGCCCCGACATTCGCAACACAAAGGTTGTCGACATCTATCACTCACTGAGCGAGTACACCAAGGACATTACCGTCTTCGACCCGATGGCCAACAAAGAGGCCGTCATGCACGAATATCAGGTACCCATCACCAGCGAGCTGCCACAGGGCCAATTCGATGCCATTATCCTGGCTGTCACCCACGACCAGTTCGCCCGGATAGACTACAAGCAAATGCTCAGACCAGGCGGTGTCATCTACGACGTCAAGGGCACACTGCCACGCGACATTGTCGATGCCAGACTGTAAAAAACGTGCATCAAAGCATTTTTTTAATATTTTCTTATAAAAAAGGCACAAAACTCTTTGTCAATTTGATTATTTATTGTATATTTGCGAAATATTAATTAAACACTATTACAAGTATGTCAAGTTCTGTCAGATTTTTTTCAAGAGCGTGTGTCCTTGCAAGTGTGCTTTCCACTTTCGTTTCATGCAAGGATTCCGATGATTTTTTCTCCACAGATGAGAGAAAAA
>CACXXD010000129.1 GCA_902771445.1 uncultured Prevotellaceae bacterium
TTTTTGTAAAGAAAATTCATAAAAAAAAGGCCCTTCTGAAAGTAGCGTTTTAGAAACGAGGATGACAGTTGCTCACAAGCATGCGTGACCCATCGTTTTGAGATTGATATTAAATCAAAGTGGGTTTACAGCCATATCAAACTGAGTTTCAACTTCCGTTGCGTTCTGTTTCAAGTCAGAACTCAGTTTGATATGCCTGCAAACCCACTTTGATTTAATATCAATCTCAAAACAAATGCCGTCAAACGTCTCTCAAAGTTGTTCTGGAAACGAATTGTTTGATGGCGAAAACTGCTCTTTTTGCGAAATAAAATTTTGCAACACGTTGTAAATCAGAGATATGCACAACCCCTTCCAATACTCGCATATTTGCAAGCGACTTTCAGTTTGGTGAATTTCGTGCGATTCTCAGAGGGGTCATTGTAAAGAAAATTCATATTTTACGTAACCTGAAAAACTTTCGTGCTGTATGGATGAAATCTAATGTTTGCTGCTCAACACATATCATAAAAGGAATGAGACATTCAGAAAACCATGATTGCACGATAATTGGTATTTTTGCATACTATTTCTAAAAACACATTATCATGCATCAATTACTAAAGACAACGCTTTCCTGCGCTCTGGCTTTCATGACGACAGGAGCAAGCGCACAGCTATCATCCAATGCCGACAAATTTCTGGGCAACATCACAACGGCCTACAACGTCGACTACGGCAACGAGAAGTTCTACACGCTGTGGAACCAGATTACTTGTGAGAACGAGTCGAAGTGGGGCTCTATCGAAGGCTCGCGCCGAGGCAGCTTCAACTGGACGGGCAGCGACAATGCCTACAACTATGCCAAGAACCACAACTTCCCGTTCAAGTTCCACTGTCTCGTCTGGGGTGCACAGTATCCCACATGGATGGACAAGCTGACACCGACGGAACAATACAAGGCGATAGAGGAGTGGATGGATGCCGTCAAACAGCGATACCCGGACCTGCCGCTCATCGACGTGGTGAACGAGGCCATCGCCGGACATAACCCAGCCCCCTACAGCGAGGCGTTGGGCGGCGAGGGAAGGACTGGCTACGACTGGATTATCAAGGCGTTCGAGATGGCACACGAGCGATGGCCGGATGCAATCCTCATCTACAACGACTTCAACACCTTTCAGTGGCAGCGCAATGAGTTCATCAACCTGGTGAAGACGCTGCGCGACGCGGGAGCACCCATCGATGCCTACGGCTGCCAGTCGCACGACCTGACCGATATGAACGTCAACGACTTCAAGACGGCGATGACTACGATCCAGAACGCGCTGAAGATTCCTATGTACACGACGGAGTATGACATAGGCACATCGGACGACAGCAAGCAGCTGCAACGCTACAAGGAGCAGATCCCCTACATGTGGGAGGCCGACTATTGTGCTGGCATCACTCTCTGGGGCTACATCTACGGCAAGACATGGACGACGGACGGCAACTCGGGCATCATTCGCAACGGGGTGGATCGTCCGGCCATGACGTGGCTGCGACAGTATATGGCCACCGACAATGCGAAGAATGCCAAGAGTCCGTTCCCGGGAATGAAAAAGGAGGCTTCGGTCTACGTGAAGCCTTCGGCACTGAGCGTGACTAAGAACGAGCCGATGAGCATCAACGTCAGGGCTCGGCTGAAGACGAAGACCATCGACCACGTCGATGTGTATGTAAAGAACAAGTATCTGTGCACGATGACGGAGGCTCCGTACATCTGCGAGTACACACCCACAAGCATCGGACGGCACGACGTGAAGGCCGTCGTTACGGCAACGGACAGCAGCAAGTTTGAGCGGTTGTCGGGCTTCACCGCCTTCAACGAGCGCAAGCCGTTCAAGACAATCGAACTGCCTGGCACGCTGCAAGCTGAGGACTTCGACATCGGCGGCGAGGGACTGAGCTTCCACGACAGTGACAGTAAGAACGATGGCACCTCCAGCTATCGCACCAACAGCGGCGGCGTGGACATCGTAAGCATCAACGGCAACTATGTCATTGGCTATATAGCAGCCGGCGAATGGCTGGAATACACGGTAGACGTGAAGGAGGCCGGCCTATACTCGATCGATGCTACCATCTCGTCGGAGAGCGGAGGCGGTTCGTTTACGCTTTCAACCTTCAAAGATGGTGTGACGACGAAGATTTCAGAGAAGGTTTCGGTGCCTAAGACGAACAGCTGGAACACCTACAGGGTGATGCACACGCGCCTGGCTGTGCCTCTCGAAGCCGGACGACAGGTGATTCGTCTCACTATGAACAGCAGTGGCTTCAACATCGACAAGCTTGTATTCAAGCGCATCGAGATTGACCAGCAGATAAAGGTGACGATTGCTGCCAAGCCTGCACCTGCCACTATCAACGAGCCGACCACCATACAGGTGACGGCCACATCGCCCGTGAGCGACGTTGCCAGCGTGCGTGTCTATGCCAACGACATCTTGGTGAAGAACATCACTTCGGCTCCATTCGAGACGGACTACACACCGACAAGCCTCGGCGAGACACCCATCACGGCTATTGCCGTGGATGCCGATGGCAGGGAGTCGGAGATGGCACACTACACGCTGAAGGTGAACAACAAGCGGACACCGTACAAGGGAGCAATCGACATACCCGGAACGATTGAAGCTGAGAACTTCGACAAAGGCGGCGAGGGTCTGTCCTACCATGACAGCGATACCGAAGACCAGGGCAAGGCCAACTATCGCAGCGACAATGGCGGTGTGGACATCGTGAAGGGTGGCAGCGGCTATGTGATCGGCTACACGGCTAACAACGAATGGCTCGACTATACGGTCAACGTGAAGGAGCCTGGCAAGTACACGTATGAGGCGACTGTTTCGTCGGGCATCACGGGATCGTCGTTTATTGTGCAGCGCATCAAGGACGGAACGACTTCAACGCTCTTCAAGGTGACGGTTCCGCAGACGGGCAACAACAGCTGGGATACCTACAAGACTGTGAGCGGCAACCTGAGCTATCAACTGGAAGAGGGCGAACAGGTGTTACGTATCAAGATTCTCAACGGCAACTGTAACATCGACAAGATTAAACTGAACTGTGTGCTGAACACGGGCATCAACGATGTGACCGTCCAGCCGCAGCAGTCCCAAAAGAATGTCTACAACCTGTCGGGCAAGAAGGTGGGCAACGGATACCGTGGCATCGTCATTGTGAACGGCAAAAAAATGCTGAAAAAATGAAGAGTGAAAAATGAAAGATGAAAGATATGATTACCCATGCAGCTGGAACTAATCATATCTTTCATCTTTCACTTTTCATCTTTCATTTTTTATGCCAATTTTCAATTTCTAATGATTTCAACCTGTCCGTCCTGCCGCAGGCGGATGATGCTCGAAGGCGTATGGGGCTGATGCTCCTGTCGGCGGGTCCAGCACACATAGTCGACCGCCTCAATAATCCTTGGGTCGATGTCGCGGTAGTTCTGTGCAGCAGGCTCGCCACTGATGTTGGCAGAAGTAGAGACGATTGCTTTCTGGAAACGATAGCACAGCTCTTTCGAGAAAGCTTCGTTGGTGATGCGAATGCCTATGCTGCCATCCTCGGCAATCAGATTCTCAGCCAGGTTGACGGCTCCGTCAAGGATGATGGTCGTCGGCTTCTCCGGCTTACAATCAATGAGCTGCCAGGCAACATCCGGCACATTGCGCACATAGCGCTGCATGCGAGCATCGGAGTCGACAAGGCAGATGAGCGCCTTCGAATCGTCGCGCTGCTTAATCTCATATACTCGCTTCACGGCTTCCGCATTCGTTGCATCGCAACCTATGCCCCACACCGTATCGGTGGGATAAAGAATCACGCCGCCTTTCTTCAGTACTTCAACGGCATTCTTTATGTCTTGTTCTTTGGTCATAACAGAATCTTTTATTTATTAATGAATAAAATACCTACATTCTATAGTAATGATAAAAAAATAACGTCTTTATAACGAATGTTTTAAAAAACTATTGTGCTTATTCGGGAAAAACAGACTACCGCTCGTCCAGGATTCCATGCTGCAACATCATGTCGAAATACCTCTTGCCGAGCACCGCTGCACCCGATGCGTCGAAATGAAGCTTGTCGCGCTGAATGCTGAGCGTACTGGCATCTACCACGTAGAAATTGGCATCTTCCTGTGCCAGACGTTCCAGGGCATCGACCACTTTCTGTGCACGTGCTTTGCTCAGCAATGAGTACGTGCCACAGACGACAGGCAGATGAGCATACTGCTGACGACCCGTTTTCTCAACAAGATAGTGGCGCAGATAGGCAACCACCGCCTTCAGATTGTCATAGTAGTGCTCGCTGGCTTTCTGATCGCTTTCGCCCTGATGCCATATCAGTACTTTTATCTCATAGTTGGCTGGCAGATGCAACAAGCAGTCGTCAATCTGGCGGGTGAATGCTTTCAGCAATGATTTTCCACCATGACTTGCCGAGGTTGTAGAAGAAAGAAAGGCGGTGTCGGCACTCCAGTACAGACCGTGGGTACTGTCTTTGCATGAAGGGTCGATGGCTGTTCCGCCATCAGTCTGCTTAATGACATAGAAAGGACGTTGCCAATATTGCTCCAACAGGTGATAGACCATCGCGTCGAATCCCCATCTGTCGGTCACATTCGGCTTGGCAGTACGTGGCCTGAAGGGTGAGAACTGTCCCGTGGCTGTCTCATAGTCACCGCTGCCATAGCTCCACTGACAATAGTTATAGGTCTGCAACTCGCCAGGCAACTGTGCCAGCGGAACCCTGCCATCGGCATTCGACTGCCCTGCTGTCAGTATAACAGGCACGGTGCTGTTCTCTTCTGCCGAAGCGAACAGCACCGTGAAAAGTAATAGCAAACAAGAACTGGCTAAACGATAAATCATATAGCTTGTAAATTGATGTGAATAAGAATGTTATTCTCTGTTGACCCATTGCAGCAAGAAGTGTTCGGCAACAGGCAGGAAACGGTCGTGACCTTTGGCATTCAGGTGAGCTGTATCTGTGCCTTTACCGCCTTGGAAATAGATGCGACGGAACTGCTCACTCGTTGCAAAGATGTTGGAGTTGCGTGCAGCATCGAACACAGGAATGCCATACGAGCCGCAAACCTCGATCATGGCATCTACCACACGCTGGCGGGCGCTGCCCATGAATGCCTCGCAGGTCCAAGGGGTAAAGAAAAAGATATGGGCTTTCGGATAGCGTTCTATCAATCCCTGGCAGAGGATGGAGAGCCGTTCCTTGAACGTGTCTACACCGATGGAATCGAGCCTACCGTCTGAGGCATCGTTATGTCCGGCCACAACCACGACAAAGTCGAGATCCTCGCGCATCTCCGTATAACGCTTATACATGGCAATGCCCCATCGTTTCAGGTCGAGCGCGATGCAATTGCCATTGCGACCATAGTTGTAATACTCCATCTGGTGTTTTTTGGCAAACTTATAGTGCCATGTGTTCTCAACAGGTTCGCGATGGTTCCGCACGTAGCTGTCACCAATAATTCCAAACTTCATTCCTCTCAAAGCATCGACGGCAGGCATTTGCTGCATGACTGGCAGAATGGCTTTGCCCCAGAACTGTGCAAGTTTCTCGGCACCTTGCTCATTGGGATGCAGCCAATACGATTTGCCTCGCGCATCTTTCTCCTCATTGATGTCGGTAGACCAGTGCTGCTCAAAATAGTTATATGCCTCGCTGTCACCGATATGTACATGACCCTGCTTGCAGTTGGCAACTACCGCAGCAAACTGATCGTAGTAGGCCGACAGCAGTTTCAAGCTCTTCTTTGTTGCAATCGAGCCGCCTTTCGTGTGATAATCTGGCGAATACCAGATTGGCTTATTCAGTACGACATGGGCATCGGGCCAAAGCTTCAGCAAAGAGTCAATGATTGAAGTGAGATTCTTTGCATAGTTGTCGGGCGACGTATGGGTGTTCTTGGTGCGCTCCACCGTGTCGTTCGTTCCCAGCATCACACTAAATACGAGCGGTAAGCCAGGATGGTCGGCCACCAACTTACGCGTCTGTTCCACGACATCGCTGAAATAAGTCTTGTCGCCAGCTGGTATCACATCGGCTGTTCGCGGCAGAAAGTGATAGGTCGTGCGCCCACTGCGCCCACAGTTCACGAAATAGACGGTGTCAATGCCTTCTTGATGCGACAGCCACTGAGCACACTTCACGGGCGGTGCGGTCAGCTCTCGCTTCTGATGAAGAGCACCATAGGTGATGCTGTTGCCAATAAACACCAGATTGTAGCTTCTCTCTTCTGCCTGCATACCAACAGATACAAACAGGCAAATCAACAATAGAATATGTTTCATAAACGATTAGGAATGAATAACATAGAAATTACGGTTCAACTGGAAATCGAGCATCCACTGATCGAACAGAATGTGATGATCGAGTGCCTTCACTTTCAAGACATGCTTGCCAGCACCCACTTTCACGGCAGTCTTTCTCAAGGCTTGTCCGCGTAACACGTTTTGCTTCCATACCTCAGAGCGATAAGGGGTGCGCAATGAAATGATGACTGGCGAATTGTCGTCGAGCGTGATCTGATAGCGAAGGTCGCCACTGCCCTCTCCCTTGGCATCGAGTGATACCCTATCATTAGGCTGTGTAGGAATCATCGCAGTATAGAGCATGGCATCACCTGCCGATTTCGTCTCAAACTCAAACGTCAGCTCACCGTCTTTTGGAATCGAAACGGCATTCATGGAGTGGCCCAGCATCTGGATGGTATGAACACCACTGGAGGCTGACGAATACATGCAGGCATTCATGGCAATACGTTCAGAGTCGTCAGAATTCTCTTGCAACAGTTGACCGCATGTGTCGTTATATACAGGCAATTGGCGAGGTGCGGAATCCATCAGGCCGTTCCACTTCCCATTGCCGAGTGCATTATATAGAGCCGTGAGCCTTTGTATTTCCTCGTATGCCCGATGGCTTTCGTCCGCATCGCTCACAATCTTGCGCGTCATGGCAGCCGCTGCATAGACAGGGTAGACGATATGTGCAAAATAAGCGTCGCGCAACTCCTTACGAACCAGCAGTCGGCATTTGTCGACAGTAGCTTTCAGCCGTCCGAAGGCTTCCAGCCGATCGGCTGCTTCGTTCTTGGTGAAGGCAACCTTGCCGATGAGCGATTTTCCTCCTGGAACTTTCTTCTTGTCAAGTTCCACCTGTGTCCAGCCCATGAACTCAGGACGACGCACGGCATTGAGATGATAGAAGTCGGTCATCACAGGAGCCAATTGCTTGCCTACGACATCGCCAAACTGCATGCATAGCCAATGCTCCAGATGCTGGCCGATAGTACTGGCACTTATGCCATCGATGTTCCAAGCCATGTCAAGAAATAGTTCCAAGTCGTAGGCACTCACCTTCGGATCATGGCAGTTGGCTATCCACAGCTTGCGGCAGTTATGGTCGTAGGCAGTTCTCATTTCATTGTAAATCAGTCCGGGCTGAGTGGTGGTCAGCCATAGATAATCGTGTGGACGACCCCAATAGCTCAGATGATAGTAGACGCCTCCCCCACCCTTGCGTTGCTGTTGAACCTTGTCGGGCAAGCGAGTCAGATAGCCATAGTTGTCATCGCACCACATCAATGTGACATCGTCTGGCACCACAAGGCCGCTCTCCATGATCTCCAGCACTTCCTTGTAAGGGATGAACACCTGCGGAACCTCTTCCACCTTATTAGAATAATACTTCATGATTAGCTGTCGCTGGTCGTTGATTACCTGCTGCAGCCCACTCAACTTTTCTTCTTTCGTCTTCACTCCTTCCATCGAGCCATCGTGAATGCCGCGCATGCCGATGGTGAAGAACTCTTCGTTCCCTTTCACCTGCTGCAAGCGTTCTGCCCAGTAGCGTTTCACTTGCTCACGATTGGTCATGTAGTTATAAGCCCCACGGGTCTTCACATCCCACTCGGCAACATTATTGCGCAGCAATGGCTCCTGAGGTGTGGTCTCTGTAACGGCGAAAAAGCCCACCGTTCCTTCATGCATTGCAGGCCAGATGGTATTGGCTCGAAGTCGAAGCAACAACTTAAAGATTTGTTTGTAGGTCTTGGGGCCTATGAATCCTGCCTGTTCGTTTGGCTCGAACGTCTTTGAGGCCCATCGCCGAAGACTCCAGTCCTCGTCGTTGATGAAGATGCCCCGATATGCTACGCTCGGCGACTGAAACGTAGAGAATGCTCCGGGAAGAACGAGCTTCGTCTGCCGTTGAGGCACCACGTCGCCCCACCATACCCACGGTGAGACACCTGCCATGCGCGATAGTTCCAGCAATCCGTATGCACAGCCGCGCCCATTGTTGCCTACTATCAGTATATTCCCATCGGATAAAGTCAGATTGAAGCCATCGAACTTCTGCTTTACTTTGTCAACGGGTATGCCTTTTCCCGCAAGCAGTTTCACAGTCGAACGGCTCTGCTGATCGAGTTGATAGATTCTGATGGTGGCTTGCTGCTTGTCTTCAGGTGTCATCCCCGTCACCTGCTGCATGTCGCTACAGAACATTTCGAGCGCAATCTTCACGACTGGCGCACATTTTCCCTCGATATGATAAGTCACGGCATGAGCACCGTCATACCACGTCACATCGCTTTCTGCCTTGCCTGACAAACAAACCAGAAGTATCAAAAAAAGCAAGGAATATTTTTTCATTGATTATTGTTTTAGCAAA
>CACXXD010000130.1 GCA_902771445.1 uncultured Prevotellaceae bacterium
GGACTGGAAGAAGACTTGAAAGGCGCTGGCTACAATGTGCATCAGAGCGAGATAGCCATTGGTTCGGGTGGTCTGGAAGGCAAAGGATTCTTAAACGGCACCCAGACAAAACTGAAATATGTGCCAGAACAAGACACCGACTTTATTTTCTGCACGGTAGGCGAAGAAGAAGGCTTCATCGGCGCAGCTGGTGTTTTGCTTTTGTTTCTTGCACTCATCCTACGACTCATCCATTTGGCAGAACGCCAAATCAGTACTTTTGGACGAGTCTATGGCTATTGCGTTCTATCCATTTTCCTTTTCCACCTGTTCATCAACGTAGGCATGGTGCTTGGTCTGACACCTGTCATCGGCATTCCGCTGCCGTTCTTCTCCTATGGTGGATCGTCTCTCTGGGGATTTACATTTCTTCTGTTCATATTTCTGCGCATCGATGCAGGCAGAAACATGAATCGACAGTAAACAAAGCGAACGTCTTTATCTCCGCGTCAGCGTGATACCCACATCTGAAATACCGCGCAGATTCTCACGTCTCATGAAGTGCCATACGCTGATACTCAGCGAATCATCATCTTCCAACTTAATATCTGGCAAAGGCTGCAAGTGTTCATAAAGACTGAAGCCCCTGCCCAAATAGTTTCCGTCTTCATCGGTCACCTTGACCGTCACCGTATCCTTTCGGCTCACTCCCGACAGTTTCGTCTTCTGACGGACAACCAGCGACAGCCCCATGAAAGGATAGGCAGTGTTCATGCGGATGCCTATCTGCTCGGCAAACACACCGCCTTCTCTCACTGGTGCTACAGAAAAATAGAGGGTGTCACTCTGTCCCCAGCCCCAACCATCTATAGGTGTATGCTCATAATGGCTGTAAATTGTCTTACGGCTGCAACTGCTCATTGACAGTGCAACCGTAAGAACAAAAAGACAAAGCTGTATGATTTTACTCTTTTGGTTCCTCATTTTTGGGTCGTTTCTTCTTTTTCTTCTGATGTCCTTCGCCTCCCTGCCCCTGTGGAGCATTCGGCTGACGCGGCTGGTCATCATTCTGATTCCGCCTCTGCTGATTCTGCTGGTTCTGAGGTCTGTCGCTACCTTGAGAACGCTCTTGATTCTGAGGCCGCTCTTGACGTTGCGAAGGCTCTTGGCTCTGTGGTCTTTCCTGAGCCGCATCCTTTGGCATCGGGCCTCCTTGCGCTTTCTTCTTCTTTTTCTTCTTGGCCTTATCAAATCGGGTGATGCTGTCGCCTGCCAACAAGTCAACAGGTCCCTTAGCCTCTTTGGGCTTGTCGCCGGGTTGCAAAGTCTCAGGCTTCTCACCGCGCTTGTTCATCTCAATGATTTCCTTGGCACGCTCACCTGTGATGGTCTCCAGATTTGCAGCCATACGCTTATCCGTACTATAGGTTACAAGTCCGGCCAGAATGTCGCTCTTGAACAGATAATAGTCAGCATCCAGCGTCTGCAATACCACGTCGCGATTGGGCAACCGCCGTCCTGCCTCGATATACACATCCACCTCATAGTTCAAGCAGCATTTCAGCTTGGCACACATACCGGCCAGTTTCTGTGGATTAAGTGAGATGTCCTGGAAACGGGCAGCACTCGTCGATACCGACACAAAGTTTTTCATCCACGTGGCACAGCAGAGTTCGCGTCCGCAAGGGCCAGTTCCACCGATACGCCCCGCCTCCTGTCTTGCACCAATCTGTTTCATCTCAATGCGTACATGGAATGCGGCAGCCAAATCCTTGATCAACTGACGGAAATCCACGCGCTCATCGGCTATATAATAGAAGATAGCCTTCTGTCCGTCGCCCTGATACTCCACATCGCCAATCTTCATGTCCAGGCCGAGTCCTTTGGCAATCTCACGGCTTTCTATCATCGTCTCATGCTCACGTGCCTTTGCCTCTCTGAACTTGTCCATATCCACCTGACGTGCCAGACGATAGATTCGCTTGATGTCGTCCGTCGATTTCAGGTTGGCTTTCTTCAACTGTAGTTTCACGAGTCTTCCCGTCAGTGTCACCACACCGATGTCATGTCCCGGACTTGCCTCCACAGCCACGATGTCACCCTTTTTCAGTGGCAAATTATTCACGTTGTGATAGTAGCCCTTGCGTGTATGTTTGAACTGCACCTCCACCAAATCGGTCGAGTCGGCATTACCAGGAACATCGGCCAGCCAGTCATAGGTGTTCAGCTGTCGGTCCTGCCTGCCGATGGCCGCTCTGCAGAGGCCACGGTCACAGCCAGTTCTTATTTCGTAGTCTTTTTGTTTATCAATCATTCGTTTCTTATCTTATATTTTATACCTTCATTTTTGTATCAATAGCACAATCATCTTCAGTGCAAAGTCGAAAAACACAATTTTCGAATTAGCGTTCTGACCGATGTCACGAATAGACAGATTGGCCAGATCGTATATCTCCAGCACATTCGCCTCATTGACAAATCGGGCAAAGTTGCGCGAGAAATCTTCCTCCTTCTGCGTCATATAGCAAAGTTCCTGCTGCCCGAAGTTATAGACAAAATTCTCGCGTATCATGCGCAGGAAGTATTCCAGAAAACGCTTCTGCTTTTCTCGTCCGAACGAGGCCAGTGTCTCGCTCCATTTGCGCAGGTCTTTCACCTTGCGCTGATAGGCCAGACGCATCAGCAAGATGAATAGGTCAAGAAACTGCTCATTCTCCGTTCCAACTTGCAGCTCTTCGAGTGCTTTCATCCAAGAGCCGTTGGCCAGTCGACTGATACGATTCGCCGCTGCCTCATCTATGCCTCGCCGCTCCACCAGTTCCTTGCAGATGGTTTCCTTCTCAATCCGCTTGACATCAATGCGTTGCACACGGCTGCGAATAGTCTCCAGCAACTTGTCCGGCTCTTCGCACACCATGATGAACACCGTCTGTTGTGGTGGTTCCTCTATCAGTTTCAGCAACTTGTTGGCACAGGCAATGTTCATGCGTTCCGGCAACCAGATGACCGACACCTTATAGCCACCCTGACTGGACTTCAGCGACAGTTTCCTAACGAGTTCGTCGCTCTCGCCAGCCGTAATGATGGCCTGTTGGTTCTCTGCACCGATGGCCGTCATCCAGTCATCCATGCTGAAGTAAGGTCCCCTCAGCATCAGCTCGCGCCACTCCCTGATGAAATCGTCGCTCACGGGTATATGGTCGGTGCTCATCGAGGGCAACTTGATGGTAGGGAAGGTAAAATGCAGGTCGGGATGCTCCAGTTTCTGCAACATGACTTGCACGTTTCTCGACGACTGCCGCGCACTCTCCGAAGCCTGCAAACCGCCATCATCATATCCTGAGTCCCCCAGCAGATAGCAGGCAAAGGCCGTTGCCAGTGCTTTTTTACCCACGCCTTGTGGGCCACAGAGCATGATGGCATGGGGCAGACGGTCTTCTTTCACCATCTGCATCAATCGGTTCCAAACCTCCTCCTGACCTATTACTTCGCTGAAATTCACCTTATACGTCTATTTATTTCTTCAGTTCCTTCACGATTTCCACCACTGAGTCGACAGCGCCCATCGTATAGAAATGAATATCGTTAAGACCATGCTGATAGAGTTCCTTACACTGGCTGACGGTCCACTCTATGCCCAGCCGACGTGCATCATCGTCGGTCTTACACTTGACGATCTCACGTGCCAATGTCTCTGGTATGTCACAATGGAATGTTTTCGGCACCACCGTCAACTGGCTCAGCTTTGCCAGCGGCTTGATACCGGGAATGATGGGAATGGTTATGCCCATCTGACGGGCCTTCGCAACAAACTCGAAGAATTTCTGATTGTCAAAAAACAACTGCGTCACGGCATACTGCGCTCCCAGTTCCTGTTTCTGTCGCAAGTACTCCATGTCGCGTTCCAAATTGGGAGCCTCCTCATGTTTCTCCGGATAGCAAGCCACACCGATGTCGAATCGCGGCCCGGGATTCTTGATCGGTGTGCCGTCGGCAAAGAATCCATTGTTGAACTGCTGCACCTGTCTGATCAAATCGGTTGTATGAGCATGTCCCCCTGGCATAGGCTTAAACACCGAATCATCCTTGGCCTTGTCGCCACGTAGCAACAGCAGGTCGGTGATGCCCAGAAACTGCAGGTCGAGCAACTCGTACTCAATATCCTCGATAGTGGCACCGCTACAGATGATGTGCGGCTGCACCGGCACCTTGAACCGTTGCTGGATGGCAGCGGCCACGGCTATCGTTCCGGGACGGCGACGAACGCGCTGACGTTCGTATCTGCCATCGCCCACCTCCTTATATATATACTCACTGTGATGAGTCGTTATATTGATGAAAGCCGGATTAAGCTCGCATAGTTTAGCGATGTCTTCAAACAGTCGTTCGGTACCCATTCCCTTCAGGGGAGGCAGCACTTCGAACGAGAACTGTCTTAGCACGCTGTCTTTACTGACGATATTTGCAACTGCCATAGCTTGTCATTTTAGCCTATTTGGTTGCAAAATTACGAAAAAAAACTTAGCTGGGCAATTTCTGGAGTAATTTCTTCTAATTTCTTTCCGAACTTTGAATTCGCCAGAAGTCAAAGAGACTGCAATTTTGTAAAAATAATTCATAAAAAAAAGGCCCTTCTGAAAGTGGCATTCTGGAACGAGGACAGACCTGCCATTCCGACATGCCCGAGCCATCGTTTTGAGATTGATATTGAATCAAAGTGGGTTTACAGCCATATCAAACTGAGTTCTAACTTACATCACGTTCTGATTTAATTCATAACTCAGTTTGATATGACTGCCAACCCACCATGATTCAATACAAATCACAGCGCGAGTGTCGCAGAATGCCACTCAAAATTGTTCGAAGAGCGAAATTTTCGGAACAGGAAACTGTTCGTTTTACAAACAAACGGTCACAACAGACTGATAATCAACGACATACATACCACCTTTCAATACTCGCATATTTGCAAGCGACTTTTAGTTTGGTGAATTTCATGCGATTCTCAGAGGGGTGTTTGTCAAGAAAATTCATAATTTTTGTTTGTTCAAAATTTTCAACTGAACATACAATCACATGTCAAAGTTGGTTTGCATTGCGCCGATTTAACTTTAATATCATGCCTGCAAAAAAGTAGTTTTTGATAATCAAAATAGTCTAAATCAAGGTTGTTTTTGGGGTAAAATCACAAAATTCTCTACCAAAACGTTAGCGTTTGTATCAAAAATCGCAAATATTGTCATTATTTTCTTTTAGTTGCTTATTATTTGTAGATTTTTCGTACCTTTGCAACGCTTTTTTGAATTTTTCAACGATGAGAAAGTTTGAGGTCATAACAATAATTAACTCGAATTGTATGGTGATTCCAAATAATTCGTTCACTCACTCTAAGTCACGCGCGATTGAAAAGGCACGGGTACCCGCGTAAATAATATACGGCTTTCTTTGCATTAATGCAAGGAAGGCCGCTGTGTTATTTATACCCTACGAGACAAATAAATAATCATAATAAACAATAACAATGAGTATTAAGAAAGACTTTTTCGCGCCGTTGGCCTTGGGGCTGGGCGCAACGCGACGGGCAGCAGTGCTGCTGCTTGTGATGATGCTCACGATGACCGCGCAGACGGCGTGGGCGCAGGGTCCGTGGCAGCCGGGTCAGGTGCCCAGTGGTTCGTGTGGAGATGGCTTGACATGGGAGTTGAATGACAACACCCTCACCATCTGCGGCTGGGGGGCGATGTATGATTATACCCCCGACATGAACAACCCCGCGCCGTGGAGTATCTATACGGAGCGAATCAATAAGGTCGTCATTGAGAATGACGTGACGAGCATCGGTGATTATGCCTTCTTTGAGTGCAGTTTCTTGGGGTCTGTCACTTTTGCAAAAGGTTCGCAGTTGAAGAGCATCGGCGAGTATGCCTTCGGTACTACAAGTATGACATCAATTGAAGTCCCCGCCAGCGTGACGAGCATCGGTGATTATGCCTTCAATTATACAGATCTGACGTCGATTGAAATCCCCGCCGGCGTGACGAGCATCGGTGCTTGGGCCTTCTCGCACTGCATTAAACTGGGGTCTGTCACTTTTGCAGAAGGTTCGCAGTTGGAGAGCATCGGTGATAATGCCTTCTATAATACAGCTCTGACATCGATTGAAATTCCTGCCAGCGTGACGAGCATCGGTGAGGATGTCTTCCAGAATTGTATTTAGAGACCTCTAAACAACAATAAACAACGAAAAACACATAGAGATAAACCCTTGTATATCAACTACTTTTAGATTTTAACACTTCAGACTTGCTTTTTGGTAGTTCTCAAAAATCCGCTTACCTTTGCAACGCATTTCTACCGCGGAGAATTTTGAGGGCTTTTATTTTGCCATCTCGTGGACAAGGTTGACAAAGGTTGACAAGAGTGTACAACGGTTGATAGAAGAACGAGAGGGAAAAGAGCAAGGAAGTGACCTCATTTGAAGAACGTGACATCGTGGAATGAGTTGACAAGGATTGTCAAAGATTGACGAAAGTTCACTCCGTGGCGGTTTGCATGAAATTGATTGTAAAACCACATAAAAAAGGAGTCAAATGAGAAAGACAAGAAAATGCGCCTTCTGCGGTAAGGAGTTCACTTGTAACAGCGGCTCGCAGAGGTATTGTTCAGAGCATTGTGCTGAGGCAGCAAAGGCTCAGCGCAAGAAGAGACAACAGGACTTTTTGAAGGCTGTCCAGCCTGTTATAGACATCGCCAGCCAGGAGTACCTTACATTCTCCAAGGCTGCCATCCTCATGGGATGCTCCCGTCAGTACGTTTACAAATTGGTAAACGAGGGTAAACTTTCTGCCTCACGAATCAGTAGCCGTATGGCTTTCATCCGCAAGACTGACATCGAGAAGATGCTTGCTGGCAATCCTTATCATAGAGTGTTGCCAACACCCAAGTCAACGACTCCTTCTTCCCTTTCGTTGAAGAAAGGACAAGCTTCAAGTAAGCCAGCGAGAAAAGAGGAATCAGTTCAGAACATCGAGCCACTTGAATACATCTCTGGCGAGGATGTTATGGCAATCTACAAGGTAAAGAAGTCATGGCTTTATGTATCAGCCAAGAGAAACAATATACCCATTTGCAAGATTGCCGGCAAGAACTATTATAGCCGAAGACACATGGATGCCCTCTTCGGAGTTCCTGCTGAGATAGAAGCCATAACAGAATGGCTGACTACGGATGAGGCAGAGGCACTCTATTCCACAACAAAGGAATCCTTGCGTACCCAAGCCTATCGCCGCCATATTCCCACCAAGCGAGAATATGGCAAGACCTATTATTCCAAGATACATCTTGATGACATCTTCCGTCCTGACCTGAAAGCGAGTGATGCCTATTACACCACAGCAGAAGCAGCAGAGAAGTATGGCATGACCAAAAGCAATATCTGCGTAATCGTCAAGACGAACAATCTCACTAAAGTGAAAGTCGGAGTCCAGAATCTCATCGTCAAGGAAGAATTAGACCGAATAATGGCAAGCAGATTGGCGCAATTCGGGGCTTACAAGATCCAATAATGCCCAATAATAAGCATCAACTGCGTGAAAGTACAATTATCCATGAGTTATGAAAAGGTAAGTTGGCCACACTTTCATCACGCAGTTACTTTGCACCTGCTATGAGACGCATAGCCTTCGATTATTAACAAAAGAAATTTCATTCAAGTATGAGTAACATTTGCAAGACAGTAACCCTGCGTACGCGTAAGATAAAGAAAGGTACGCAACTGAGCTTCTACCTTGACTACTATCCCGGCTATAGGGACGAGTCAACCATGAAGGTACAGCGACATGAGTCACTTGGCATCTACATCTTTGCCAAGCCCAAGAACCAGCGCGAGCGTGACTACAACGAGCGCATGAC
>CACXXD010000131.1 GCA_902771445.1 uncultured Prevotellaceae bacterium
GGGTTGTTTGTCTGTGGGGTTGTTGTGGGCTGCCATTCATGGCAGCAATCCTCAAAAGAACTCCCTCTTTATCTCCTCCACTCTGTCCAGCTTTTCCCATGTGAACAGTTCCACGTCCATCACTTTCGTCTCATGGTACATGCTTGTGAATGTCTTCTTCACCACCTCGTTCTTTCTTCCCATGTGTCCGTATGCAGCCGTCTCCAGATACATGGGCTGTCGCAGTTTCAGTGTGCGCTCTATGGCCTTCGGTCTCAGGTCGAATAGCTTCTCAATTTTCTTTGCTATCTCGCCGTCGCTCATCTTCACGTGACTGCGTCCGTAGGTGTTCACGTAGATGTTCATGGGCTTGGCCACGCCGATGGCATAGCTGATCTGCACCAGTATCTCGTCGCTCACGCCTGCTGCCACCATGTTCTTCGCTATGTGCCGTGCGGCATAGGCAGCCGAGCGGTCCACCTTGCTCGAGTCTTTTCCTGAGAACGCGCCGCCGCCGTGTGCGCCCTTTCCGCCGTAGGTGTCCACGATGATCTTTCTGCCCGTCAGGCCCGTGTCGCCGTGCGGACCGCCTATGACGAACTTGCCCGTTGGGTTCACGTAGTACTTGATGTCATTGCCAAACAACTTCAGCACCTTCTCCGAGTGTATCTGTTCCTTCACGCGTGGAATAAGAATATTGATCACGTCCTTTTTTATGCGTGCCAGCATGGCCTCGTCGTTCTCCTTGCCGAAGGCCGTGTTCGGTGCCACCAGGAACTCGTCGTGCTGAGTGCTCACCACGATGGTGTCTATCCGTTCCGGCAGTCCCTCGTCGCTGTATTGCACCGTCACCTGGCTCTTTGCGTCCGGGCGCAGATAGGTCATCACCTTTCCCTCCTTGCGTATGTCGGCCAGTGTGCGCATGATGAGATGTGCCAGGTCCAGGCTCACGGGCATGTAGTTCTCCGTCTCGTTCGTGGCATAGCCGAACATCATGCCCTGGTCGCCGGCCCCCTGGTTCAGCTCCGGGTCTTCGGTCGAGTCCGTCGTTTTCTCCTTGTCCACGCCTCGGCTGATGTCCTGGCTCTGTTCGTGTATGGCCGTCAGCACGCCGCACGAGTTGCCGTCGAACTGATACTCAGCCTTCGTATAACCTATTTTATTTATAGTCTTGCGTGCGATGGTCTGCAGGTCAATATAGTCCTCGCTGCGCACCTCGCCCATGATGACCACCTGTCCTGTGGTCACGAAAGTCTCGCAGGCCACGCGTGCCTGTTTGTCGTAGGCCAGAAACTGGTCCAGTATTGCGTCGCTGATCTGGTCGGCCACCTTGTCGGGATGTCCTTCCGACACCGATTCTGATGAAAAGAAGTATGCCATTTTTTATTTTTTTAATTTTTTATTCTTTTATTTTTTTGCAAAATTACGACATTCTTTTCAATTCTCAAAATTGTTTTGCCCTTATTTTCGTTCGTCGGTCTCCTGTTGGTTGTTGTTAGCGGTCCCCTGTTGGTTGTTGTTAGCGGTTCCCTGTTGGTTGCCGTCGGTTCCCTGTTTGCTTGTTTGTTGTTGCTTGGTTTGTTGTCGGTCTCCTGTTTGTTGCCGCCGGTCCCCTGTTTTGCTTGTCGTCGTTTGTTTTGTTGTCGGTTGCCTGTTGTTGTGGGCTGCCATTCATGGCAGCAGTCCCCTTCCTGATTTATGCCAAATCATGTTTTTTAGCATCTCCGTGAAAAAATCGTAAAAAATTTTCTCCGTTTCGTAATATTTTATTACTTTTGTGCATTGTTTTCATTCAATTAATAACTTAAACGTATCGCTATGGGTAAAAAAATTACTTTTTGGGGAATGTTAGCAGCCATGATGCTTTCCATTCCTGCACAGTCTCAGACGATCCTGAAGTCTGCCGCTCCTAAGCAGACTACAGCAGTAACCCAACAGGCTTTCAAGGCGAAGACCTCTGCCAAGGCAAGGAAGGCAAAGAACATGCCTGCCGATGCTGCCGAGCGCCAGTACGCTCCCGGCACCAACGTGCCTTTCACCGGTCTGCGTGCAGCCACTGCGTCGGTGGTTGGCCATTCGTTCCGCGACATCAAGCCTGAGGGCGAGGAGAAAGATGCTCACGGCATCATCGTCACTCCGGCCAAGGGTGCTCACTCGTTCTACAGCCGTTCGGGCTTTGCCTACTATGTCAACGGCAGTCAGATGGCGGTTACCGAGCAGACCGATGCCGTCGAGATCGTGGAGTGCGCTGAAGGCACCGTCTACGTGAAGGACATCATCTCTATGTATGCAACGGGCGCATGGGTCAAGGGTAAGAAGAATGGCAACACCATCACCATTCCTGCCGGACAGCCCATTGCTTACGACGACGAGTATCAGGCCACGCTCAGCGTGCGCTGGGGGCTCATCACCGCCGAGGGCTCGCTGGCTGCTGCCGACGACCATGCCGAGGCTTTCACCTTCACCATCGACGGTGACGAAATCTCTCTGCAAGGCACTGATGCCTGGCAGCAGGGTGTCGAGGCCTACTACATGGCTGTCCTCTGGGACGACGACAACTCCGCTTCGGGCTACGGCGACTACCTCACCGTGTGGAACAAGCTCGACGTGCGCACTCAGATCGACGAGCTGCCATACGTCAACGACTTCCAGACGCTTGGCCAGCGCTGCGAGTTCTCGTGGATCGATGCCAACGCTGACGGCAAGACATGGCACTTTGCCCACACTACCGACGAGCAGTACTTCGCCCGCTATTCCTACAGCTCTTCCCTCAATGCTGACGACTGGCTCTTCTCGCCTGCCATCAAGCTCGAGGCTGGCAAGCAGTACCGTCTGGCCTTCCTCACGCGCAATGCCGACACCAACGAGCGCCTGGAGGTCAAGTTGGGCGATGCCGCCACTGTCGAGGCCATGAAGACGCAGGTCATCGAGTCTACCGACATCACATGGAGCGAGTTCGCTACTATTGAGAACACCAACGTAACAGTCGACAAGACGGGCTACTACTACTTCGGTATCCATGCCATCAGCGATGCCGATGCTTATCGACTCTATGTCGACGACTTCACCGTCGAGGTGATTGACGTCGAGGCTCCTGCCGCTATCAGCGACCTGACCGCTGTGGCTACGCCCAACGTGCTCGAGGCTACCATCACCTTCACCGCTCCTGCCACGAAGATCAACGGCGAGCCTCTCACCACCAACCTGACCAAGATTGAGCTGCTCCGCAACGGTGAGGTCATCAAGACCTTCGAGGACGTGGCTCCTGGCACCCAGCTCACCTACGTCGACAACGATCCCGCACTGATCATCGGTACTTACACCTATCAGGTGCTCACCTACAACGATCACGGCATTGGCCAGAAGGGTGCCGAGGTGTCGGTATTCCTCTCTACCATTCTCGACGTGCCTTACACAGCCGACCTGACTGACGAGGCCACCTTCTCGACCTACAGCGTCATCGATGCCAACGAGGACGGTAGCACATGGAACTACGACATCAGCTTCAGAACCAACTATGCCTATAATGGCGATGCCGCTGCCGACGACTATCTCATCACTCCGGGGCTCCGTCTGAAGGCTGGCAAGAACTACAGCATTCAGGTCAACGCGCTCTGCTGGGACTATCCCGAGCGCTTCGAGGTGAAGATTGGCAAGGTGGCTTCTGTCGAGGGACTGACCACCACCATCCTGGAGCCGGTCGAGGTGAACAACACCGAGGATGCAGGCGAAATCTACGAGGGTGTGTTCAGCGTGGCTGACGACGATGTCTACTACGTGGCTGTCCATGCCATCAGCGATGCCGACCAGTATCACCTGACACTCAACAGCCTGGCTGTCGTCGACGGTCCCGCTGCCACTGCTCCTGCCGCTCCCACTGTGAGCATCCAGGCCGATGCCAAGGGTGAGCACATCGTGAACATCGATATCACCGCTCCTACAGTGGCTGTCGACGGTTCGGCACTCACCGAGAACGTCAACATCGAGATCCTGCGCAACGGCGAGGTCGTCAAGACCGTCGAGGGTGTGGCTCCCGGTGCTGCCACAACGTTTGTCGACGAGCCTGCCGAGGCTGGCCTGCTCACCTATCAGCTCATTCCTTACAATGCCAGCGGTGCTGGTCTGAAGACTGCCAAGATCACCGTGTTCGTCGGTATGGACCTGCCTCTCGTCGTTGAGAACCTGACCGCTGCCGACAATGCCACCAGCGTTACGCTCAACTGGAACAAGGTGGGCGAAGAAGGTGTCAACGGTCTCTATGTCAATCCTGCCAAGGTCGACTATACCGTATGGACTACTGCCATCGAGGAGTCGTGGTTCGGCAGTATGCTCGTGCTCGACCAGCAGATCGGTTCGGTGCGCGATGCTGATACCTTCAGCTTCAACTTCAACACCGACGAGGGCGACCAGCAGTATGCTTACTGGGCTGTTCAGACCTCTACCGCCGACGGTGTCAACGAAGAGGCTGCTTCTGTAGGCATGCTCGTGGGTAAGCCCTACGACCTGCCCGTCAAGGAGGATGTGGCCGATGGTTCTTTCCACTACTACTGGGACTCCGACGCACTGTTGCTCAGCTATCAGGAGCCCGAGAGCGACGACGTGTCGATCGTCATCACCAGTGAGCAGGAGGGTGAGGTCTACTTCAACTCTGGCAAGCTCAACCTGAAGGATGCTGTCGAGCCCATGCTGTCGTTCGACGTCAGAGCTTCTGGCATCACCAGTCTGAACATCACGGCCGGCATCGACGGTGCCGCTCAACAGGTCATCGCTACTGTTCCCGTGAGCGAGGAGCTCAGCAACGTCAAGGTGCCTCTCTCTGCATTCAAGGGTGGTCGTTATGCCATCGTGGGCATCACCGCACAGATTCAGACTCCCACCGAGACTGACTTCTGGACGGGTGATATCGTCTCTGTTGGTGATTTCTGCATCGTCGACAACGTGTTCGTCGAGGACAACAAGGGTGTTGGCATTGCTGGCGTAACCGTCCAGAATGTTCCTGCCTCTGACGTCTACTCGCTCGATGGTCGTCTGGTTCGCAGCAACACCGCCAATCTCTCTGGCCTGAAGGGTCTTTACATCAGCAACGGCAAGAAGCTCTTTGTAAAGTAATTTTTCGACTGTAGGCCGGCTACGGGCTACAGACTGAAGACTACAGACTTTAGACTACAGACTATAGACCACAGGTATTATAGTCTACAGTCTAAAGTCTGTAGTTTATAGTCTACAGTCTATCGTCTACAGTCTTCAGTCTATAGTCCACATTCTCCAGTCTTTACTCGCAGTCTGTGATCAAAGCCAAATCAAACTGGGTTTAAAGTCAAATCATGCTGAGATTCAAGTCAAATCACGTTGAGATTTAAGTCATATCTCAGTTTGATTTGGCTTTAAACCCACTTTGATTTGTATTGAATCTCAAGGCCCCAGGAGATTCATATTGAATCGCAACATGATTTATATATAAATTGCAATTAGTTCCTTTTGGTGCTAAAACTATTCCTGATTTCTAATTTCTGTATTTTCTTTAGTTAAATATTCTTAAATGCACATCCCTAAATTGTGATTTTTTTACAAAAATAACTTATCTTTGCCGCGATTTTGAACAGAAAAACGTACAATCAGTTAATATCAACTACTAAGAATAATCCAATGAAGACCTACTCCCTTCAGACGATGCTTGTCGTCATCGGGCTGTTTGTGTGCTCTGTTGTGTCCACCGCACAGCCCGTGGCGCTCAAGACGAATCTGGTCTACGATGCACTGACAACACCCAACCTGGGCATAGAGATCGGACTGGGACCCAAGAACACCGTGCAGCTGTTCTACGGGCTCAACCCCTGGAAGTTCGGCTCGTCTGACAACCGGAAATACATGAAGCACTGGATGCTGAACCCCGAATGGCGCTACTGGTTCTGCCATCGGTTCAACGGCTCCTTCATCGGCGTTCATGCACTCGGCGGCGAGTACGACGCAACCAACGTGAAGCTGCCCTTCGGACTGTGGGACGAGCTGCAAGACCATCGCTTCGAGGGATGGTATGTGGGCGGCGGCGTCAGCTACGGCTACCAGTGGGTGCTCTCGCGCCACTGGAACTTCGAGGCCGCCATTGGCCTGGGTGCTGCCTATATTGACTATCAGAAGTTCAAGTGCGGCACGTGCGGCAAGCGCGAGGGCAAGGGCCACAAGACCTACGTAGGCCCCACGAAGATTGCGCTCAGCCTTGTATATAATATAGGTGGAAACAGCACGTCGACCGCTGCCACGTCGCAGCTGGCCCGCGACGACCGTCCGCAGCCCACCGCTGCACGGCAGGCCGAAGGGGCCTCGGCCACGCTCGTCGACGGCAAGGTGTCCGTCAGCGGGGCCACGCTCAAGAACGTGGGCCAGCAGATGGTGCTTACCATGAGTGTGGGCCTCGACGAGCTGCGCCTGCGTCACGGCCAGACCGTGGTGTTGCGCCCGTTGTTGCGCAGTGCCAGCGGCACCGACAGCATCCGCTTCCGCCCGTTGCTCGTCAACAGCCGCGACATGCACATCCAGCACCGGCGCGGCGAGCAGAACAAGAACTACCCCGACGCCATAGAGATTGAGCGGCGCAATGGCCGTCAGCAGACCGTCAGCTATCTGGCACAGGTGCCTTACGAGCCGTGGATGGACAGCTACGACCTGGCCGTCGAGGAGGATCTTTGCGGTTGTGGCGACCTCGTGGCCGACAACACCACGCCGCTCATGCACAAGCCGACGAAGCCCGAGGTGTGGCTGGCCGGACTGGAGCCTGCGCCCGACAAGCCCGCGCAGCAGCTGCACGGCACGGCCTACATCACCTTCGTCGTCGACAAGTGGGACCTGCTGCCCACCTACATGAACAACCCCACCGAGCTGCGCAAGATCACCGACACGCTCGACATCATGGTGGCCGACAAGAACATCTCCGTAGAGAAAATCAAGATTCACGGATGGGCATCGCCCGAGAGCCCCTACGAGCACAACCGCATGCTGGCCACCAACCGTGCACAGTCGCTCACCCGCTGGGTGCAGCAGAAATATCAGCTGCCGTCGGCTGTCTTCGCCCCGGCAGAGGCCACGCCTGAGAACTGGCAGGGCCTGAGGGCCGCCGTGGAGCAGACCGGCACCGACGTGCTGCCCCACCGCGAGGAGATTCTCGCCATCATCGACGACGGCTCGTTGCAGCCCGACCCCAAGGAGCGGCTCATCAAGCAGCGCTACCGCAGCGAGTACGACTATCTGCTGAAGACGGTCTACCCCGGTCTGCGTCGCTCCGACTACGAAATCACGTTCGTCGTGCGCAAGTTCAACACCGTGCAGGAGTGTCTCGACATCTATCGCACCAAGCCTCACCAGCTGTCGCAGCATGAGTTCTGGCGCGTGGCACAGACCTTCACGGAGTATAGCGACGACTACAACCGTGCGGTGCAGACGGCTTACAACATCTATCCCGCATCGGAAGTGGCCGCTCTCAACCTGGCCAACGTGGCCTTGCACCAGGGCGACCTGCTCAAGGCCGAGACGTTGCTGAGCCAGGCCGGACAGTCGGCCCAGGCCGAGAATGCCCGTGCTGCCCTCTGCATCCTGCGCGGACAGTACGACGAGGCCGTCCGTCATCTGGACAATGCCCAGCAGAAGGGCCACGATGCCGACCAGCCTGCCTTGATGCAGGCCGTCGAGCACAACCGCGAGGCCGTCAAGGTGATGACGCGCTAATCAGCCGCCTCACCGTCTCACATCGCTCTTTGACTTACTGACACACTATTCCAGCAA
>CACXXD010000132.1 GCA_902771445.1 uncultured Prevotellaceae bacterium
ATTCTGTTTACGTTCAGTGTCGTCGGCACAAGGTCAAATACCAGACAATAAAAGATACTCTTTCTATGAAAAAACTGCTTTTCAGCACACTATTGCTGTCGCTCGCGCTCGTCGCTGCGGCCCAGTTGCCTTTGCCCAAAGAAGAAATAGCAGCCAACAGGAACCTTTCGGCCAGTAACACCGTGGCCTACCCCACCCCCACGCAAAAACTGTCGCCAGCGCCTGCCGGCAAGAAACCGTTCTACATCAGTCACTACGGCAGGCACGGCTCGCGCTATCTGACGAAGATTAAGGACTACGACTACGCGATGGAAACGCTGAAAAAAGCCGACGAGGCTGGCAAACTGACCGAGCTGGGACGGGATGTGCTGCGACGGGTGAAGCTGCTGCACGACGAGGCCTACAGCCGATGGGGCGACCTGACATCACTGGGCGGACAGCAAAGCAAGGAGATCATTGCACGCATGATGGCCAACTTCCCCGAGGTGTTCAAGGGCAAGGCCAACGTGGATGCACACAGCACACTGGCGCCGCGCTGCGTGCTCAGCATGACGCATGCCGTACAACAGATGACCATGCTCAACCCACGGCTGAACATCACGTTCAACTCTACCGCACACGACATGCACTACATGAACTTTCAGGACAAGGCACTCTTTGCGAAGATAAGAACCGAGCAGACGGTGAAGTTATATGAGGACTACTGCAAACGGCACGGATGCTGGCAACGGATGGTGGGAACGCTGTTGAACGACACCACCTACCTGCGGCAGAAGGTCAACGGCGAGCGACTGAACTACTATCTGTTCCGGCTGGCGGGCAGCGTTCAGAACACCACGCTGCACGACAAGGTGACTCTCTACGACATCTTCACGACCGATGAACTCGTGGAAAACTGGCGAATGGAGAATGCCTTCTGGTTCCTGGGCTACGGCTACTGCCCCCTGAACGGCAATCTGCAGCCCTACTCGCAACGGCATCTGCTGCGAGCCATCATCGAGCAGGCCGACTCGTGCATTGCACTGGCAAAGCCGGGCGTGCAACTGCGCTACGGGCATGAGACCAACCTGCTGCCACTGGCCTGTCTGATGGGGCTGAACGGCCTCGACCAGCCAATCAGCGACATTGAGGAACTGGAGCAACGCGGATGGGTGAACTATCGCATCTATCCGATGGGGTGCAACATCCAGCTGGTGTTCTACCGCAAGAACCAACAGGATGACGACGTGCTCGTGAAGGTGCTGCTGAACGAGCAAGAGGCACGGCTGCCCATATCGACCAGCACCCCACCTTATTATAAATGGAAGGACCTGAAAGACTATTATCTCAGGAAACTGGCCAATTATTCGGAAGAAGAAGAAATGGCTTTTTCACTGCCATAAAAAGCAAATTAGTAATGGTGATAAAAATACATGGGACGATTCTGAACAGACGAAAAATGTCCTAACTTATTTTTTTACCGTTACTTACTCTTTTATTAGTGAGTTTTTTTATAATTTTGCACAAAATTTCAGAAACAGCATGAAGATATTAGTGACAGGGGCCAGTGGCTTCATTGGCTCATACATCGTTGAAGAGGCACTCAAACGGGGCATGGACACATGGGCGGCCATGCGTAGCAGCAGCTCGAAACAGTTCTTGAAAGATGAACGCATCCATTTCATCGAACTCAATCTGGACGACCAGAAGCAACTGGAGCAACAGCTGAGCGGCCATCAGTTCGACTATGTGGTGCATGCGGCTGGTGTTACTAAATGTCTGAACAAGGCCGACTTCTTCCGCATCAACACGCAAGGCACCAAGCATCTTGTACGCGCCCTCATCGCGCTCAACATGCCCATCAAGAAGTTTGTCTACATCAGCTCGCTCAGCGTGTTCGGCGCCATACACGAAGAGCAACCCTACGTGGAGATAAAAGAGACCGACCAGCCACACCCGAACACCGAGTACGGGCGCAGCAAGCGCGAGGCCGAACGCTGGCTGAACGAAAGTCTGGAACTGAGAACGAAGGAGGCGGTGTTCCCCTACATCATCCTGCGCCCCACGGGCGTCTACGGCCCTCGCGAGCGCGACTACTTCCTGATGGCCAAGAGCATCAAGCAGCACAGCGACTTCGCCGTGGGCTTCAAACAGCAAGACATCACCTTCGTCTATGTGCAGGACGTGGTGCAGGCCGTCTTCCTGGCCTGCGAGAAAGGAACGGTGGGCCGCGCCTACTTCCTCTCCGACGGCAAGGTCTATCAGAGCAGCACCTTCAGCGACCTGATACGACAGGAGCTGGGCAACCCCTGGTGGATCCGCATCACCGCCCCCATCTGGCTGCTGCGCATCATCACCTTTTTCGGCGATTTCATCGGTCATCTGACAGGCAAGATTTCAGCACTGAACAACGACAAATACCACATTCTGCGACAGCGCAACTGGCGGTGCGACATCGAGCCGGCCATCAAGGAACTGGGCTACAAGCCGCAGTACACGCTGGAGCGCGGAGTGCCACTCACCATCAAGTGGTATAAGGACAACGGATGGCTGTAACAACGACGACTATGCTGAAGTATTTATTTACAATAGAGAAAAAGAAACACCAAGGACTGATGTTGGTTGAGTGGGGCATGATGATCTATGCCGCCATCACGCTGGTGCTCATGCTGGTGTTCTACACACGTCTACAGAATCCGCTATCGATGCTGGCACTGCGCATTCAGTCGGTGCTGATGGTGCTGGCATTGTGGTGGATCTACCGCATGATACCCTGCCGATTCATCATGCTGCTGAGGGTGATCTGCCAGATCGTGCTGCTGGGTACGTGGTATCCCGACACCTACGAGTTCAACCGTCTGCTGCCCAATCTCGACCACCACTTTGCAGGCTACGAGCAAGCACTGTTCGGCTGTCAGCCCGCACTGCTCTTCTCGCGCAACTTCGCAAGCGCATGGGTCAGCGAACCGCTCACGCTGGGCTACGTCAGCTACTATCCCATGATGGTCTTCATCTCGTTCTATTACTTCTTCTACAAATACGAACAGTTTCTGAAGGCAGCGTTCGTCATTGTCATATCGTTCTTCGTGCTCTATCTCGTCTTCATCTTCCTGCCAGTGGCAGGGCCGCAATACTACTATCTGGCAGCAGGCACCGACCAGATAGCACAGGGCATCTTCCCCAACATAGGCCACTATTTTGAGACCCACAGCGAGTGCCTGCCCATTCCGGGCTATCACGGCGGTGTGTTCTACAAGATACTTGTCTTTGCACACAATGCAGGCGAACGCCCCACAGCCGCCTTCCCCAGCAGCCATATGGGCGTGACGACCGTCATGGTGCTGCTGGCCCACGACTCAAAGAACCGAAAGATGTTCTGGACAATGCTGGTGCTGACGGTGCTCATGTTCTTTGCCACCTTCTACATTCAGGCACACTACGTCATCGATGCCATAGCAGGTGTTTTCTCCGGCATCATTCTCTATTTTCTGACCTCGGCTGTCTATAAGCTGTTTCCCAAAATACCATAAGGCATTTCGCTACTTTGCCTCATAAGTGCGAAACACAAGATAGTCGCCGTCGGCCATGATACTGAAGTGGTCGGCGGCGGCTTCGTTCAGCGTGCCTTGCCACCAAGAGCGGTAGGCATAGCCGTCATAACAGAGGCCTTCGGTGTGCAGATGGGTGCATCCGAAGTTGAAAAGGCTGACTTGCTGCCGATGAAAAGAGGAGAAACTGCGGGTGAAGAGCTGTCTTTCGGCACCATTCTGAGGATGACAGACTGGCACGAACCAGCCGTAGTTCGTGGCCAGCAAAGGCTCGACACCCATTTCGGCGGCATAGCGAACCATCAAAGAGATATTGCCCAACGCGTGATCCTCGCGCCGTCCCGTCGCTCCGAGATAGACAATGCGTCGGAAGCCTTTGGAGAGACAATAGCGCGTGGCTTTGGTCAAGTCGTTGTCTTCCTGCTCGTCCACCTGATGGAAAATGGTCGCATACTCCTTTCTGTACTGCATGGGAATGCTGTCACCGTCGCCCACCACGGCATCGGCCCTGTCGCAATGCCGAATGGCTCCGTCGCAACACACCACGAAAGGCGCATCTTGCAACAGACGAAGAGGCACGTCGTGGGTGGGTTGCTCGCCATCGGCAAGCACAACTACATAGCCACTCCCCGACCCTTGCGAGAGACGGGGAGCGGAATCATACGCAGCACTGAGAAGTTCGAAAGGAGTGTCTATCATCGCAGGAATGCTTTTTATTTGTTCTTGGGCTTTGTATCTTCACCATCTTCTTCCACTTCAGATAGCCAAAGACGGCAATCACGACATAAAGGCCATAAAGACCGGCCTTGAAAGGAATGCCTTTCTGCACGTAGAGCACACAGCACACGGCATCGACGACAATCCAGAAGAACCATTGCTCCAGATACTTGCGGGCCAATGCCCAAAGACCGACAAACGACAGGGCATTCGTGAACGAGTCGAGCACAGGCACCGTGCTGTTGGTCCATGTTATCAGCACATAGTAGGTGAGTGCCCAGGCAGCGAAGAAGAACACCGCAGCCGGCAGATACAGCTCCTTGGGCATGGGAATGATGGGCAACGACTGATGCGACTTCTTCGTCTTCTTGAATTTCCAGACGAGAAGTCCGTAGACCGCGGCAACCGTATAGTAGACCGCCATGCCCGCATCGCCATAAAGCCCATGTCGGTAGTAAAGGTAGACATCGAGGGCGGGCATCACGATGCCCACCACCCAGAGCGCAATGTGCGCACGATACTCCAGCCAGATGTAAATCAGACCGAGTATCGTTGTCGCAATATCAAGCCAGTCGAGTGCCATTCCGAATTGTAATTAGCAAGAGAATGTTTAGAAGTTGACCGACAGATGAGCCATGAAATTGAAGGGTGCTGCGGGAGCGAAGCCCACTGCCCACTGGTCGCGCACGGCTCCATCGGCCAGGCACGATCCGTTGTAGGCCACGGTCTGACCGTTCACGGTGTGATACTTAGGCGAAGCCCAGCCGTTGGTGTCGTACTTGGTGTTGAACACATTGTAGAACATCACGCCCACCGTGACATCCTTCAGTCCGCAACGAGGCAGGCCAAAGTTGTAGCTCAGGTCGACATTGGTCGTGAAGCGCCCGCCAATCAGCAGCGACTCCTCTGTGGCATTGCCGTTTTCATCGTAGCCCACCATCGTCTTAAAGCCCGAGTTGGTCAGGTATTGCTTGCCGATGTACTGGCTCTGCACACTGCCCTTGAAGCCCCAGTAGCTGAACGTCAGGATATTGTTCAGAATCAAATCGGGCGAGAACGACAGCGGAGCATCGCCCACCGAGGCCGTGCCAGCATTGACGAAGTTGCCGCTCGTCTTGTCATATTCGTGCAGCGCCACCACGGCATCCTTCACGCGGTTCTTCGACAACGTGGCATTGAGGTCCCAGCGGAACCAGTCGGCGGGGCGCCAGGCGGCCTCGACCTCCGCACCCAGTCGGTAGCTCTTCGGCACGTTCATGGCCACAGCCTCACCGATCTCGTTGAGTGCGCCCGTCAGGACGAACTGGTCTTTGTAGTTCATCCAATAGAGATTCAGGCCAGCCGTGAAGCGCGTCGAACGGAAGTTATAGCCAACCTCCAGATCGTTCAGCCGCTCTGACTTCAGATTCAGTCCGAAGTTGTTCTGATAGTCGTTGCGCGTCGGCTCCTTATGGGCAATGGCATACGAGGCATAGATGCGATGATTGGGCGACAACTGATAGTTCAGGCCAAACTTTGGATTGAAGAAATTGAACTTGTCGTCGATCACATAGTCCGATGATTTGTTGGCAACAAACTGGTCGATGGGTGCCTGCATCTTGTAGCCTATGTGTCGATACTGCAAGTCTACGTAGGCATTCAGCCCCTCAACAAAGCTGTAGCTTACCTTTCCGTAGACGTTGAAATCGGTCTTTTTTGCATTATCGCGATAATATTCGTAGTCGGGTTTGAGTGCGCTTGGAGCCGCTTTCATCCACTTGATGAGTCCGAAGTGGTCGCCGTCGTACTTGTTCCAGCCCCCACCCAACGAGGCCTCCAGTCCGCTTCTGTTGTCAAAGTTGAGCGAGGCCACGGCACCATAGAAGTTGTTGGCCATCTTCTTCTGTCTCACCAGGTCGCTTCTCATGCCCTGCTCGTCGTCAGTCAGCGATATGTAGTTCTTCAGCTTGGCCCCGTCCTTGAACTGCTCGTAGTAGCCCTTGCCGTTGGTGTAGTGCAGTGCAGCGTTCAGGTTCAGCATGCGCGAAAAGCGTTGCGTCCAGATGAGCTGATAGTTCTGCTGGTGATAGTTGTCGGTCTGATTGTCATAGAAAGCGATGGGATCGTAGTTTTCGTTCCATTCCATCGCGCCGCAGGGGTTGTAAGTGCGCCCATAGCGGCTCTGCTCATATTTAGAAGAGAAATCCCACGCATGATAGGTTTTCTCAACGGCATTGAAGGTGATGAACTTCACCGCCGTGTTCTCTCCGAAGTAGCCTGCTTGCAGGAAATAGCTGTTCAGGCGAGTCGAGGCACGGTCAATATAGCCGTCGGAGCTGATGTTCGACAAGCGGCCTTGCAGTCCCCAGTGCTCGCTGAGCAAACCTGTGCCGAAGCGCACTGTCTCCTTATGCGTGCCATAGCTGCCGCCGCTGGCATCGAGGCCGACGAAAGGCTTTGTTCCGATGTTCTCAGTCTGCATGTTGATGGTAGCACCGAAGGCACCCGCGCCGTTGGTCGATGTGCCGACGCCTCGCTGAATCTGCATGGTCTGCACGCTCGATGCAAAGTCGCCCATGTTCACCCAGTACAACTGATTGCTCTCGGCATCGTTCATCGGAATGCCATTGGCGGTGATGTTGATGCGTTCGGGAGCCGTGCCGCGCACTCGGATGGTGGTATAGCCGATGCCGTTGCCTGCATCGCTGGTCACCGTCACACTGGGGGTCAGCGACAGCAGGTAGGGAATGTCCTGACCGTGGTTCACTTGCTTGATGTCATCGCGGTTCATGTCGGTAAAGGCCATTGGCGTTTTTTTCGAAGCACGCGTCGAGCTTACCTGCACTGCCTGTAGTTCCACCGTCTTCAGCGAGTCAACAGGCCCGGTTTTCGTCACTTGTTCCTTGGCGGCATCAGCCGACTTGGCCTCGGCATCGCGGCCATTGTTGGCCATTGCCGTCATTGCGCACATCACGGCGCACAAAAGATAAGTTTTTTTCATCCCTTTTAAGATTAAGAACTAATAAAAAAGGGGGTACAATTACAGAGAATTGTGATTTGACCTACTATCCATCCCTACGTCGGCATTATCCGCATCAGGTAAGAAGGGTATGATCTCAGCCAGTACAAACGAACCAGCACCCCTTGATAAGCCACTTTGGCAAATCGGGCGCAAAGATACGAAGAAAAAATGTGGCTCGCAAGTTTGAAGGTCACAAACTTGCGAGCAATAAGGATTTTTTACTGTCTGTCATCCTCTTCACTATCATCATCGACCCAACCATCAGATCCTCGACGCGAGGATGGCACCACATTTCCCTCGCTATCCATGCCACCGTAGCCGATGTTCTTATCACCTCCATTGATGTCTTGCGAGCCACAAATCAGATGTGAAGTATTCATCATGACCACATGAAACTGTGGTCTAACATATTTTTCTTCAAATCCGCCAAACAATTCTTTTAGGAATACAAAAATTCCGAACCGCAAAACGATTCGGAGGAAAACTTCAGATTTAGAAAAAAGTTCAT
>CACXXD010000133.1 GCA_902771445.1 uncultured Prevotellaceae bacterium
CGCCAGTCACGACTCCGGGCAAGGGACTTTACATCTTGCGTCAGACCATGCCCGACGGCAAAATCGTGACGAAGAAAGTAATGTTCTGATAATGTTTAAGTAACGGTAAAAAATAAATTGTCCCAATTTATTTTTTACCGTTATTTTGAAAAGAAGAATTATAAGAATTATAATTATTTCTGTTTTTTCTCAATGGTGGCTGAGTGGTTACTGAAATCAACGGAATCTTATAAACAATGCTAAAACTATGACGAAAAAATGCTGAAAGTCTTTAAAAATACGTACTTTTGCACCGTTGATGAACGTCATCAACGCAAATGAAGACAGAAAGAACAGTTTTTTTATTGCATTATGTCAGAGCCATTAGCCGAGAGACTGCGCCCACGCACACTTGACGATTATATAGGCCAGCGCCATCTGGTTGGCGAAGGAGCCGTTCTGCGCAAGATGATCGATGCCGGACGCATCTCTTCTTTTATCTTGTGGGGGCCTCCGGGGGTGGGAAAGACAACGCTTGCTCAGATCATTGCCAACAGGTTGAAAACACCCTTCTATACGCTTTCTGCCGTTACAAGTGGGGTGAAAGACGTTCGCGATGTGATTGAAAAGGCGCAAAAGGGCCGCTTCTTCAACGAGGCCTCGCCGATCTTGTTTATTGACGAAATCCATCGCTTCTCCAAATCGCAGCAGGACTCTCTGCTGGGGGCCGTCGAAAAGGGAATCGTCACGCTGATTGGTGCCACGACCGAGAATCCGTCGTTTGAGGTGATACGTCCGTTGCTCTCCCGTTGTCAGCTTTATGTGTTGAAGTCGTTGGAGAAGGACGACCTCCTTCAGCTCCTGCACCGGGCCGTGACAACCGACGTGATACTAAGGGAGCGGAAGATTGAACTGAAGGAAACGTCGGCTCTGCTTCGCTATAGCGGCGGCGATGCCCGCAAGTTGCTGAACATACTGGAACTGGTGGTCGAGGCGGAGAGCGGCGACGTGATGATTACCGACGAGCTGGTCGTGTCGCGCTTGCAACAGAATCCGCTGGCCTACGACAAAGACGGGGAGATGCACTACGACATTATCTCTGCCTTTATCAAGAGCATCCGCGGCAGCGATCCTGATGCGGCACTCTACTGGATGGCAAGGATGATAGAGGGTGGGGAAGACCCTCAGTTCATTGCCCGCAGGCTGGTCATCTCGGCATCCGAAGACATTGGTCTGGCCAATCCCAATGCGTTGCTGCTGGCCAATGCCGCCTTCGATACGGTCATGAAGATAGGCTGGCCCGAAGGGCGCATAGCCCTGGCAGAGGCCGCGGTCTATCTGGCCACCTCGCCTAAGAGCAACTCGGCCTATCTGGGCATTGACGAGGCGCTCGCCGTGGTGCGCGAGACGGGCAATCAGCCTGTCCCCTTGCATCTGCGCAACGCTCCCACGAAGCTGATGAAGGACTTGGGCTACAGCGATGGCTATAAGTATCCTCATGACTATGCGGGGCATTTCGTTGCCCAGCAGTATCTGCCCGATGCACTCATGGCCAAGAGGTTCTGGCGCGGTCAGCATAATCCGACTGAAGAGAAGTTGTATCAGCGCATGGTGAACTACTGGGGAGCACGGTATAAAGAAATTGAAAATTGAAGATTGAACATTGAAAATTGAGGATTGAACATTGAGGATTGAAGAGGGATGAACATAGACATACTTGACGGGAATCAGGACATCATAATCAGTATTATCGAGATGCTGGGTACGTTTGCCTTTGCCATTTCGGGCATTCGCCATGCGGCTGCCAAGCACTTCGACTGGTTTGGCGGCTATGTGTGCGGCATTGCCGTTGCCATCGGTGGCGGCACCATTCGCGATGTCATGTTGATGACCACTCCCTTCTGGATGACCACACCTATATATATAATATGTACGGCGGTGGCTCTGCTGACGGTAGCTTTCTTCGGTCGGTGGATGGAGCCTCTGAAGAATGCGTGGTTCGTGTTCGATACGTTTGGACTGGCTCTGTTCACCATTGCCGGCATACAGAAGAGCCTTGCATACGGTCAGCCGATCTGGGTTGCCATTATCATGGGCTGCATCACGGGTTCGGCAGGCGGTGTCATCCGTGATGTGCTCCTGAACAACGAGCCCGTCATCTTCCACAAGGAGATTTATGCAATGGCCTGCGTGCTGGGCGGTCTGGTCTATTGGATGGGGCGGATGTGGCATCTGCCCGTTGAACTGACGGCTGTCGTCACGTTCGTCGTGATCTGTCTCATTCGCTTCGTGGCCGTGCGCTATCACATTTCACTCCCCATCTTGCATGGCGAACGAGACGAGAAATAGACGCTATTCCTCAATGTGCGACAAAGAGTGGGCTATGGAAGCAAAGAAATTGGTGATGCTCTCCGATGGATAGTAGCTGAAGTGCTGAGCCGATTGCCGCACATGCCACATCATTGCCGACGAGTTGGACGCATGGACAAAGATGTCCTTCCCCTGCTGGAAATACCAGTCCTGACTATGTTCATTTTTCAGCTGAAACAGCTCATTCATTATTCTCTGAATGCCCAGTTCGCTCCCGGGATTGACGAATGGAATCTCGTCGATGGTGAAATTGAAAATCTTGATGAGCAGCATTCCGGCCAGCAGGGCTATCCGTTTCATGTGCAGACGGGCTATCCATCCTTGCAATTTCACGAAGTCGATCTTGTCGCCGCTCACTCTCAGGAACACGCCCAGGTCGGCAATGTGCTTCAGCAGAATGCCGTTGTTCAGCACATGGCGGGCGACGCGCAGAAGAATGAGCAACACTTCCAGCGTGTTTGATGCCACCTCGATGCGCTCGCCCTCGATTTCGATATAGCTGGGTTCGTTCTCCCTGAACTCGCGCTCGATGATTGTCTGTAGCCGGTGGTTCAGCACCTTGTTGGTCAGCGTGTGCAATTGTCTGTAGTGCTCAATGCATTGCTCCCCCTTGCTATAGACGAACTTGCTGCCGTCCTCGCCATAAGCCGCGTCGCAATTCTCCGTAGCCCATTTGTCGGCCTTCTCCCCTTGCGTTTCGTATGGAAAGAATATCTCGATGTTCTTCGAGTAGCGGTGGCTGGGTTGTCCGTATAGCATGGAAAGCCTTTGCCCCTTCATGAGGATGGGGCGTGATTGTAGTTTGCTCAGCCGACCATACACGTCGACCATGACCGCACCTCTCTTCTGGTTCTCCCTTTCTATTTTTGCGGTTGTCTCTTTCCAGGTGTCAAGCAAGTCGTCGGGCAGTTGCATGAAGAACTGGTCGTTGCATTTGTTGATGCCGTCGAAGGTGAGCGCGGCCACATCGTGCATCAGCGAATACTGATAGACGCGCCTCCATTTCCATGCCGACATCGGTTCTATTTGCTCTTCGGTATCAAATATGCCTGCCCTGAGCAGTCGGAAAAAATTTCGTATCGTTATATCCACTTTTGTTCTATACTAAGTAACTTTTCACTGAGCCTTTTTCGCTATGAGTACCTTTTGGGATAGCGGAACAGGATGGCCATCAATGCGGCCACGCCAATCGCGAAGGTATAATAAAGGTATGGTATGATGGCAATCGGATTGAGCGATGCCAGTCCGGCGGCCATCAGCATCTGAGCACCGTAGGGCAGCACCCCCTGGGTGAAGCACGAGAACGTGTCGAGCAGAGAGGCGCATTTGCGCGGATCGAGCTGAAATCGCTCCCCGATCTTCCGTGCTATGCCTCCCACCGTGATGATGGCTACGGTGTTGTTGGCCGTACACACGTTGACCACGCTCACCAAGGCTGCTATCGATAGTTCGGCTCCGCGCTTGCCGTGTACCTGACGGGTCAGCTTCTCTATGATGTAGTCGATACCGCCATTGTGCTTGATCAGTTCGAGCAGACCGCCGGCCATGAGCGTGATGATGATGAGCTCGCCCATGCCGAGTATTCCGTCGCCCATCGACTGGAGCCATCCGTAGACGTCGAACGAACCGTCCCACAACCCGATGATGCCCGTCAGGGCAATGCCCAACGTCAGGACGGCCATCACGTTGATGCCTATCACCGCGGTGATGATGACCACCAGATAGGGAACCACTTTGTGGAAATCCACATCGGAGATATGGGCAGGCGCGTTCATCTCCTGCCCCATGATGAAATAGATGCAGAGGATGACCAGAGCCGCCGGAGCCACGATGAACGAGTTGACCCTGAACTTGTCGCTTGGCTGGCATCCCTGCGTCTGCGTCGAGATGATGGTGGTGTCGCTGATGAAGGACAGATTGTCGCCGAAGAACGAGCCGCCCACCACGACGGCGGTCACCATAGCCACCGACGCGCCCGTCTGAGTGGCCACGCCTGCGGCAATAGGGGTCAGGGCAACGATGGTTCCCACGCTTGTGCCGATGGAGAGCGAGATGAAGCAGGCCGCAAGAAAGAGCCCTGCCAGCAACATGTTGGACGGAAGAAAGGAGAGCGTGAGACTGACCGTTGCATCGATGCTGCCCATGACCTTTGCCGAGTTGGCAAAGGCACCGGCCAAGACGAATATCCATATCATGAGCATCATTTCGGGTGTTCCGGCTCCGCGGCTGAACACATTGACGCGTTTGCGCAATTGGCCGCGTGTGATGGCGATGGCATAGATGCTCGATGCCATGAATGCCACGGTGATAGGCACCTTATAGAAGTCACGAGCAATGATGCTCGTGACTAAATATAAGACGACAAAAACCAGTAATGGCGATAGTGCCAAAAGTCCTTTCTTCATCCTTTCGATTGCAGATGTGTTTTCGGTCTATAGCGTGACGCCGTTCTTGAAGATGGCAATCTCGCGATAGTCGTTTTCTTCATTGCGTGCTTTCTCGCCCGAGGCTACGGCCAGCACTTTGTCGATGAACTCAGGCACAAGCTCCTTCATGGTGCGCCCCTCGATCAGCTGACCAGCCGAGAAGTCCACCCAGTTGGGCTTGCGGGCCGCAAGTGTGGGGTTGGTGGCTATCTTCATCGTGGGGACGAAGGTGCCGAAGGGCGTGCCGCGACCTGTGGTGAACAGAACCAGATGGCATCCCGATGATGCCAGTGCCGTGGCAGCCACAAGGTCGTTGCCCGGAGCCGAAAGCAGGTTCAGGCCTGTGTGTTGCAAGCGGTCGCCATACTCCATCACACCGCTGACCGGAGCGCGTCCGCACTTCTGGGTGCATCCCAGCGCTTTGTCCTCGAGAGTCGATATGCCGCCGGCCTTGTTGCCCGGTGAGGGATTCTCGCCCACGGGCTCGCCGTGAGAGAGGAAGTATTCCTTGAAGTTGTTGATGAGCGATACGGTCTGCTCGAACAGCTCGGGTGTCTCGCATCGGTTCATCAGGATGGTCTCTGCACCAAACATCTCAGGCACCTCGGTCAGCACGCTCGTACCGCCCTGTGCCACCAGCCAGTCGCTGAATTCGCCTACAAGCGGATTGGCGGTGATGCCGCTGAAGCCGTCGGAGCCGCCGCACTTCAGACCCACGCGCAACTTGGCCACAGGCACATCCTCGCGCTTGTCCTCCTTGGCTCTGTCGTAGAGCTCGCGCAGAAGCTTCATGGCCGCCTCGGTCTCGTCGCCTTCCACCTTCTGGGTGACGAGCAGCTTGATGCGATCCTTGTCGTAGTCGCCCAGCATCTCCATGAAGTTGTCGGGCTGGTTGTTCTCGCAACCCAGGCCCAGCACCAGCACACCGCCTGCATTGGGGTGAAGCACGATGTCGCGGAGCACCTTGCGCGTGTTCTCGTGGTCGCCCGAAAGTTGTGAGCAACCAAAGTTGTGGTGCCATGCGTAGACGCTGTCGATGCCCTCGCAATTAGTCTCCTCGCGTAGCTTCTTGGCCAGACGCTCGGCAATGCCGTTGACGCAACCCACGGTAGGCACGATCCAGATCTCGTTTCTCACGCCCACGTCGCCGTTCTTGCGCACATAGCCCTTGAACGTGCGATTCTCTTTCTTGATTGTGAGCTTCTCGTTCACGGGGTTGTAGGTATATTCCAGCGTTCCGGCAAGATTGGTCTTCAGGTTGTTCTCGTTCACCCATTCGCCAGCCTTGAGCTCTCGGCGGGCATGGCCGATGGGGTAGCCGTACTTGATGATGTTCTCGCCTTCCTTCACATCGCGCAACAGCACTTTATGACCGGCGGGAACGTCTTCGGCAAGTGTTACTTTCAGGCCGTCTACTTCGATGACGTCACCTTTTTTCTTTTCTACCAGGCACACTACAACGGTGTCAGCCGGATTAATTCTCAGAAATGTTGTTTCCATAAATTAGTTTTGTATTTGTTAGTTCTAAAATGATGTTCTTAGCCAAGATTGGTTCGTCGGTAGAAATCAATGTTCTCGCGACTCAGCAGTTCAATGGGCATGTAGTTGACAGGGGTCACTTCCTTCTTCATGACGATTGCGTCGAAGAGCGTGCACACGCAGGCAAATCCCTGCATGTAGGCATGCTGGGCAACGAGGAACGAAATGCTGCCTTGCCTGACGCATTCGGCATTCTTTGGCACCATGTCGTAGCCCATGATCTGCACGTCGCGTCGGTTGCTCTTCAGGAGAAACTCGCCCACGATGTGGGCTTTCGAGTTGAAGGTGATGCAATGATGCACATTGGGGTGCGTGCTGAAGAACTTTTCCAGTATCTGCTCATAGCATTCCGGCTTGTCCCAAGGCAGGCCGACTTCGGTGATGGCTACATCGGGGAAATGGTCGATCATGTAGTGGCGGAATCCCGTCTCGCGGTTCATCTGTTGCTTCGAACCCACCTGTCCGTCCTTCAGGAGCTTCATAAGCATGATCTCCTTCTCTTTCGAGGCGATGAGCATCATCATGCGTGCGGCATAGTAGCCACTCTGAAAGGAGTCCTGACCGTAGAAGGCGAGGGGCTTCAGGTCGGGCATGTAAGAGTCAAGCAGGATAAAGGGGATATGAAGCTCGTGCAACTTGTCGGTGAACTGGCGCGTGGCGTCGAGCGTCGACGGAACGACGATGACACCATCGGGACTCTCCTTCATGCACTCGCGTGCCGTCTTGGTGAATGAGGCAGGCGAGAACCGCTCATAATATAATATATGTAGAGAGACTCCGAAATCGCGTCGGTGCTGAGTGGCATTGGTGGCTCCTTCCTCGACCTCGTCCCAGTAGGCTTCGTTTTTGTGACTGGGCAGTATGCAGAAGAACTCGTAGCTCTTGTTGTAGGCGAGGGCGGCTGCATACATGTTGGGCTGATAGTCCATTTCCTCAAGTGCCTTTTCTACTTTCTCGCGTGCTGATTTCGACACATTCGGACGTTCGTGCAAAACTCGGTCTACCGTTCCAACGCTGACGCCAGCTCGCTCTGCTATATCCTTGATTCGGATCTTGTCTGAAGCCATATATAATAAGTATAATAATTTTCATGCAAAGATATGAAAAAAAAACTTTTCTACCAAATGAATTAATCGTAAAAAAAATATCGTGCATGTTTTGTAAAGATAATTCATAAAAAAAAGGCCCTTCTGAAAGTGGCATTCTAGAACGAGAACGCACCAGCCATTCCGACATGTCAGAGCCGTCGTTTTGAGATTGATATTAAATCAAACTGGGTTTACAGCCATATCAAACTGAGTTCTTACTTCAGTTACGTTCTGTTCCAAGTCATAACTCAGTTTGATATGACTGCCAACCCACCATGATTCAATATCAATCACGGCATGAAGT
>CACXXD010000134.1 GCA_902771445.1 uncultured Prevotellaceae bacterium
TTTCAATTCTCAATTTTCAATTCTCAATTTTCAATTCTCAATTTTCAATTCTCAATTTTCAATTCTCAATTTTCAATTCTCAATTTTCAATTCTCAATTCCCGAAAATTCTCAATTTACATGATTCCCAGTCCCCTGAGAATATCATTGAGGTTGGCAACAATCATCAGAAGGATGATGATGCCGAACCCAACATATTCGGCACGGATCATGAACTGCTCACTGGGCTTGCGACGCGTGATCATCTCGTAGAGCAAGAAGAGCACATGACCACCATCGAGCGCAGGGATAGGCAGAATGTTCATGAAAGCCAGGATAATGCTGAGGAAAGCCGTCATCTTCCAGAAAATGTACCAGTCCCATACGGGCGGGAACAGCTTGCCAATGGTACCGAAACCACCCAGCGACTTGGCACCGTCGGCAGAGAAGACATACTTCATGTCGCTGACATAGCCCTCCAAGACGTTCCATCCATACTTGATACCGGCAGGGAAACTCTCCAGGAAACTATAGTTGATGGTCGTCACCTTATAATCCATCATCACGAGAAGCGGCGCAAAGCCCAGCTTCAGGTCGCTCGTCAGGGTCACGCTCATCGTGTCGCGCACACCGCCACGCTCATAGACAATTGAGGTAGAACGCACCTTCAGACTGTCTTCGTGCGTCTCAGCCGAGGCCATCATGTCCTCCAGTCGGCCAATCTCGAAGACGAACTCATTGTAGGAGTTCACCTCACGGCCATTGATGCCTTTCAGCACGTCGCCCTTGCGCAACCCGGCAGTCATCGCCGGGGTCGAGGGAATCACACTGTCAATCTGTGCAGGAATCAGCGGTCTTACAAACTGCGGCTCGTTCTTCAGCATGTTCAGCAGATTCAAGTCGCCCGGCAGACTGATGCTGACGGTCTGCCCGTTGCGCAGCACACTCACCTCATGGGCCGATGCAATGTCGCGATAGAAATCGGCATCGAAGCTCTTAAACTCTATGCCGTCGTGTGACAACAGTACGTCACCGTCCTGGAATCCCAGTTCCTTTGCCTCATCGTTGAAATACATGCCGTAGGTCATGTCCTTCACAGCCACGTAGCTGTCGCCCCACGTGAACATGATCATCGAGTAGATGAACAAGGCCAGCAGGAAGTTGACCAGCACACCGCCAATCATGATGAGCAGTCGCTGCCACGCAGGCTTGCTTCTGAACTCCCACTCCTGTTCGGGCTGCTTCATCTGTTCGGTGTCGAAACTCTCGTCAATCATGCCTGAAATCTTGCAGTAACCGCCTAACGGCAACCAGCCAAGACCATACTCGGTGTCGCTGTTCTTCGGCTTGAAACTGAACAGCTTGCCAGCCCACTTGCCGATGCTCACATCGAAGAAGATGAAAAACTTCTCGACCCTTACACCAAAAAGCTTCGAGAAGAAGAAATGTCCACCCTCATGCAGAAACACCAATAGCGATATGGCGAGGATAAACTGTAGTGTACGAATTAAAAATACTTCCATTTTGTTAAGTTCCCCTTTTCAGGAGACAGGTCTGACCAAGCGATTACTCAGACCACATTATTATTTATGATAACTGTTCCTCAGGGCCTACGCTTGAGCAGCCCCTCCCCCACTTATGCAGGGGAACTTGTAAGCAATTTTGCCGCAATGCGCCGTGCCTCGGCATCGGTCTGCATGTAGTCCTCGTAGGTTGGCTTGGCAACAAACGTGGCCCGCTGCATGGTCTCGGCAATCACGTCGCCCATCTGCAAGAAGGCGCAACGGTCTTCGAGGAAGGCACGGTTGACAATCTCGTTGGCTGCATTGACGATACAGGGCATGTTGCCCCCACGGGCAATGGCTTCGTAGGCCATAGCCAGACAACGGAACTTCTTCAGATCGGGCTCAAAGAACTCCAACGGATGCTTGAAGAGGTCGAGACGTTCGCCCGACAGATGCAACCGCTGGGGATACGAGAAGGCATACTGAATGGGCAACCGCATGTCAGGCACACCCAACTGGGCCTTCACACTGCCGTCCTGGAACTGCACGGCGGAGTGGACGATGCTCTGCGGATGGACGAGCACCTGAATCTGACTGGCCTCCACACCGAACAGCCACTTGGCCTCGATTACCTCGAAGCCCTTGTTCATCATCGAAGCGGAGTCGATCGTTATCTTTGCCCCCATGTCCCACGTCGGATGGCGCAGGGCATCGGCCTTTGTCACATGGGCTATCTCCTCCATCGACTTCGTGCGGAAGGGCCCGCCGCTGGCCGTAAGCAGAATCTTCTCTATCGGATTGTTATCCTCGCCCACTAAGCTCTGGAAGATGGCAGAGTGCTCGCTGTCAACCGGCAGGATGGCAGCATGGTTCTCGATGGCCAGGCGACAGATGAGTTCACCGGCTACGACCAGTGTCTCCTTGTTGGCCAGACAAATGGTCTTATGCGCCTTGATGGCATGGATGGTGGGGTTCAGTCCGGCAAAGCCCACCATAGCGGTGAGCACCATGTCGATGGGTTCGGCCTCAACGATCTCGTCGAGCGCACGCGCCCCGGCAAAGATCTTCACGTCGGGCATGTCATTCATCAGAGCCTTCAGCTCGTCGTAGCGGGCCTCGTTGGCAATGACAATGGCGGCGGGATGGAACTTATGAGCCTGTTCGGCCAACAGCTCCACCTTGTTATTGGCGGTCAGGCAATAGACTTCATACAGGTCGGCATGCTCCTCAATCACTTCGAGCGCCTGCGTGCCGATACTGCCCGTTGAGCCTAATATAGCAATTTGTTTTTTCATTTTCATTGTATAAAATTCAATATAAACACATCAGAGATTTTTATTGGCTCACCCTTCACTCAAAGCTCCAGCAGTCCAGCAGGAATAGACATGGTGATCTGGCGAGACGTGGTGTCAATGCGCGTGATGAGGTCGTCGTTGGCAGGGATGAGCATGCCGTCTTCCAGTTCGAAAAGTATGTTGGCGGTCGAGTCGTCGACAGTAGCAATGCGCCCCACGCTTTTTCCTGTCTCGGCATCCACGATTTCGAAGCCGGCCAGTCCGCTGAGCGTGAGCGGTGCATCTTTGTCAACGAGTGCCAGCGGGAAGTAGACATCGCAGTTGGTCAGCTCGCGTGCTCGTTCCTGTGTGTCGATGTCGCAGAACTTCACCAGTGCGGTTGTATCGCTGCGGAAGCGGTATTCCTCAATGAAGAACGGCACCAGAATGCCGTCGACCTCAAGCACCAGATAGTCGGCATCGACACGGTCGAAGACATCGTCGTCGAACTGGAACGACACCTCGCCATGCACACCGTGGGCCTTGCCCAGACGGCCAATCTTGTAGACTTCTTCTTTTCTTATCATGTTCAGGATTCTCTCGTGATGCAGGCCCCCAGCGCGTTCAGTCGCTCTTCTATCCGCTCGTAGCCTCGGTCTATCTGTTCAATATTGTCAATACGGCTCTTGCCGTGTGCGCTGAGTGCTGCAATGAGCAGGGCGATGCCGGCACGTATGTCGGGACTCGACATGCGCCCACCGCGCAGTTGCTTCTGGCGGTCATGGCCCACGACGACTGCACGATGCGGGTCGCACAGGATGATTTGCGCCCCCATGTCAATCAGTTTGTCGACGAAGAACAGGCGGCTCTCGAACATCTTCTGATGAATGAGTACCGAACCACGTGCCTGAGTGGCCACGGTGATGAGCACCGACAGCAAGTCGGGTGTCAGTCCGGGCCACGGAGCATCGGCCAGGGTCATGATGGTTCCGTCGATGAACGACTGTATCTCGTAGTGCCACTGGTGGGGAATGACGAGGTCATCGCCTTCCTCGATAATCTCGATGCCCATGCGGCGATAGGCCGTGGGGATGATGCCCAGGTTCTGCACCGACACATCCTTGATGCGGATGCCCTCGCCCACCATAGCCGCCATGCCTATGAACGAGCCAATCTCGATCATGTCGGGCAGGATGGTGTGCTGCGTACCGTGCAGATGGTCGACACCCTCGATGGTCAGCAGATTCGAGGCGATGCCGCTGATGCGTGCGCCCATCCGGTTGAGCATGTTGCAGAGTTGCTGCAAATAGGGTTCGCATGCTGCATTATATATAGTGGTGGTGCCTTTGGCAAAGACAGCGGCCATCACGATATTGGCCGTTCCGGTCACCGAGGCTTCGTCGAGCAACATATAGCTGCCTTTCAGTTCTGCGGCAGCTATCTCGTAGACCCCACGGTCTTCAATCTGATTGAAACTGGCACCGAGCATCTCGAAGCCCAGAAAGTGGGTGTCCAAGCGCCGACGACCGATCTTGTCGCCACCGGGCTGTGTGATGACAGCCTTGCCAAAGCGGGCCAGCAGCGGACCAATCATCAAGACCGAACCGCGCAACTGGGCGCACTTCCTGACAAACTCGTCGCTCTCCAGATAGTCCAGACGCAGATCGTCGGCCTGAAAGGTGAGTGTCTTCCCGCTGCCCTCGACGAGGGCTGGCTGCGGCTTCACCTTCACGCCTATGTCTTTCAGCAGCTCTATCAGGTTGTTGACGTCGCGAATATCGGGAATATTGGCAATGGTGACCTCGTCGCTCGTCAGCAAGGTGGCACAGATGACCTGCAAGGCCTCGTTCTTTGCGCCTTGCGGTCGTATGGTACCCTTGAGCGGATGTCCTCCGTCGATGATGAATGCTGACATTTACCTGCGTTTCTTAGTGAATTTCTTTGGTGCCGGACTTGCACTGCGCATCGGTCGCTTCGACTGAAAGACATCCAAGTCCACCTGGATAGCACCGTCGGTGAGGCGAGCTATATCGTCAATCACCTTTTCGTCGTCGATAGAGCCGTGTCCCCACTGCATCAGGTCGTGCTTCATCTGGTTGGCCGTCAGGCGCAACAGCTCGTCGCGCTCCGGTCCTTTGGGCTTGTCCTTCAGCTTTTCCAGCATGTCCTCGACCAGTTTGCCATAGTAGCGCATGTGTATATGGTTGCGCGACAGCTTCAGCGGACCGGGCTTGGCATGAATCTTCTCGGCGCCACTGATGTCGCAGGGCCAGTCAATGTCGAGATTCTTATGGCTCATGATGTACAGATGATCCCAAAGTGTCTGCTTGTAGTTCGTGTTCTCCCGAATCTGAGGCACCTTGTTCAACATCTGCTTGATAATGGCCTCTGCACATCTGAGTCGCTCTTCTTTCGTTGGCAACTGGATGGCATAGTCTACCATCTTCTGTATCTCTCTGCCATACTCAGGCAAGGCCAGTGGCTCGCGCTGCGTGTTATAATCCAATCCTTGTTTTTCCATTCTTCATGCCCCTCAGCGGGACGGGGAGTCTGAACAAGCGCAGAGGAATCAGACCCCATTAGTATTTATATTCTTGTCTGTTTGTGGAGCCTGCGCTTGCCCAGGCATCCAACCTCACTTCGTGCTGCTGCCAATCAGTTGGTCTGCAACAGGTTGCGAGGCATCTTGGCCACATAGTCTTTCAGATAGAAGGGTTCAAAGTAGGCCACGTCCTCAGTCTTCTCGGCCAGCAGTCGGCGCTCAGCCAGAGGCTGCATCCAGCGGGCCTGTGGCTCAATACCGCCAATCAGGTAGGCATTGGGATGGTTGATGGTGGCCATGCACTTCTCTGCTCCGTTGCCGAAGAAGAACACGGGGTGCTCGTCGAGCCATTCCTTATAGGTCTCGCCGTCGACGACATCGGCCTTCACCTCGCGCACGGGGCGCAGCGCACGGTCGTAGATGCCGGCATAGACCTCCATGCGACGGGCATCGAGCATCGGACAGAGCAAAGCGTCTTCGGGCAGCGACGACAGGACGGTCGGTGTCCGTTCGCCTCCGTCGGTCAGATCCTGGCAACTGGCCACGCTGAGCCGCTCACTCAGCAGCACAGGCACGCACAGCAGCTCGAGCGTTGGCACGGCAATCAACTTCAGATCGCGACCGTAGCAGATGCCCTTGGCCATCGACACACCAATGCGCAGACCCGTATAGGAGCCTGGGCCACAGCTCACGGCCACGGCATCGAACGGTATGGCATGGCTGTCGGTAAACGACAGGGCCTCGTCGACCATCGAGCCAAGTTTCTCGGCAGCACTTCCTTTTTCAGTTGCCCGTTCCTCTTCATGGTAGATGACATGCGAATCTTCGCTGACAGCTACTGAGCACATCGATGTACTCGTTTCAATATGCAGTATGCACGACATGTTTTGTTCTTATATATATAACTAAGGTGCAAAGGTACGCATTTTTCTTAAACATGCCAATGCTTTATAAGAAATTAACTGAATGAGAACAAATCATGAAGCCATAGACCCTGCCATTCCTTCAGAATGCACAAAGCTGAAAATGGCCTGCGCCCCACCGTAGCGGCTGCAGGCCATAAGTCATTGAGCAGTTGCGTCATGCTCTATTACTTCAGATATCCTTTTCCAAGTCTTCGTTTCCATTTTTTGTTATTAAAAGTCCCATGACAAGCGGAGTTTTCCTTCCTTTCTATGCTACACATAGTCACGATTATGGCTGTTTAGCGTTCTTCTGTTTTTTATTTCATCGGCAGTTCTGTTTTAAAGGGTTCAACATTAGTGGGAAGTATTCCTAACGGCGATGCTTCTGCACGTATTTAATAAAAAGGTTATCTATAGACAATTGATTGTATCGACATCAAGGCCTGTATACTTGGCGATCAGTTCTACAGGTATGCCGTCGGCTTTCATCTTCATCGCATTCTCACGGTTGGCCTGTGCAATGCCTTGTGCCATGCCCTGTTCCAAACCTTGAGCCATGCCCTGTTCCAAACCTTGAGCCATGCCCTGTTCCAAACCTTGAGCCATGCCCTGTTCCAAGCCTTGCTTATAACCGTGGCGTATGGCACCGCGCTCATTGTAGACGGCATCCCAGTAGTACTCGTAGGCTTGAAGTTCAGCCTCGTTGTAGGCTGCCTTCTCAATGATTTTCAGAGCCTTACATGTATCGGGGTTCTCAAGCAACTCGGCAGGCACCTCCTCAGTGCCACGGTCTATCTCGGTGAGGAAGCGCAGCCACAACACGGCCATCTTCTTCTCTTTGATGGTCTGCGGCTTGAACTTGGGCAGCTCAACAAAAATGAAACGCAACCCCTCGATGATACGGTCGCTATGCTCCACGTTCACGATGGCATAGTCGTGGTAGAACTCGTCGGGACCGGCATCGAACCCCACGTCGTTGATCAGGTTCAGGGCATAGACTGGCTGCAACAGCGAGTAGTCTTCACGTGTGCCGAGCTGCTTGACCACAGCCTTCGAGGCATTGAGTATCACACGCTGCTCAAACTCGTTGTTCCAGTTCATCTGCATCTCCACAATAAAGTGCCGACCGCCCGTTTCCTTGCAGCGC
>CACXXD010000135.1 GCA_902771445.1 uncultured Prevotellaceae bacterium
GGTGCCGTCATCTGCTCCCTGGGTACCGCCCTCCCCTCGTTCCTCATCATCCTGCTGATTGCCATGTTCTTCCACCAGTTTCAGGACAACCCTGTCGTGGCGGCCATGTTCCGTGGCATTCGTCCGGCGGTCGTCGCCCTCATCGCCGTGCCTACGTTCAACCTGGCACGGAGTGCCAAGCTGACGTGGACCACCTGTTGGATCCCCATCGCCGGAGCACTGGCCATCTGGGCCTTAGGTGTCTCTCCCATCCTCATCATCCTCCTTGCCGGCTTCGGCGGCTGGGTCTATGGTGCGCTCATCAAACCCACTGAATAACCATGCTTTTCCTTTATTTATTCATAACATTCTTCGAGATTGGCCTCTTCGGCTTCGGCGGAGGCTACGGCATGCTCTCCCTCATCCAGCACGAGACGGTGGAGCACTGGCACTGGATGACCGCCGCCCAGTTCACCGACATAGTAGCCATCAGTCAGATGACCCCCGGCCCTATCGGTATCAACTCCGCCACCTACTGCGGCTACACGGCGGTGGTCAACGCGGGCTACTCCATGCCGATGGGCATCCTCGGCTCGCTCACCTCCACCTTCGCCCTCGTCCTGCCGTCGCTCATCCTCATGATCCTCATCAGCAAGATGTTCATCAAGTACATGCACACCCCACTGGTCGAGTCGGTGTTCCTCGGTCTGCGTCCTGCCGTGGTGGGCCTGTTGGCTGCCGCCACGTTGCTCCTCTGCACCAAGGACAACTTCTCCACGCCCAGCGAGAATGCCTGGCAGTTCTGGATCAGCATCCTCCTCTTCGTCTTCACCTTCATCGGCACGCTCTTCCTGAAGATCAACCCCATCAAGATGATTGCCATGAGTGCCTTCGCCGGACTGCTCTTGCTCTACTAAGGAACCTACCAGACCATCTAAATTTCAAAAAAACTAAACTATGGCTAAAAAGCTTCTTTTCCTCATTCTCTGCCTGGCTGCATTCACCGCAGTACAGGCTCAGCACCGTCGTCCTCACTTCCGTCGCATGGCCTACGTCACCGACACACTGATGGCTCACGACCCCGTGATGGCCTACGAGAACGGCACTTACTTCCTTCTCTCCACGGGCAACGGCATCGCATGGGCCACGTCGAAGGACCGCAAGACATGGGTGGTGCAGCCCACCCCGTTCATCGAGCATCTGCCTGAGTGGACGCACGACTCCGTCCCCGGCTTCCGCAACCACGTATGGGCGCCCGACATCATCCGTTGGCACGACCGTTGGTGGCTCACCTACAGCTGTAGCACCTTTGGCAAGAACACGTCGGCCATCGGTCTGATGAGCAGTGACCGTCTGACGGGAGAATGGCGTGACGAGGGCTGTCTCATCCGTTCCGTTGCCAACCGCAACGACTGGAACGCCATCGACTCCAACATCGCCATCGACGACAACGACCACCCCTGGATGGTCTGGGGCTCGTTCTGGGACGGTATACAGATAGCGAGATTAGAGAATTCTCACCTCCCCCATGCCGCGGTAGCAAACTCTCAATTCTCAATTCTCAATTCTCATCTCCCCACCCCTCTCGCTCGTCGCTACACCGCTGGTGATCCCAACGCTGCCGAGAACCCCACCTCGAAGTATGCGGGTCGCAACTCCATCGAGGCCCCGTTCATCTTCAAGAAGAACGGCTATTACTACTTGTTCGTCTCGTGGGACTACTGTTGTCGTGGTGCCAAGAGCAACTACCGTGTCGTGGTTGGTCGTTCCAAGAAGATCGACGGTCCCTACCTCGACCGTGACGGCAAGGACATGCTCGTAGGTGGAGGCACCATCTTCCTGGAGGGCGACAAGAAGGAATACGAGGCCGCAGGCCACTGTGCCGCCTACACCTTCGGCGACACCGACATCTTCATCTGCCACGGCTATTCAGCCCAGAAGGACGGCATGGCCCTCCTCATCCAGCGCCCCATCCACTGGACCGCCGACGGATGGCCAACGCTGGGAAATTGAAAATTGAAAATTGGCTGCGCCGCAAGGCCAGCCATTTTTTAGTCCTATTAGTCCCATTAGGCCCATTAGGCCCATTAGTCCTATTAGTCCCATCCCTCCATCCCCCCCATTCTTTAACGATTACTAAAATTATCCCTCTTTCCTTGGAATATATCGAAAATTTCCCTATATTTGCAGTGTCATGATTAACAAAATGACTTTACCTTAAATTTTAAAAACTTAAAAACTATGGAAGTTGAAAAAATCATGCAGGCCCTTGAGCGAAAGCACCCGGGCGAACTGGAGTACCTCCAGGCTGTAAGAGAAGTTCTCGAATCTATCAAAGATGTCTACAACGAGCACCCTGAGTTCGAGAAAGCCAAGATCGTTGAGCGCATCGTAGAGCCTGAGCGCATCATCACTTTCCGCGTGCCTTGGGTCGACGACAAGGGCGAGGTGCAGGTCAACATCGGCTACCGCGTTCAGTTCAACAGTGCCATCGGCCCCTACAAGGGCGGTCTGCGTTTCCATCCCTCTGTCAATCTCTCTATCCTCAAGTTCCTCGGCTTCGAGCAGACGTTCAAGAACGCGCTCACCACGCTGCCTATGGGCGGCGGCAAGGGCGGCTCCGACTTTGCTCCGCGTGGCAAGAGCGATGCCGAGATCATGCGTTTCTGCCAGGCCTTCATGACCGAGCTGTTCAAGGTGATCGGACCCGACATGGACGTGCCGGCAGGCGACATCGGCGTGGGCGGACGCGAGATTGGCTATCTCTTCGGCATGTACAAGAAGCTGACCAGCCAGTTCCACGGGGCCACGCTCACGGGCAAGGGCATCGAATGGGGCGGCAGCATACTCCGACCGGAGGCCACGGGCTACGGCGCACTCTACTTCGTCAACCACATGATGCAGACCCACAGCCTCGACATCAAGGGCAAGACGGTGGCGCTCTCCGGCTTCGGCAACGTGGCCTGGGGTGCTGCCAAGAAGGCTACCGAACTGGGCGCCAAGGTGATCACCATCAGCGGACCCGACGGCTACATCTACGACCCTGCCGGACTGGACGACGAGAAGATTGAATATATGCTGGAGTTGCGGGCCAGCGGCAACGACGTGTGCGCTCCCTATGCTGAAGAGTTCGACGGGGCCACGTTCTTCCCGGGCAAGAAGCCGTGGGAGCAGAAGGCCGACATCTATCTGCCCTGCGCCACGCAGAACGAGCTGAACGGCGACGATGCCGACAGGATTCTGGCGCAGAAGCCGCTGTGTGTGGCCGAGGTGAGCAACATGGGTTGCACGGCTGAGGCGGTCAACAAGTTCATTGCTGCGGGGCAGCTCTTCGCACCGGGCAAGGCGGTCAACGCGGGTGGTGTGGCCACCAGCGGACTGGAGATGACGCAGAACTCCATGCGCATGTCGTGGACGGCTGCCGAGGTCGACCAGCGCTTGCATCAGATCATGTCGGGCATCCACGAGCAGTGCGTCAAGTACGGCAAGGAGCCCAGCGGCTACATCAACTACGTGAAGGGTGCCAACGTGGCCGGCTTCATGAAGGTGGCCAAGGCCATGCTCGCCCAAGGCATCGTATAGCCCCAAGCCTATTCCCGATTTGACGATTTACGATTTAGCAATGGCAAAAAATTAATGATTATCCGCAATTATCCGATGTCCACAAGCGGGCGCACGCTCGGCTGGATTTGCAATCCTGCCGCACTGAATATAAGGATTTTCAATCCTAAAAAGCGCATTACAAATGCTTATATTCGATGCAGTCGGATTGCAAATCCGACTGAACGATACGGAGGCGGACAGTTGCGGATAATCATATTACTAAATCGTAAATAAATAGTAAATCGTAAATCGTAAAATCGCCAAATAACAGAGATGTCCAAGTCAGCTTCCCCTCCACACCCCCATCTTTCTCGTCATTTCATCATGACCATCATCATGATGTGGAGTGCGGTAGCCCACTTCCACTCCCTCCACGCCCAGCTACAGCACGGCAAGGCCTCTTTCTACTCCCTCCGCGCCACGGGCAGTCGCACGGCCAGTGGCGAGCGCCTTCACCACGACTCGCTGACCTGCGCTCACCGCTCTCTCCCCTTCGGCACCTTCCTCAAGGTCACCAACCAGGCCAACGGCCAGTCGGTCATCGTGCGGATCAACGACCGTGGCCCCTACGTGCGTGGACGCATCATCGACCTCTCATGGCGAGCCGCCAAGGAGATCGGCATGCTCATGCAGGGCATTGCATACGTCACCGTCGAGCAGGCCTACACCATCACCTTCCCTCTCCGTCCGCCGGGTGTCAAGATCGAGGTGCCCAAGCTGGAAATCATCAACCCCGAGCTGCCCGACACGCTGAAGGCCATCTGGCAGGAGGACGAGCTGATTGAGCACCGCAACCCCAAGGCTCACCCAAAGAAATAGCTCCCCCACACAAAAAAAATCTCCTTTTTTTCCTTTTTCTACCCTATTTGGTGTTTTTTTTGCGAAACATTTCGCTATTTTCGGTTTATAACCTATCTTTGCACCTTGCAGGCGATTAAAAAAGGCCCAATCTAACCCGAATTGAGAATAACAGACAAATATCATCACCACAGACTGATCACCAACCTTAGATTGATGATGGCTGTCGTCTTGATGGCAATCGGACATGATGTCGCCACACTGCACGCACAGGCGCTGACTGCCGACACGCTGAGCATTCGCTTCCGGCTCGACAGCATACGCATAGACATGGGCTACGAGAACAACGAACTGCACTGGAACGCCTTCGAGCAGAACTTCAAGAAGCACTTCAGCCACTACAGCCCGGCATCGCTCAGGCTCGACGTCTATGCAGGCGCATCGCCCGAAGGCACGGCCATTCACAACCGATGGCTGGGCGAGAACCGAGGACTGGCCATACGCCGACTGGTGCGCTACCGACTGGGCAACAGCGTGGGCAGCATAGTGGTGCACAACGAGGCGGCACGGTGGGACGGGCTCTACGACGTGGTGGCGGCCAGCAACGAGCCTTGGCGCGACGAGGTGCTGCGCATCATCGAGATGCCGGCCACTGCCGACCAGAACAAGCGCGACCACCGCGAATACAAGCTGCGACAGCTGCACGGCGGCAAGCTGTGGCCCGTGCTGCTCGAGAAATACCTGGCTCCCCTGCGCAGCGGCGCAACGGCCATTCTGAGCTGGCAGGGAGGGGGGCGAGACACCATCGTGGTGCGCGACACCGTGGTGCTCGTCACGCCCGTCGTGGTCGGCGGACCTACTGGGGGGACGGCACCTGCCGAACAGAAACCGGCACCGGTCGTACACAAGCGCGACACCACCCTGCTCTACTACCCGGCATGGGCCATCAAAACCAATCTGCTGATGTGGGGAGTGGTGGCACCCAACATAGAGGTGGAGATACCGCTGGGACGCAAGAACCGATGGAGCCTGGAGGTGGAGTACTTCACGCCGTGGTTCATCTGGGCCAACAACATGCATGCCTCGCAGTTCCAGAACCTGGGGGCTGAGCTGCGCTACTGGCCGGGCAACCGCAGGCAACGCCGATGGCTCGAGGGATGGCACCTGGGACTGGCCGTGGCGGCAGGCTACTACGACTGGGAGTGGAAGGCGCACGAGGGCTACCAGGGCGAATATGTGAACACCTATTTTAATATAGGCTACCAGCACCGCATGGGCAAGCACTGGGCGCTCGACTTCAGTCTGGGGCTGGGCCTGATGGCCACCAAGTATCGCCACTACTACGGCAGCTCGGTCTACCCCGACACTCACCTGACGGAGCACGACGAACTGCTCATCTGGCACGACACGGGCAACACCACGTGGCTGGGACCCAACCACGTCAGCCTCTCACTGGTATATATGTTCAACGCATGGCCGTTCCACTTCAAACCGCAAAGGATCAACAGATGAACGCTGAGCAACCGACATACAGGACACTACGCTGCGCATGGCTCACAGCCGTCGCTCTGCTGCTCGCCGTGACGACGGGCTGCCGGCGCGACCTGTGGATCTACACCGACGACCTGCACCAGGTGGAGCTCGTCACCGACTGGAGCGAGGCCACCGAGCGACCGGGCGGCATGACGTGGTGGTTCATGAGCGAGAACGAACAGGGACGCAACTACCACGGCACCACGGGCAACGTGACGCAGGCATGGCTCGGACTGCCCACCGACCGCTACGAGGGGGTGGTGTTCGACTACTCGCCCTCTGAGTATGCCCACCAGGAGTTCACGGGCATGAGCAGTCCGCTGTCGGCACTCGTCCGACTGCTGCCCTCTGCCGACCAGCCGCAGCCCGACGAACAGCTGTTCGGAGAGGTGGCGGTGCCTGCCAACATGGGCGAGGTGCCTACCGACACCGACACGGGCATGCACATCGTGGCTGCGGAGCCGGAGGTGATGAATGCCGACACGCTGCACCACTGCGACATAGTGACGGGCTACACCAGCGATCACATCCTGTGGAACGAGCGTGACAAGTATGAGGCGCAGGAGCACCACCAGACGCTGCACGCACAGCCCAGACCGCTGATATGGCTGCTCAAGCTGAAGGTCTACGTCAAGGGCATCAAATACATGAGCAACGTGAGGGCCTCCATCGTGGGACTGACCGACGGCTGTTGGCTCATGCCCCTGCGGCACACCAGCACACCGTGCATGCAGCGACTGGACAGCTGGACGCGCACCTCACTGACCGACTCGACGGGCTACGTGAGTGCATCGGTACACACCTTCGGTCTGCCCGACCCAGAGATGCCGCCGTCATCGGCCATGCTCACGCGCAGCTATGCCGAGGATACGGAACACATATACACGGAGAGTCTGCGCCTGAACCTGCAGTTCCTGTTGCGCGACCAGACCACCGTGATGAACTACCACTTCGACGTGGGCGAGAAGAACATCACCATCTACGACAACCAGATGGAGGTAGACGTGGAGCTACCCATTGACTTCCCCGGTGCGCCCGACCTGCCCTACGTCGACGAGGCCGACACCGCCGGCTTCGGTGCCGACGTAACGCCCTGGGACGACGGCGGCACTGCCGACACAACGATGTAGCGAGCATCACCGCCTACTGTCTCGGCCCTACCAAGCAATGTAACGAGCGCCTCGGCGCTCCCCACATACCCCGCGTTCTTTGACTTATTGACACAGATTAGAAATAAAAAAAAGTCCCAACATTCGTGGTTCGGTAGAGACGTCACATCGTGGCGTCTCTACCCATCCCCTCCCCAAAATTTTGTTTTAAAATAGTAGAAGTTCCTTTACCCCTGTTCATCGAGTACAGAAAAAATTATATCAATTATGATAATTTCTGTCCCTCACCCAAAGCACAGAGGCAAGGATGTTCCTAATTTTCATTCAATTTCTTCATCGAGCGCAGCGAGATGAACCCCTATTGAAAGAAATCAGGAAATTGAAGGCACGTCGATTAAATGCATTGACAACAGAACAGATGGATCAGCTCATCACGGGCGAGCCTCTGCCTCTGACTGATGACGACAACGACTGCCTGTCAGACATTGTTGATGCAAATCAAGGCAAAATCGTTAAAGGCTTGGAAAAATGGCTGTAAGCAAAGTAAGAGCAGGCGAAATAGTAGAAGTTCCTTTACCCCTGTTCATCGAGTACAGAAAAAATTATATCAATTATGATAATTTCTGTCCCTCACCCAAAGCACAGAGGCAAGGATTTTGCCGGGGCGATGACTCTCACCGTATTATATTAAACAAAAAGGAAAATCAATTTTTTTAATTCTCTTAATTTATTAACTTTTTAAAACTTAAAGCTTATGAAAAAGTATTTAGTTTTTGCAGCTGCTGCAAGCCTTTTCGCAGCATGCTCAAGCGACGACTTGGCTACAGAAAGCCCAACCGTTGCACAGCCGACCGTTGACGATGGTTCCATTCAGTTTGATGCTTATGTGAACCGTGGACTAACTCGTGCAGGAGCAAATGGCCCTGTGACAACTACGAACCTTCAGAGTACGGCTGCCGGAGTAGGTGAAGACGGCTTTGGTGTCTTTGGCTACTACACGAATGGCGAGTCATATACAGGTTCGTCACGCCCGGATTTCTTCTATAACCAGCAAGTGAAATGGGATGGAACAGGCAGCAAGTTCACTTACACACCATTGAAGTACTGGCCTAATGAATTTGGCTCCGATGCAATTAGTGACCAGGTGGATAAACTGACCCTGTTTGCTTATGCACCGTATGTAGAAGTCGCTCCATTGACAGGTCTGGTAACAGATGCTGACAAAGCAAAGAACATTACTGGTATGACCCGGAACAATGCAACTGGCGACCCAATGATTAAGTACACCTCTTCAATGGAGAGTGACAATAGTGTAGATCTTTGCTGGGGTGTGGCTAAATACGACTTTACAAGTTCAAATTCTGCACAAAATGCTAATGACATCAAGGCTGGAGACCCATATGTTGATGTTGTGAAGCCAGGAACTGATGCAAACAGCAAGATTAACTTTGATTTCAAGCATGCCTTGGCTCAGTTGAATGTCACTATCGATGCAAATGTAACGGATTTGACATCTACTACAGGTGCTGATGACGTCAATAAAGCTTATACTAGAATCTGGGTGCGTTCAGTCACATTTGAGGGTATCACTCAGACTGGTGCACTCAATCTGAATAGCAAAGCAGCTTCTCCCAACTGGTATGACGTGAATGGTACCAGCCTGATTACTACAGGCTCACTGACTGTATATGACGGTCGTAAAGATGGCAGAGAAGCCAATGAGGTGGCTTCAAGCGAGACACCCGCTAAACTGAATGCTACTATCGTTCAGAGCGTGGCTTATCCTGCTACAGGTGATTTCAGTACATTTGATCCTGCAGGCGTGACCAAAAATCCAGTAAATCTTTTCGCCAATAAAGCAGGCACTGCCAATAATGCAGCTGCTCCCATTTTTGTTATTCCAACAAAGGAGAAGATGAAGGTACTTATTGTTTATGACGTGGAAACGGCTGATGATAACCTGGCTACCGTTTTGAGTGATGGTAGCAGAAAAGGTTCAACCATCGAGAACCGCATCTATAAGACAATCGATGCCTTTGGAGAAATTGAAGCTGGTAAAAACTATACCCTCAAGCTGCACCTTGGCATGCGTTCTGTTGACTTCGATGCTTCTGTAACAGAATGGCAAGATATGCAAGCAGATGTTGATTTACCAAGCAATCTGCAGACATTTACAGCTTTACCCACTCCTTTTGCAACAAAAGAAGTTATTCTTTCAGCAACTCAATCTACTTATGATTTTGCAGTAAACGGATTAATAGCAAATGCAGCTGTTACTGTTACTCCTACTACCGTAGCTGCTACAGGCACTTCTGCAAATGGCTCTGGTATATCTAAAATCAGCGTTACAAGTATTTCTGCAAACACAACAACTACCATTTTTACCGCTGGTTCAGTTGAAGTTGGTGATGGTACGAACAAACTAACACTTACTATTAAACAGTCACCAGCTCCTCTTGGTTTGAGTTCTTTAGCTTATGCATCTGGTCCTAAGTTAACTTACACTATTACAGCTAGTGGCTTAGATAACGCTAATGCAATAAAAACCGCAGGTGACTTAAAGGTGTATAAAAATGGAGTGGACATTACTGCAAGTTGCACACTAAGCACCACAGCCCATGAAATTACACTTCCAGGAGATGCAACTTCAGGAGATGTATTCAAGGTATATATGAAGGCTAATGCAGCAGCAGCAGAGACTGCTACATGTTCAGTACCTTAATGTTAATCCGTTCGGGCGGATTTGCAATCCGTCCGTCTGAGTATTAGGATTTTTAATCCCCGTTCGGGCGGATTTGCCGCTAGGCATCCCGCAGGGTGCCGCTTGGCTTGCCAAGAATCCGTCCGCCTGAGTATCAGGATTTTTAATCCTCCACTTCGACAATTGTGCGGCTTTTAAGTCCGCTCTCTCGTCTGAGTATCAGGATTTCGAATCCTCTACCCCCCGAGGAGTGGGTGGCAGGGCAGTTCCCTGCCGCCCCTCCTTTCACCAAAAAAGAGGATCCTTGATTTTGTTTTAATTTTGTATTCTGATTTTCATTCAATTTCTGCGCAAAGCGCATCCCCATTCATTTGGCACATTCGAAATACTTTCGTATCTTTGCAGGCAGTAAGAACATTAAAAAACAAGAAATTATGGAAACAACAGTTTTCAATCCCACTCAGCTATATCTGTTACAGCTCTTTTCTTACTCTAAAACCGAGGAGACAAAACAGGAGTTGCAAAAGCTTTTGACTGCCT
>CACXXD010000136.1 GCA_902771445.1 uncultured Prevotellaceae bacterium
AACGTTCTATGGACTTTCAACGGGGAAAGGCAATGCAACGAGTGGCCGTTATGTCGTGATTGACGAGAACAGCCATGATAGGGAACTGGTCAACCTGGATATGGTACGCATCAAGAAGGGCGGACAGAAGCGTGCCGGACTGGAGATATTCCTGAAGGACGGTCGCTACGGTGTGATGAACAACGGACGCGTGAGCTGTCAGCCGCGGTTCAAGGAGATAGTGCGCTTGCATGACAAGGGCGGGTTCTTTGCGGCAGGCATCTACGGAGGCATGCTCTACGACAAGTATGTGGAGTATGCCTCGCTGATAGACTGGAAGGGCATTGACCGGGGACTCAGGCTGTTCCGTGACGTGGAATGGCGGAACGGCATCTACTACAGCAGCTACAAGCCTCGCGGCTACAAGGACGGCGACTCGTTCTGGGACGTCTACTGGGACCCCAAGGGCAACTGCTATTACGACGACGACCCGGCCTTCCGCAGCGTGGCAGGCGTGGAGGTGGCCGAGGCCTATGAGCACGAGAACAGGAACTATCTCTGTTTCAAGCTGCGCTACAGCACGGGCAACCTCAGTCCGCGTTTCAGCCTGGGCGACCTGTTCTTCAACAAGAACGTGATCATAGCCCGCGACTATCTGGTGGTGAAGAGCGACAGGAACCATGCCTACCGCATCTGCGGCTACCTCGACGATGCCGTGATTGTCAGGCAGGAGGACATGTCGGGCTACCTGAAGATAGGCCTTGACGGCAAGAAGGGCGAAAGCTACCGCTCGCTGCCGCAGGGCATCAGGCGCATCTCACCCGTTTCCTATCTCTATTATCAGGAGCTTGGATTGAAGAGGCTGTAGCGAGGTTAGGCCGAACACCAAAAAGTACAGACACGCAGTGAGAGCCGGGATTGCAAATGCAGTCTCGGCTCTCACTGCGTTTTGGAGCATTGCGAATGATAGGCCGTTTCGCAGCTTTTGCTTACAAGCGAAATCCCTGTCGCATCCCCTTGGCAACGAGTTGAACAGGAGGAAAAACAACAAAAAATCAATATGAATTAATTTTTTCTGGAAAAAACTTGCATGATTAAAGAAAAAAAATTATCTTTGCCACTAGTTTTAGAAAAAACAAAAAAACATGATTACAATCAGAATACCAAAGGTGTCGGATTCGACACAGAGTGCTGAGAAATGAGTTTGTTGGGTTTCGGCTCATTATCATCAGTAAGACAACAATCTGGAGCCCGAAACAAAATAAACTTTTACGATCATGTGGATTACAAGTAAATAAGAAGAACCAGACTACAAGACAAGGGTTCATACGTTTAGGAGGCTTTCGTGGAAAAGTTTCCAATTACCATATAGTATATTCATAACAAAGAGTCTGCCTTATATTTCATTTAAGGCATACGACTCCTAATAAAACTATTCAACCAATGGAAAAATTTGAAGTAAACATATTAGGTTGCGGTTCTGCCGTGCCTACAGCGAAACACATGACTACCGCCCAGTTAGTAAACATACACGACAAGCTGTTCCTCGTGGACTGTGGCGAGGGCACCCAGACACAGATCTGGAAGAGCGGCATCAAGGTGACCAGCATGAACCACATCTTCATCAGCCATGCCCACGGCGACCACTTCTTCGGACTGGTGCCGCTGGTGTCGAGCCTGAACCTGATGCTCGACCGCACCACCGACCTGCACCTGTGGCTGCCAGCCGACTTGGAAGAGCCGCTACGACGCGACTTTGAGCAGTACTGCTACATGCCGTTCAAGCTGATCATGCATCCGCTGGACACCACGAAACAGACGGTGCTCTATGAGGACAAAGACATGAAGGTGGAGACGATTCCGCTGAACCACCGAGTGCCGTGCTGCGGTTTCCTGTTCAGCGAGAAGCCCAAGGCCCCAGTGCTGTTGCCCGAAAAGTGTAAGGCCTACGGCATACCGCCACGTGAGTTTGGCAAGATAAAGAACGGTGCCGACTGGACGCTGGAAGACGGTAGGATGATACCGAACAGCGAGCTGACCGCTGCCAGCGACTTTGTGCCGCGCAAGTATGCCTACTGTAGCGACACGGCCTACTATCCAGAAATCATCCCGCAGATTGAAGGCTCTACCCTACTCTATCACGAGGCAACCTTCACTTCGGAGGATGAGCAGCAGGCCACAAACGCCGCCCACTCAACGGCAGCACAGGCAGCAACCATCGCCAGGGATGCCCACGTGAAGCAGTTGGCCATCGGCCACTACTCCATCCGCTACCAGGATGAGACACCGTTGCTCACCGAGGCACAGCACATCTTCCCCAATACCGTGGCCAGCCAGGAGGGAATGACAATCAGCCTGTGACACAGACAACATTATTGTATCCACAAGTCCTGCGGGGACAATCGTCGCCGCAGGACTACAAAAAAAGAAAGGACAACCCATGAGTCACACAGGCCTCTCGCGCAATGAAAACAGTAGGACTGACACCAGACGAAGACGATGAGAACGTATGACAGGCCATCTTATTAAACAAAAAACAGGACAATGAAACGCGAAATATATGAGAAAATAAAGAGATTCCTCGGACAACTGATTGTTGGAACGAGGTGGGAAGGCCGTGTCTGCGTGTGGCACCGAAGAGCGTTTCAGAGACCTCATGCTGCTCATCGATGCCGACAACAACGCCCATGCCGCCAACCACTGCATGTCCCATCAGGTGGAGCTGATATTACAGTGCACGGAAGAGATGAAGACAGAGGGTTCGGCCATGTTCGGCTACAAACTGCCCCTCACAGGTAAGGACGTGATGGAAATAAAAGGCATAGGGCCAGGCCCGGCGGTAAAAGAATGTATGGACTATCTGCTGAAGCTGGCGTATGTCAATCCGCTGAGAGACAAAGAAGAAGTGATTCCCACTTCTGAATAATATAGAAAATTTCGGCATTATTGTCCTGTTCTTCCCTAAAACATGCATAAAACGTATGCATAAAGTTATTTTATATAAAATACTGCACAAAAAATTTGCGGATGTGCAGAAAACAAATTACCTTTGCACAAATTTTTGAATTCTGTGCAATGGAAATCAATTCATTTAATCAATATATTCAAAGAGCGATTATCCAAAATTGGAATGCGGATGCATTGACAGACTATCAGGGACAGACCCTGCAGTTTCACGACGTGGCACGCAAGATTGAGAAAGTGCACATCATGTTCGAGAACTGTGGCATCCAGGAAGGAGAGAAGATTGCCATCTGTGGCCGCAACTCAGCCAACTGGGCCATCACTTTTCTGGCAACCCTCACATACGGAGCAGTGGCAGTGCCTATCCTGCATGAGTTCAATGCTGAGCAGATTCACAATATAGTAAATCACTCAGAATCACGACTCCTTTTTGTGGGTGACTATATAGCCAAGGAGATAAGCCCCAACGAGATGCCTCACTTGGAAGGTATCGTCAACATTCCCGATTTCTCGCTCATGCTCTCACGGTCGGAAAAGCTGACCTACGCACGCGAGAACCTTAATTATATGTTCGGACAGAAATACCCAAAGGCATTCCTCAAAGAACATGTGGCTTATCACAAAGACAGTCCCGACGAGCTGGCACTGATTAACTATACGAGCGGGACGACAGGTTTTTCGAAAGGCGTGATGCTACCCTACCGCGGACTGTGGGGCAACGTTGATTTCTGCATCAACCGACTGGGCAAATACGTAAAGTCCGGCGAGCCAATGCTCGACATCCTGCCCATGGCCCACATGTACGGTCTGAGCATCGAGTTTCTCTTTGGTTTCTGCAACGGTTGCCATCTGTTCTTCCTCAACCGACTGCCCTCGCCCACCCTCATTGCACAGGCTTTCACCGACATCAAGCCAGCCCTCGTCATTTCGGTACCATTGATTATCGAAAAAATCATCAGGAAAAAAGTATTCCCCATCATACAAAGCAACCGCATGCGCCTGTTGCTCTCCATGCCTGTCGTATCAAAGAAGGTGAAGGACAAGATTTACGAACAGGTGTACAATGCCTTCGGCGGCAGAGCCTACGAGGTCATTGTGGGCGGTGCAGCACTGTCGAAGGAGGTAGAGGAGTTTCTGCTGTCCATCGGCTTCCCCATCACGGTGGGCTACGGAGCCACTGAGTGCTCGCCCCTCATCAGCTATCGCGACTGGCACGAGTTTGCCGCAGGATCGTGTGGCAAGGCCATCGACAACATGGAGGTGTGCATAGCCAGCAACGACCCGCGCCACGTACCGGGTGAGATCTTGGCTAGAGGCGTCAACGTGATGCTGGGCTACTACAAGAACGAGAAGGCCACGAAGGACGTGCTCGATGAGAATGGATGGTATCACACGGGCGACCTGGGTACGATGGATGCCGATGGCAACATCTACATTCGCGGACGCATCAAGAACATGCTGCTGGGTGCCAACGGGCAGAACATCTACCCGGAGGAGATAGAAGATCGACTGAACTCCATGCCAATGGTATCGGAGAGTCTGGTCATTCAGGAAGGCGAAAAGCTAGTGGCACTCGTCTACCCCGACCAGGACGAGCTGATCAACTTCAGCCCGAAGGAGCTGGAGGATATCATGGAGACTAATCGCCATGAAATGAACGAGCACCTGCCTGCCTACAGCCGTTTGTCGGCCATCCGACTGCACAACGAAGAATTTGCCAAAACACCGAAAAAAAGCATAAAACGATATCTTTACCAAGCATAAACTATTATGGAACAAATACCAAGCTTTAATGAACTGATTGAAAAGAGCATCATCAAGAACTGGGATCTCGATGCACTGACAGACTATAAGGGTCAGACTCTTCAATTTCATGACGTGGCACGCAAGATTGAAAAGCTACATATCTTGTTCGAGAATTCGGGCATAAAGAAGGGCGACAAGATTGCGCTCTGCGGGCGCAACTCGAGCCAATGGGCAGCAGCCTTCCTGGCCACGCTCACCTATGGAGCCGTGGCCGTACCCATCCTGCATGAATTCATGGCCGACCAGATTCACAACATCGTGAATCACTCCGACGCGCGCCTGCTGTTCGTTGGCGATCACGTGTCCACCATCATCAAGTCCGAAGAGATGCCCCATCTGGAAGGTATTATCAGCAATACCGACTATTCGCTTATTCTCAGTAGAACCGACAAGCTGACCTACGCACGTGAGCATCTGAACGAGCTCTACGGCAAGAAGTATCCCAAGTACTTCCGCAAGGAGCACGTCAGCTACTACCACGAGCAGAGTCCCGACGAACTGGCACTCATCAACTATACCAGCGGCACGACAGGCTTTTCGAAGGGTGTCATGATTCCCTATCGCGCCCTGTGGTCGAACTACGACTTTGCCTGCAATGCTATGGGCAGCAACGTGCCAACGGGAGCCAACATCATCAGCATCCTGCCGATGGCCCACATGTATGGCATGGCCTTTGAGTTCCTCTATGAGTTCCTGAAGGGCTGCCATGTGTTCTATCTGAACCGCATCCCCTCGCCCGCCATCATCGCACAGGCCTTCTCCGACATCAAGCCGGCCATCATCATCGCCGTGCCACTGGTCATCGAGAAGATCATCCGCAAGAAAGTGTTCCCCAAGATACAGAACAACCGCATGCGCCTGTTGCTCAACATGCCCGTCATTTCGCGAAAGGTGCGCGAGATGATCTGTCAGGAGGTCATCAAGGCCTTCGGCGGCAAGTTCTTCGAGATTATCATTGGCGGTGCCGCCTTCAACCAGGAGGTAGAGCAGTTCCTGAAGCGCATCAACTTCCCCTATACGGTGGGCTACGGTGCCACTGAGTGCGCCCCCATCATCTGCTATGCCGACTGGCGCGACTTCGTGCCTGGCTCATGCGGACGCGCTGCCAAGCACATGCAGGTGAAAATCGACTCGCCCGACCCGGAGAACATTCCCGGAGAGATTCTTGCACGCGGAACAAATGTCATGCTGGGCTACTATAAGAACGACGAAGCCACCAAACAGACCATCGACAAAGATGGATGGTATCACACAGGCGATCTGGGTACGATGGACGGCGACGGCAACGTCTACATCAACGGTCGTTCGAAGAACATGCTGCTTGGTGCCAACGGACAAAACATCTACCCAGAAGAGATTGAGGACAAGCTGAACTCGCTGCCTATGGTGATTGAAAGCATTGTTGTTCAGCGCGAAAACAAGATGGTGGCACTCGTACATCCCGACATGGACGAGGTGCGCAACATGAACTTCTCGCAAAAGGAGCTTGAGGATGTCATGGAGCAGAACCGCAACACGCTGAACCAGATGCTGCCTGCCTACGAGAAGATTTCGGAAATAGAAATCTACGAGGAAGAATTCTCCAAGACACCAAAGAAGAGTATAAAACGCTATCTGTATAAGTAAGTGAAAGCAATTATCTCTGCAGCCATCCTTTCCGTCGGTATCATTGTGATGGGATGGTTTATCAAGAGCGGCATTGACAACTTCGCCAACAAGGACCGCAAAGTAAACGTCAAGGGGTTGGCCGAACAAGAAGTGGAGGCCGACAAGGTGACGTGGCCCATCACCTCAAAGGAACTGGGCAACGACCTTCCAGAACTCTACAACAAGATAGGACAGACACAGGGCAAAATCAAGTCTTTCCTATTGAAGAATGGCATTAAGGAGGACGAGCTGTCGGTGAATGCCCCGCATGTGGTCGACCTGAATGCACGCGAATATGGCGACCGCAACCAACCCAACCGCTACATCGTGACATCGGTGATTACGGTCACATCGCGCAACGTCAAGCAGGTGCGAGCCATCATTGCCAAGCAGGGAGACCTCCTGAAGGAAGGGGTTGCCATCGTTGACGGCGGATATGAGAACCCCATCAAGTACGAATATGTATCGTTCATGGAGATGAAGCCCAAGATGATGGAAGAGGCCATTGAAAATGCTGAGAAGACTGCTCAGCAGTTTGCCAAGAACTCTCACTCAACACTCAACAAGATTGTGAGTGCCGACCAGGGGCAGTTCTCCATTGAAAACCGCGACGACAACACACCGTGGATCAAGAAGATGCGCGTGGTTACGACCATCACCTATTCGCTGAAGGATTAGCCAAGCCCCCTATTTTTGGGGCAAATGTCCCCATTCCTCTCGTTTCTTTCAAACAAGAATCAGACACTTCATCCCTATTCATCGGTCATGCCGATGACCCAACTCCCCGATTTTGTTTAATAGATTAAACAAAATCGGGGAAATGTTTGTAAATCCATTAAAC
>CACXXD010000137.1 GCA_902771445.1 uncultured Prevotellaceae bacterium
GCGGCATTCATGGCTACCAGCACGTCACAGAGATCGCCAGGGGTATAGACCTTCCCCTCGCCGATGTGCACCTGGAATCCAGAAACACCAGTCAGTGAGCCTTGCGGGGCGCGAATGTCAGCGGGATAGTCGGGGAATGTAGAGATACCGTTGCCGACGGTGGCACTCACGGTAGAAAAAATGTTTCCGGCCAGTTGCATGCCGTCGCCGGAGTCTCCTGAAAAACGAACGACCACTTGGTCGAGGTTTTTCACTTCCAATTTTTCAGCCATTGCTTTCGTGTTATGTTAAAATATTAATTTATTCGGCTGCAAAGTTCGCAAACTTTAACGAATTGACAAAACTTTTGGCAAAAAAATACAATTCGTTAGGGGAAAAGCTTTGCGTTTTGAAAATAAATGATATTATTTCTGAATGAATTTTCATTTTGCCTACTTGAAATGTAATGCTCCTGAGTTTGTCTGGCCAAAGCCCGACTCGCCCAGGAGCAAATGAAAAAATGTAAATTATGAAAGGATTCTTTGTCTGATCAGAACTGATAGCTGAAGTTGACAGCACGTCCTGCCGATAGTGAGGCCGGCACATCGATGATGCGCTGATTGCTGGAGCCACGGAAACTTAGTGACTCATCGCGTTTCGACTTCACGAAAGGGCCGTCTACGAGCACGTCGATTTGTTCGAGCAGCGCCCGCTGACGGGGATTGGTGATGAGCGACTCAAAGGTGAATCCCGTGTAGCACCAGATGTTCTTCTTCGTGCGTTCCTTGATGGTTCGTGCCAGTTCGGCGAAGCCTTCGGGCTGATACATCGGGTCGCCGCCGGAGAAGGTGACATTGGCGTATGGATCGGCCTCCACCACGCGCATGATGTCTTCGGTCGACATGGCATGGCCCCCCTCAAAATCCCACGACTGCGGGTTGTGGCAGCCAGGACACTTGTGACGGCATCCGGCGCAGTAGATGGAGGTGCGGAAGCCTGGCCCGTCGACCATTGTGTCTTCGATGATTGATAGTACTGAAATCATGATACCATCCCACTAAAACAGTTGCTGTTCGCCATCATCGATATGGGTCACGCGGTCGTTCAGCTCAGCCAGTTTGCCGCTGTTCCATCGGTCGGTAGTGCCGACGAGATAGCCAGTGATGCGCTGCAGACGGTCGATGTGCTTTGAGCCGCACTTAGGACACACCTTCAGGTCGGCCTGTGCATTCTCGTAGCCGCAGTCCATGCAGCGGTTGCGGTTGTGGTTCACCGAGCCATAGCCCATGTCCAGACGATCCATCATGTCGACAACGCTCATGATGACCTGTGGGTTGTGAGTGGCATCGCCGTCGATCTCGACATAGAAGATATGTCCGCCACGGGTGAGGTTGTGGTAGGGAGCCTCGACTTCGGCCTTATGGCGTGCGGGACACTTGTAGTAGACAGGCACGTGGTTGGAGTTGGTATAGTAGTCACGGTCGGTGACACCTTTGATGATGCCGAACTCCTTCTTGTCGCGCTTGGTGAAGCGTCCGGCCAGTCCTTCTGCTGGTGTGGCCAGCACCGAATAGTTGTGGTGGTAGCGCTCCGAGAAGTCATTGACGCGGTCGCGCATATAGGTGACGATCTTCAGACCAAGCTCCTGCGCCTCTTCGCTCTCACCGTGATGCTTGCCGATGAGTGCAACCAGACATTCGGCCAGACCAATGAAGCCGATGCCGAGCGTGCCTTGGTTGATGACGCTCTCGATGGTGTCGTCGGGACCCAGCTTCTCTGCTCCGATCCAGAGGCTCTTCATGAGCAGAGGGAACTGCTTGGTGTAGGCCTTCTTCTGGAACTGGAAACGCTCGTCCAACTGCTTGGCAGCCAGTTCGAGCATATTGTCGAGCTTAGCCATGAACTGTGCTATGCGCTCCTCCTTGTTGGCGGTCTTCATGCACTCGATGGCCAGTTTCACAATATTAATAGTGGTGAACGACAGATTGCCGCGTCCGATGGAAGTCTTCGGCCCGAAGCGGTTCTCAAACACACGTGTACGGCATCCCATCGTGGCCACTTCGTGCAGATAGCGCTTGGGATCATCCGCATGCCACTCGTCCGTTTGGTTGAAGCTTGCGTCGAGATTCAGGAAGTTGGGGAAGAATCGGCGGGCCGTCACCTTGCAGGCCAGCTGATAGAGATCGAAGTTCCGGTCCTCTGGCAGATAGTTCACACCGCGTTTCTTCTTCCATATCTGAATGGGGAAGATGGCCGTCTCGCCGCCGCCCACGCCTTCGTAGGTCGAGAGCAGCAGTTCGCGGATGATGCAACGTCCCTCTGCCGATGTGTCGGTGCCGTAGTTGATGCTGGAGAACACCACCTGGTTGCCGCCACGCGAGTGAATTGTGTTCATGTTGTGGATGAATGCCTCCATCGACTGGTGAACGCGTGATACGGTCTTGTTGATGGCATGCTGGCGCACGCGGTCGATGCCCTTGAGCCCTTCGAGCGGCTGCTTCAGGTAGTCGATGAGCGGTTCGTCATATAGTTTCGAGAAGTCCTCGCCATAGAGATCCTCCAGATATTTCACCTCTTCTTTATATGAGAGGCGCACAAAAGGGGCCAGGTAGAAGTCGAAGGCAGGAATGGCCTGTCCGCCGTGCATCTCGTTCTGGGCGCATTCCATCGAGATGCAGGCCAGCACGGCAGCCGTCTCAATGCGCTTGGCGGGGCGCGAGGCACCATGACCGGCAATGAAGCCGCAGTTCAGGATGTTGTCCAATGGGTGTTGCACGCAAGTGAGCGACTTGGTGGGATAGTAGTCCTTGTCGTGGATGTGCAGGTAGTTGTGCTCCACGGCATCGCGCACCTCAGGCGACAGCAGATAGTCGTCGACGAAAGGTTTGGTCGACTCCGAGGCGAACTTCATCATCATGCCAGCAGGCGTGTCGGCATTCATGTTGGCATTCTCACGTGTGATGTCGTTGTTCTTCACGTTGACAATGTCCAGGAAGATGTCACGCGTCTTGGCCTTTCGTGCTATGCTGCGCTGGTTGCGATAGGCAATGTATTTCTGTGCCACGTCCTTTCGCGCACTCTTCATCAGCTCCATCTCCACGAGGTCCTGAATGGCCTCCACGGTCATCTGTGTCTGACCGCGCTGTGCAATGTGGTCGGTTATCGTGTTGAGCAGTCGCTCGTCCTCACCCTTGTCTGTCGTCATCATGGCTTTGCGAATGGCAGCCATGATTTTTTGCTCGTTAAAGCCCACGATGCGGCCATCGCGCTTTACAACTGTTTGTATCATAAACGATTATGAAATTAGAGGTTTTTATATTTTATCCGAAATGTTTTGCAAAGTTAATATATAAATCTCAAAGTTGTATGTTTTGGATAACTATTTTACTGTTAATAAATGTCAAACTACTGTTATTCAGGTAGTTGCAAAAAGTTTTGGAAAACTTTTTAAATTTTTGCCTTTCAAAAGTTTGATAAAAAGTTTGTTCGGTTACATGAATCAATCTGCTATTCTTACTTGAAAATCAAGCGGTTATTAGCTTGTCGCAGTCTGTCTGTAGCGCTTTTTTGGGGGGGAGGTGAAACAAATGCGTAGTGTGCGGTCAGGGGGTAGTTTTGTCAATATTATTCATAAAAAAAGCACTCACAAAAAAGTGCATTCTGGAAGCGGTGAACCGTAGTGCTCACGTCATGTCTTAGCGGAAGTTTTGAGATTGATATTGAATCAAAGTGGGTTTACAGCCATATCAAACTGAGTTTTAGCATTAGTTACATGATGATTAAAGTAAGAACTCGGTTTGATATGGCTGCAAACCCACTTTGATTTAATACAAATCTCAGCGCAAAGGCTGCTCAGAGCTGTTCGAAAGGCGAAGTCGCATGGAGAGAAATAGTTCTTTTTGCGAAACTAAATTTCGCAACACACTGTAAATCAGCGGTATGCGCAACCCCTCTCAATACTCGCATATTTGCAAGCGACTTTCAGTTTGGTGAATTCCACGCGATTCTCAGAGGGGTGGTTGTCAAGAAAATTCATAATTCAAACGGCAACGAAGGGCGCTTTATCTGTGTGGTCAAAGGCACTTAGGAATAAAAAATAGCTTGGGACGTTAAAACGTCCCAACTTTTTTTAAAATCATTACTAAACAGAAAAATCCCAGGTCTGCACCCATATTAGCTGACCCGGGATTTTGCGTAAAGTGAGCGGCGAGCGCGACTACTTCTCGTCGACAGAGTAGAGGATGCTGACGGTTGGCGAATAGGTGTTGTGGAGTATCAACGTCAGACCGCCTTTGCCGTTGGTCTGGAATACTGCCTCTTTGTGCAGGTCGGCATTGTGCTTCATGTTGGACCAGCCGTAGAGGTCGGTAAACTCCTTGTGCTTGCTCTCGTAGATGGCGATGGTCGAGTCGTTGTAGGTAGCGGCATAGCTCTCCAGCACGTCGATGATGGTGTCGTTGTTCTGATGGATGTCAACTCTCGAGAGGTCCTTCGCATTCGTCAGTACGAAAGCCTGTTCGTCGGACAACGTGGTGTCGACCACAAATCCTTGGGCCACCAGCGAATCGCACATCGCCTTGGCCGACATGCCCAGAGAAAGTCCACGGAAGTCGAGATACTCTCTTTCGCCCTTACATGCGCACAGCATGACAACTGCCATTGCAGCAAAAAAAATCTTTTTCATACACTTCTTTTCTATTTAATCCTTTTAATATTAAAACAATCGATGTCGTTTCTGAAAGACGGCTCAAAATTACAATACTTTCTGATAACAGCACAATGAATTACGGTTTATTAACAGCGTTTTCATTTTTTGTAATGATTAAAAAATGCCTCAACTTATTTTTTATCATTACCAAGTAGCAGAAAANNNNAATTATCGATTAAATCATACTTTTTCTACCTAAAATAACGCATTTTAAACTTCCTGGAGTTGATTTTTCGTGAAATAACTTTCGAGTTTTAAGAAAAATGGTTAATTTCGCAGTCGCAATGCTTCATATTATGAATTCTTAATTATGTAATAGGTCAACACACCGTTTCTATACGCAACAGGTCAATGGAATTATTAATTATCATCTTGCTGATTATTCTTCTGTCAGTGCTGTTCGTGCTGGGACGCAAAGCCTATAGGCATAATTTGCGCATACGCAACCAACTGCAGATGGGGCAGATGTTCACCAACATCAGCCACGAACTGCTCACTCCTCTGACTGTCATTTCGGCTTCTATAGAACGCATGCACGAAGTGGAACCGCGCTTCGAGCAGGACTATGCGCTCATCAATCTGAACATCGACCGCATGGTTCACTTGCTGCAAGAGATTCTGGAGGCCAGCAAGTCGCAGTCGGGCGAACTGAAGTTGCTCGTGGCACAGGGCGACGTGATGGGATACATCAAGCAGACGGCCCTGTGTCTTGAACCGCTCATGGCCAAGAAGAAAATGAACTTCACCGTGAACTGCACGCCGGAGTCCATGATGGGATGGATCGACACCGACAAGGTGGACAAAATCATCTACAACCTGCTGTCAAACGCTGCCAAATACACCGAGCCGAAAGGCAAGGTGGAGCTGGACGCGCGCACGAGCACGAAATATGACAAGGTGCTCATCACCGTGAAGGACAACGGCATAGGCATCTCGAAAGACAAGATGCGACATCTGTTCCAGCCGTTCTTCGACGGCAACTACCGCAAGATGAACACCATAGGCACGGGCCTGGGGCTCGCCCTCGTGCGCGACCTGGTCTACCTGCACGGCGGAAACATCAGGTGCGAGAGCGAAGAGGGCAAGGGAACCACGTTCTATGTGGAGATTCCCATTACGAAAGAGTCGTTCAGCAGGTCGCAGATTGACGAGACCTACCAGATCAATCTGGACAATCCCAAGACTTTCATTCTCGACTTCAGTCGACTGAAGCCGCAAGAGAAACTGCCATCGTCGGCCATCAATATGGAGTCGCCTGACGACGACACCTATCGCATCTTGCTGGTGGAAGACAACATCGAACTGCTCATGCTGATGTACAATCTGCTGAAGCACGAATACTACATCTCGACGGCACAAAACGGACGCGAGGCTCTGGAGGTAGTGGCCAAGACCGACCTCGACCTGATCATCTCGGACGTCATGATGCCCGAAATGGACGGCAACGAACTGACAAGGCACATCAAGGAGGATCCGAACACGAGCCATCTGCCCATCATCCTGCTGACGGCCAAGACACAGGAGAGCGACCGAAAGCAATCGATGCTGCTCGGGGCCGATGACTACATCACGAAGCCGTTCAAGATGCGCGACCTGAAGTTGCGCATCACCAACATCATTGAGAATCGCAAGCGAATCAGACGCGAGTTCAAGGCAAGCACGGTGGAGGAGAGCCGACAGAAGGCCAAGATGCCTTCGCCCACTGCCGACGAGCTGTTCCTGAAGAAAGCCATCGACTGTGTCTACAACCACTTGGACGACTCCGACTTCGACCGCGAGGCCTTCGCCAGCGACATGAGCACGAGTGCCTCGACGCTCTACAACAAACTGCGCTCCATTACGGGTATGAACGTGTCGGCCTTCATCCGCAACATCCGCATGAAGGAAGCCAAACGGCTGGCTCAGACGCAGCCCGACTTGCGCGTCAGCGACCTGGCCTACAAAGTGGGATTCAAGGATCCAAAGTATTTCTCTACCTGCTTCAAAAAGGAATTCGGACTGCAGCCCAGCGAATTCATTGAACAAGTGGCAAAGCAGTAGAGCATCAGTCGGGAAGCGACTGGAACAAAATCTCAATCAATCGGGGAAGTGCATACTGCCCAAGCTCCTCTCCTTTCACCCAGATATACCCCTCGGGCAATGAGGGGCGTTGCTCTGTGGAATAGTAATAGAAGTCGCAGAGCAACACACGATGGGTGAGCACGTGTTTCACATCCTTTTTCAATAGCAACGGTGGTTCCGTGGGCATGAAATCGCTCGTGTCTACAGGCTCCCACAACCCTTGCCAGATGTCGCCCTCGCCACGTCGGCGAATGGCGGTATAACCCTTGCACCTTATATATATATAGCTCAGTCGGCGCTCCTTGACCACCAGTTTGCGAAGCTTGACGGGCAGCTCGTCGACCTTGCCTTCGCGCAGGGCCACACACGACTCCTGCAAGGGGCAGAACAGACAGCGAGGCGACTGTGGGGTACACTGGATGGCACCAAAGTCCATGATGGCCTGATTGTAGGCCGCTGCCTCGCCTTCGGGCAACAACTGCTGTGCCAGCAGGGCGAACTCCTTTTTTCCTTCAGTTGAATTGATGGGGGTGGAGATGCCGAAATGGCGGGCCAGCACGCGGTAGACATTGCCGTCGACAACAGCGGTTGGCAGGTCGAAAGCCATCGAGCCGATGGCCGCTGCGGTATAGTCGCCCACTCCTTTCAGCAGGCGAATCTGTTCGTAGGTGTGCGGAAAGCCGCCCATCTCAACAATCTGCCGGGCGGCAAAATGCAGATTGCGAGCCCGTGAGTAGTAGCCCAGTCCCTGCCATTCGCGCAGCACCTCATCCTCAGTGGCAGCAGCCAGTTGCTCCACCGTGGGCCATCGCCGCATGAATCGCTGCCAGTAGTCCCAGCCTTGTTGCACGCGTGTCTGCTGCAAGATGATTTCGCTCAGCCATATAGCATAAGGGTCGCGAGTACTGCGCCACGGCAGCTCGCGACCATTATCACGGAACCATTCCAGCAATGTCAGTGCAAACGTACTGCGCATACTGGCATTTCGGTTATTGCTTCACAACCTTTTCGCTTGCTTCTGCTTGCTGGCCAGCGGTTCTTGTCACCTTGGCCTTCTCTCTGGCCTTTGCCTTCGAGGCAGCTTTCTCGGCAGTACCCAGTTTCATGGGACCTTTCTTCAACTTCACGCTGTCGCACTTCATCATCTTGCCACAGCCTTTCTCCTGTCCGCAGCCTTCGCTCTTGCTTTTGCAGCAGCCTTCGCTCTTGCTTTTGCAGCAGCCTTCGCCCTTGCCGCAGTTGTGCTTGCAATTGCCCTTGTGCGAGCAGTTCTCACAGTTCGTATCCGAACAGGTCGACTTGCACTCTGTACACTTCTTGCAACCGCTGGCCTGCTGGCCGTCGCATTTCTTGGCACAGCACTCCTTGGCCTGTCCCTTTTGATTGTCTTCCTGTGCGCTGACCGTTGTCGTGAAACACATGGTTGCCATCGCTACGATGGCACTCAGAATCATCTTTCTCATAATAGTTACTAGTTTAATTATATAAAATGTGACACTGCAAAGTTACTACAATTTCGCGAACTCCGACTTACTTCCGTCGCTTTTTTGTTTGCTCACAACATTTTTTTGCCATTTTTCCACTATCTTCGTACATTCTGGCGACAATTGACAGCTAAAAAACTGGCAGTGGTAGCACCGACAATGAAATAAATTGAGTAACTTTGTCAGCCGATATGAACAAAGAAGAGAAACGACTGATGCGACGCCAAAGACTGATGGATAACAAGGTCTATCAGGCTATGGGACACGTCACGAACTACATGGATCGCTACTACCTCGATGCACTCATCGGGCTCATTCCCGGTTGGGGCGATGCCATTGCGCTGCTGAGCGCCCTGCCGTTCGTCTATTTTGCCATGCGTGTTGTGAAGAGTGTGCCGCTGACATTGGCCGTCGTGAACAATGCCGTGCGCGATGTGCTGCTGGGCATGATACCGTTCTTCGTGGGCGACATCATCGACCTCTTCCACCATGCCAACACGCAGAACATGAAACTGGTGCAGGGCTTTGTCGATGGCGACGAGCGCATCATCAAGGAGGTGAACCGCAAGGCATGGCAGTCGGCTCTCTTCATCCTGCTGTTTCTGGCCATCATCGTCCTCATGTTCTGGCTACTGGCAAAGCTGATTGCTCTTCTTCCTTTTCCTTGGTAGCTGAAACAGTGGGTGAGACACGATTAGAATGTGGGGGGAAATCGCCCCGCATTCCTAAAGAATTGTTGCTAAGTAATCGTAAAAAAACAGTGAAATCATGCAAATGTCGTCAAAAAACACTATATTTGCACCATCAAACCAAGAGTGACGACGATTATGGCAACAACAATCACGGGAAAACCACAGACACACCCCATTAGTTATTACTGGGGAATGGTGAAGAATTTGGATGACAACCAAAAATTGGAACTGGTATCAATTATTATTGACAGCATAAGAAATCCTAACAAGTCGCGAAGTATGGAAGAAGAGAACTTCACTCTTCGTCCCTTCACACAGGAAGAGTTGGATGCACGGCTCGATGCGGCTGAGGCCAATATTGCCGCAGGCAATGTTATTGATTCCGAAGACGTGTGGCGTGAATTGGAAGAAGAGTTTGCATGTGAAGATGCAGAAGAGAATGCCAGGAAGATTACCTCAAATGTTGAAACGGAACAGCTTGCTACGGTATGAAAGTGAAATGGGATCCAACGGCAAGAGCTGATATGCGGCAGGTTGCTCGCTACATCAATGAAAAGTTTGGCCGTAAAACGAGGCAAGATTTCATACAAAGGGTTAGAGAAGCAGAAAAGTTGATAGTAAGCCAACCTAACATCGGGCCTGTTGATCCATTGTATTCCAACCGTCCTGTTACCTACCGTAGTATTACCGTCAATGGTCTAAATAAGATGGTTTATCGCATTGACGGTAATGTTATTTACATTGTTGATTTTTGGGACACTCGTCGTGAGCCTACCAATCAGGCTGCGCAAACGCAGTAGCTCATTCGTTAGCCTTTCTGCTTCATCGACCTTATTACGAACCAGAGATGCATGAGCACGGTGCTCAGGTAGCCATAGTGGCGGCACATGATGCGGAAGCGCTCTTTGAGCGATTCCTTGTGATGGCGCGTGGTTGCTCCTTCCTCCGTATAGCAAGCCACCACCTTATTTATATTATATAGAGGAAGTCCGGCCCGCTCGCCTTCGCGCATCACACGAATGCACCAGTCTACATCGGCAGAATAGCGATATTCTGTGTTGTATTGCAGGTTCTTGGCAATATCGGTACGGGCATAGAATGCCTGATGACAGACCAGCATGCCATGCCGGAACGAGCGCCACGTGAGGTGTTCGGGCGGCTGTAGACGACGGGGATGCAGGTAGTGGCCTTCGCTGTCAACGATGTCGGTATTGCCATAGAGCACGGCAGGCAACTGCTCGAAAGGCAAGTCGTTCAACTTGCAGCTACGTGCAATCTGCTCAAGCGTGTCGGCACTGGGGAAAAAATCGCCTGCATTCATATAGAGCACATAGTCTCCCAAAGCCTGAGTCAGTCCTTTGTTCATGGCATCGTAGATGCCGTGGTCAGGCTCCGACTGGATGATCACCTTGTGGCCTATGCCCGACGCATCGCTGCGCCGTTTGTAGTCTTCAACGATAGACAGCGTCTTGTCGGTCGAAGCCCCGTCGATGATGAGGTGTTCCACCTTCTCGTAGGTCTGGCTGAGCACGCTCTCAAGTGTCCGGGCAATGACCGCCTCTGCATTATAGGAAATCGTGATGATGGAGAATCGTTTCATAGCATGAAATGTTTTTGTGCCAGCGCATGCTGATAGACCTCGATATAACGCATGGCCACACTCGACTGCGAATAGCTCTGTGCCACCTTGTTCACACAAAGTCGGCTGAGCTGCTGGCGATCGGCCTCGAACAACAGCCAACGGATACCGCGTGCCAGGTCGTCTGCATCCTGATACTTGGCCACGTAGCCATTCTTCAGATGGTCTATCTCTTCGGGAATGCCGCCCACGCGGAAGGCCAGACAGGGAATGCCACAGGCCATCGCCTCCATGATGGTGTTGGGCAGATTCTCTGAGAGCGAGGGCAGCACGAACATGTCAACTGCACGGTAGATGTCCGCAATGCGGTGCTCGTCCGACACATAGCCCATCGGGTAGGAGGGGAAAGGCAACTGTCGGGCCAGCTCGTCGGCATGTCCGCCCAGCAAGACCACTCCGATGGTCTCGCGCATCTCCGGATGCTCCTGATACAGTTGCTGGCAGGCATCAATCAGATATTGCATGCCCTTGTACTGATTGGTGAGCCGCTGGCAGACAAAGAGCAGCAGATGCTTGTCGGCAGGCAGATGCTCTTGCTCGCGTGCCTCGGCCTTGTTGCCTGGACAGAACACGCGGGTGTCGATAGGGTTTGGTATGCTCGTCACATATTGTCCCGTCAGCAGACCGCTGCTTTTTGCTTCGCTCTCCAGCCATCGGCTGCAAGCCACGAAGCTGATGTTGCCTCTGTCATACAGTCTTTTCTTTCGCTCCCATATCTTCGACGACAAGTCGTTCTTGCCGCCACCGCCGGGCAGATAGGCGCAAAACTTGCAGTGGCTCTTGAACTGTCGGCAGCTGAGCGTGAGATGACAAATGGCTGTGGCAGGCCATACATCGTGCATGGTCCACACCACCGGCTTGCCCGACCGCAGTATTTTCCGTATGCCTGCGAGTGAAAGCATGCCCTGATTCACCCAGTGCAGATGAATCACGTCGGCCTCCTTGAACTCCGGCAACTGCGTAATGTCGCAACCCACGTTGGCCAAATCTATATCGAAAAGATGTCGTCGGGAAAAATGAGAATAAAAGAAGATGACCAGACGTTCCCAAAGGAAATACCACTTGAGCCGCGACTTGTGCGGCAATGCCACGACGGTCAGACTGTCGGAGGTGCGATCGCGCACTAACATCTTCGCCTTCACGCCATTGTTGTTCAGCGCGTCCATCAGTCTGCTGGCAGCTACAGCTGCCCCACCGGCTCGTTCGCTTGTGTTTACAATCAGTACTCTCATAATATGGAGCAAAGGTACAAAATAAATCTGAAATATGCTTTTCTCGCAGCCTTTTTCATCATGTAATATCAAACTATCACATTGTTTCCGCACACAATGTATTGATTTATATCAAGAATGATTGACTTTTATACACTATTTCCGTGAAAACTATTGTGTGTTTCAAATTTTCAGCGTACCTTTGCATCATCAAAAGGTTAATAGATTGTTTTAGGTTAGTAGTAATATTTATAGTTTTAGGTTTTTAGTTATTGGTAAAAGAAAGTTTTCAACTGTAGGATAACAGGTTTAAAGTTTTAGAAGTAGATTCTTAGCTGCCTGTCGAGAGAGACAGCAGCTGAATCGAAACTAAAAAACCGAAGATTTGTTTTGACTGAAAAGGATTTTTAGTTAAACATAGGCTTGTCCGCTGTTGCTCGCGAGAGTTGCAGCGGACTTTTTTGTGGTGGGTTCTATTTAATAGATCTTGCAACGATTACTTAGTCGCGCTCTATCAATACTGTGGCATAGGCAGAGATGCCTTCTTCGCGTCCGGTGAAGCCGAGGCGTTCGGTGGTAGTGGCCTTGATGGAGATGTCGTCCGCATCGCAGCCAATGACAGCGGCCATGCACTCCTTCATGGCAGGGATGTGTGGGTTCATCTTAGGCCGTTCGGCACAGATGGTAGCATCGATGTTGCCCAGACGATAGCCTTTTGTCGCTATCAGTTCAATTGTTTTTTTCAGAATAATCTTGCTGTCCATGCCATCGGTCTCTGCCGATGTGTCGGGAAAATGATAGCCAATGTCCCGCATGTTGGCTGCTCCCAACAGCGCATCGCAGATGGCATGTATCAGCACGTCGGCATCACTGTGACCCAGCAAACCCTTGCTGTGTTCCAGTTTGATGCCTCCCATCCATAGATCACGATTTTCAACCAGCTGATGAACGTCGTAGCCGAAGCCAACTCTTATTTTCATATCGTCCTGTATTTGTGAAGAAGAGAAAAAACTTATTTACGGAAAAGGTCTCTGATGCCGTCCATGTCGAAGGCCAGGGTGAAGCGCAACGTGCGGTCAAGCGGGTTGTTCTGCGCCGTAGAGATGACATAACCCACGTCGAGCGAGAACACGCTCATGCGGAATCCGCCACCGACGGTGAAATACTTACGGTTGCCTTTCGCCTCAGACTCGTGGTGATAGCCTGCACGCAAAGAGAACTGGTCGTTGTAGACGTATTCGGCACCGAGGCTCCACTGAATCTCTTGCATCTCCTCCTTGAATCCGCCGGGCGCATCGCTGAAGCTCTTGAAGATGCCGCTGATGCTGCTCACGTCGGAATACTGTTTGCGCACTCTGTCCTGATAGTCGCTGTTGTTCTCGTCGACCTCCTGCTTAGGCACGGTGGGTACCATCAGTTTGTTGGCATCGCCGGCAATAGTGAAGCGGTTCCACTCGTTGATTGGCACCATGAGCGAGAAGCCCAGACGCAGGTTGGCCGGCAGAAACTGGCTCTCCTCATCGCCGTAATAAGAAATCTTGCTGCCTATGTTGCTGGCAAACAAGCCCAGACCCAGCTGGCACTCACGATTGCCCAGCATCACATATTTATTATAGTATAGGCCCAGGTCGGCGGCAAAGGCCGAAGCCGGCTTCGAGTCTTCCGAGTAGTCGTAGCGCAGGTCACTGTAGATCCAGCGCAATGCCACACCCATTGAGAACGTTTCGCTCAGCATGCGCGAATAGCCCACGTCGAACGACATTTCGTAGGGCTTCACCGTCATTGACGGATCGTCGCTATCCAGGCTGGTGTAAACCTCGCCCAGCGAAAAGTAGCGCAGCGAGCCCGACAATGCTCCGTAGTCGCCTATGCGGTAGTAGCCGGCCACATAAGCCAGGTCGATGTCGTTGACCAACTGGCGCAGCCACGGTGTGTAGTTGAGCGACACGCCTGCACGGCTGATGCAGAAGGGATACTTCGCAATGTTCCATGCCTGCGAATTGACGTCAGGGTCGGTGGCACAGCCCACATCGCCCAGACCGGCTGAGCGTGCATCGGGCGCAATGGTCTGTGAGATGACCGCATGTTCAACGGGATTGAAGGTCTGCGTCTTGTCGTCTTCAGCCCATGCAGTGGCACTGCTGAGTGCTCCGACAAGCAAAAGAGCTATTATGTTTTTATTGTTCATCACTCTATTCTAAACGCACGAAAAAATTAATTATTGCCTACAACAATCAGTTTCTGAGCTGCCGAAGCCTCGGTGCTGCCGTTCGAGCTGATCAGCACGCGGTAGAGATAGAGGCCCGTGTGCAGTCGGCTGCCGCCGTCGACCGTCAGGTCCCAGTCCACCACGTATGTCGAGTCGGTTGACACACCTCTCTCGCTCTTTCGCCAGATGACGCGCCCCGATGCATCGAATATCTCGAGCGTCACGTTCATGTCGCTGCCCATCCTGTCGTGGGTGATGAGGAACCTCGTGTTCGACCTTGCCGGATTGCGCACACACACGATGTTCAGCAGCTGTGGTTCAAGTGTCGGATCGACCAGAAACTCCAGTTCGGCGGTCGACGAGTTGTTCAGCACGTCCCAGGCTCTCATCAGCAGTTTGTGCTTGCCCTCCGCCAGTTCCGGGATGCTGTAGCCCACGGTGCCACTGGTATAGTCGCCAAAGTCGTAGTGGAAATAGCTGTTCAGTATGTAGGTCTTCGACATGTCGCCGTCGATGATCAGTTCCATGTCGTGTCCGATGCCGTTGCCCGAACCGTTGATGCCGTCGGCATCGGTCAGCTCGGCAAAGAAATAAGGTGTGCTGTTCACCGTTCCACCGTTCACGAACGAGCGGTCGTTCAGGTAGCAATAGATAGAGGGTCCCACCTCGGTGTTGCCCGTATCGGCTGTTCCGTTCATCATGAAGCCTTCCTCCACACCGTGGGCAGAGACCGTCTTCTCGTTGTTGATGGCATAGACCAGCATCTGTCCCGACGCCGTGCTGTAGCTGATGTCACGCGGCACAACGAAGGTGATGCTGAACTGTCCGTTGCGCACGCTGTCGCTACCGTTATATATCGTATTGGGACGGTCGGTATAGGTCATGGCAACGTCGGAGTTGTTCATCTTGCAGACGATTGTCTCCTGCACGTCTCTCACTACGATCGATGCCACGCCGTTGAACGAGCTTTGCCCGTCGACCGTTCCTGTCACCGTCACCTTTTCGCCCGACTTCAGCTGGATGAGCGACTTCGAAGACACATCGACACCGTTGATGGTCGAGACAGAAGCCTTGATGGTGGGTGCGGCCAGGGCCAGGGCCGGATCGCCCAGGAACGAGTAGTTCAGTTTGTTGGCGCTGCGGTCGCCTCCTGTACTGCTCTCCACCAGTTCACACTTGGCGCGTCTCACGGCCTCAGCCATCGAGATGCGCTTGCCGTCCTCTACCGTCAGCAGATGTTTCATGAAGGCACGGTTGATGTAAAGGTTGCGCTCCATGAATACGGTGCGCGTGGTGCCGAAGAAGGCGATGGCACCGCCCTTGGTGTTGAACATGGCTTTCTCGCCGAAGTTGTCAATATGCGTGTCGAAAGGCATGATGTCGCACGAGGCCGTCACCCAGAGCGGCAGTCGCAGCGAAGTAGGCTCGGCAAAGTCGGCCAGCAGCAGCACCATCTCGTGCGACATGCTGTAGGCCGATCCGTGACCGCTGTAGTTCATCACCAGTGCTCCCTCCTGCATCTGTTGCTTCAGCAGTCGGCGCACGTCGGGAAAACTGTTGCCCGTTGCCGTCGTGGTGCGTGTGTAGGCATCCCAGTATATCTTCTTGATGTTGAAGGCAGGGTCGAGCCTGTTGGTCATCGTGGCCAGTTCGTCGGCAGCCGCCATGTGCTGGTTGTTGTCGCCGTCGTCGCCCATGAAGCAAATCAGGTTCTGCCACGTGCCGGCATGCTCGTTGTTGCGATAGCTCTCAATCTTGTCTACGGCAATCTTCGCCTCCTCTTCCGTGCGGGCCGAGATGCGTCCTACGGCCACGTCGGGCTTGCCCATGAAGTCTTCGATGCGCTCGTTGTCGTCCAGCAGGCAGAAGTAGTCGTCGCTGACGTAGCAATAGACGTTGCTGAACGAATTCTCGCTCTCGTAGCACAGCAGAAAGTCGTCGGCATCCTTGCCAGCCCACTCGGTGCACAGCATGCGGTTGTCCCAGGCACCGTCGCCCAGCAGCAACAGGTATTTGGGTATCTCGGTCTCGGTCGACGCACGGTCGTAGAACATCTTCAGATAGCGGCGATAGGCATTGGCATCGGGCGTACCGCTCGAGAACTCGTTGAACAGCTCGTCGGCAGGCACGATGCGCACGCTCAGTCCGTCTTTCTGCTCATGCAGGGTCTTCAGCCGTTCGGCCTGTGCGAGCAACTTGCATGAGGCGGGAATGATGATGATCATGTCGACAGCCGTGTCGGCATGACGGTCCTGACTGGTCAGCACACCCAGAATCTTCGGTTCGGCAAAGGTGCCTGTGTTCAGGTCGGCTACGCTCTTCGGGTCGTTCAGTGTGAGCGTGACGTGGTCCAGTCGCATCTTGGTCAGCATGCCCGACGTCTTCTTCAGCGATACGGTGTTCATACCCGTCTTCAGCGTCGAACAAGGAAAGTTCCAGGTATAGGTTGCCACAGAGCTGTAGGTGGTTTTCTCTCCGAAGTAGCTGACGCCACTGGCCACCGTCTCGGCACTCACCTCCAGACTGCCCACCACCTCGCCGTTCAGCAGCACGTCGGCGGCACAATAGCCGTCGTAGGTCATGGCTACCGACAGCGTGCCTTCGCTGCCCGCAGCCTCCAGCTCATAGTCCACCTGCGTGTTCATGAGCAAGGGAGTGCGGCCATAGAGGTTACGCCCGCCATGATACCACGCGTATTCCTCGGGTTCCACCATTGAGTGATAGAAGTAGGGGTTCTGTTCAAACGATTCCTTGAACGTTTGCTCGTCTATCTTGGCCGGCTCGTCGTCGCCTTGGGTCAGGAAGTAGTAGCCCACGGTCGAATAGTTGTTGCGCGTGCGCAGCTTGTCGGTTGCCTTGTTCCAGTTCACGGGACCCACACCGAAGAACAGTCGTCGGCCATTGACCTCGTAGGTCGGAAGCTCTTTCAGGTCGTCGGTCTGCGTGAGATAGTCGCCCGTCAGCGCCTCGGGCTGCAAGGCACCGCCGTAGCCGTAGAGCTTCACCTTCGACGGATTGGAGAATCCCGCCCGACGGATGAAGTTGTCGGTCAGCTGATAGACACCCGTCTCAGGGATGCTGATCTTCACCCATCGCCCGCTGGCCAGCACCGAATGGGCGGCATAGCGCTCACTGGCCGAAGCCGCACGTCGCATGCCCCGTGCATGGGATGCCGCAGCGGAGCGCACCTTGAGCATGAAGCTCACCAACTTCTGATAGCGCCCGTCGCGCTTCACCAGCGGCACAAACGAGATGTCGAGCACGCCCTGCTTGCGCGAGATGCTCACGGTCTGCCGTACCACGGGCATCTCGGGCAGTTCGCTGTCCGTCAGTCGCTGATAGCGTGCGATGTCGGTGGGTGACATGTCTACAAACTCAGGATACTCAATGCTGACCTCATAGACAGAGTCGGCATAGTTGGCTCCCAGCGGTCTTTGGTGGGTGAAGCACGGCAGCATGGAGTCGATCTTCACCTCATTGGCCGTCAGATTGAAGAAATCCTGTGCTGCTGCGCCTACAACGAGGCACAGGAATGTTATGGTGGTTAGGACATATTTTCTCATATCGTAATAAATAACGCGAGATTACCTTATTTATTGTTTGTTTTTCCTGTATTAAGTAATGATTAAGTAACGGTGAAGAAATAAGTAGGATAAATTCATTTGTTCAGACGATTACTTTTTTATTTTGTCAAGATAATTCATAAAAAAAAGGTACTTCTGAAAGTGGCATTCTAGAACGAGGATGCGCTGTCCCGCACATCATGCCAAAGCCGTTGTCTTGAGATTGATATTGAATCAAAGTGGGTTTACAGCCATATCAAACTGAGTTTTAGCATTAGTTACATTCTGTTCCAAGTCATAACTCAGTTTGATATGGCTGCAAACCCACCATGATTCAATACTAATCTCGGCACAAAGGCCGCAGAATGCCATTCAGTGTTGGTCGAAAGACGAATGTCCTAATGGTGAGAATTGTTCTTTTTGCGAAACTGAATTTCGTAACACGCTGTGAATCAGGTATATGTATAACCCCTTCCAATACTCGCATATTTGCAAGCGACTTTCAGTTTGGTGAATTCCGTGCGATTCTCAGAGGGGTCTTTGTAAAGATTATTCATATTTTTCGGCCCCGTAAACAGCATTCGTTTCCAGAGAGAGAGAGTCACTTTTCTGCGTGTAGGACAATGGCGCCTGTTTCGCGTTTCCACCTACAAAAGTACCACTAAGCGGCAAGACCGCCAAATCTCCGCTCCCCGCGAAGATTTGGCAGATTTCTTTTGGTGGTTTGCGGGAAAACATTTCGTGCTGTACGGAAGAAATCTAATATAAAGAAATTGGCTTAGTCTATTTGAAACGAATTGGAATAATAAGAATAATTGGCTTGCGCCGAAAGCATCATTATTCTTGTTATTCGTTTCAGTTTCATCCCAATTGATTTCAAGGGGCTTTTTCCTGCTGCTACTTCTTCTTTGGCTGTTTATTCAGCTTATAGCTCAGGTGCAGCATGGCATAGCGGGGGAGGGTGTTGCTGACGGTCTCCGTGCGGCCCTGACCATTGATGAAGATGACGGTCGACGAAAGCTGGCCCAACAGGTCGAAGCCTTCGAGACGAACCGTGAGACGGCTCTTCAGGAACGAACGCGAGAGGGAGGCATTCCACACCAGATCGTTGGTGTTCAACTCCGACGAGCCATAGCCGCGACGACTGTACATCTTCATG
>CACXXD010000138.1 GCA_902771445.1 uncultured Prevotellaceae bacterium
GCCTCTGGAGTTCATGGGCATCCAAGGGCGTTACATCACATGGGCAGCTTGCGCTGTTGGCGGTGCCATTCTTGGCTTCATCATTGCCTACTGCATCTTGGGATTTATTGTTGGTCTGATTGTTCTTGCTGTTTCTCTCTGCACTGGTGCTGGACTTTTCTTCTTCAAACAGAAGAAAGGTCTGCACACAAAGAAAGAAGGAACTCTCTTTCACTGCGTTTGAGATATGCCAACATTTTAGACCCATGGAAAAACTCAAAGTTATCGGAATCGCATAAAAATTTTGAGATTTCGATAACTTTGAATTTGTATAAAGAACAATTTATCGCGTTTTGGACTCATTTTTTATTAGAACCTTTTCAATATCTGATTCACGATAAAGGATGTTGCCTTTCATGCGTATATAGGGTAAGATTCCATCGTTTCGGTAGTCCCTTAATGCCCGTGGGCTGACACGAAATACTTCCGCTAACTCGCCATCTGTCAACAGCTTGGCTTCGACTATCCTCAGCATTTCACCCGTGTGTTCAAGAAACATTTTGGCATCACACCGTCTGAGTTTATACGCAAATAGATAAGGTAGATTACAGACCCCACCCCTGACCCCTCCCATCAAGGGGAGGAATCAGGGGTGGGGTCTGTAATATTTAATCTCATGCATCGATGGATAGACACCCTATTTCTTTTTCTTTGGCTTTCTTCTTGCCCATCCTTCTTCTGAGAAATCGGGTTCTTCGCCTATCAGTTCTCTTTTGCCGCGCCCTCTTTTGTTATCCTCGGTGGCTATGCGCATGAGGTCGCGCCAGTCGTTTTTGCCTTTCTGCGGGACAAAGTCGTCGTGCTTGCCGCCCCTGCGACGCTGCTCGCCGTCGCGTCGCTCGCCTCTTTCATTCCTTTCGCCTCTTTCGCTCCTTTCGCCTGCGTGACTCTCTTGGCTGACGGGCTTCGCGCTTTTCGGGCTTGTTGTCGTCGTCCTCGCTGTTGCAGCGCACGATGCGCCCATGAAAGCGGATGCCGCTGAGCTGGGTCATCACCTTGCGGGCATCCTTCTCAGGCACCTCGAAGTAAGAGATGGTGTCCAGCAGGTCGATGTGGCCCACCTCCTGTCTGCCGCCCACATAGCGGTTCAGGGTCTTCATCAGCTCGCCCGGGTAGAAGCCGTCGCGCTTGCCCAGGTTGATGAACAGTCGGTGGAAGCCGGGTTCGGGCTTGTTCATGCGCTTCTGGCGGTCGTTCTGTCCTCTGTCCTCGCGCCGTTTTCCCTTGTCGTCGCGCCGTTCGCCCCGCTCCGTCTTTTTCTTGGCCTCCACCTTCTCAATCTCTGGTGCGTCGGCATAGTAGGCCAGAAACTTGCCGAACTCGAGCGACACGATCTTCTTGATGATTTCCTCCTTGTCGATATACTCAAAGTAGCGGTTGATGTCGTCCATGAAGGGAGCTATCTCCTCGTCGTCCACGTCGGTCTTCACTATCTGGTCCATCACCTTGTAGAGCTGCTTCTTGCATATATCCTCGGCCTTCGGAATCTCGGCCTCCTCAAACTTCTTGCCAATCTCCTTCTCAATATTCCGGATCTTGTGCTTCTCCTTCGAGTGTACGATGCTGATGCTGGTGCCTTTCTTTCCGGCACGACCCGTTCGCCCGGAGCGATGGGTGTAGTTCTCGATGTCGTCGGGCAGACCGAAGTTGATGACGTGGGTCAGGTCGTCGACGTCCAGTCCACGGGCGGCAACGTCGGTTGCCACGAGCAACTGCGTCAGGTGCTGGCGGAACTTCTGCATGGTCAGGTCGCGCTGCTGCTGCGACAGGTCGCCGTGCAGTGCCTCGGCGTTATAGCCGTCCTTGATCAGCTTGTCGGCTATCTCCTGCGTCTCCAGCTTGGTGCGGCAGAAGATGATGGCGAAGATGCGGGGGTTGTAGTCCACGATGCGCTTCAGTGCCAGATACTTGTCCTTGGCCTGCACCATATAATAAATATGGTTTACGTTCTCGGCTCCCTCGTTGCGACTGCCCACCACGATTTCCTGATGGTCCTTCAGATAGTCCTTGGCCACGCGCTCCACCTCGCGGCTCATGGTGGCCGAGAACATGAGCGTGTTGTGCTCTTCGGGCAGCGACTCGAAAATCTCGTTGATGGAGTCGGAGAAGCCCATGTTCAGCATCTCGTCGGCCTCGTCGAGCACGATGTTGCACACCTCGTCGAGCTGTGCATAGCCGCGGTTCTTCAGGTCGATCAGTCGGCCCGGCGTGGCCACGATGATCTGGATGCCCTTGCGCAGCGCACGCATCTGCGGCTCGATGGCAGCACCGCCATAGACGGCCTCGACGTGAATGCCCTCCATGTACTTCGAAAAGTCGCGCAGGTCGTCGGCTATCTGCAGGCACAGCTCGCGTGTGGGGCTCAGCACCAGTGCCTGCGTGTTGCGCCGGGTGGTGTCGATGCGCTGCAACAGCGGAATGCCGAAGGCAGCCGTCTTGCCCGTGCCGGTCTGGGCCAGGGCGATGGTGTCGCGCCTGCTCTCCAGCAGTGTGGGTATTACTTCCTCTTGCACAGGCATGGGCTGCACAAATCCCATTTCTTCGATGGCGCGGCGTATCTCTTCACAAACGCCCAGTTCTTCAAATGTCCTCATCAGGTTGATTTTTATATTATTTCTTCTTTTTACGGCTACTGCGAGGCCGTTATCCTCTCTTTTTGCAAAGATATGCAATTTTTTGCAAAGAAACAAGTAAAATAAAATAATTCGCGTCCAAGATTGAAAAATAATTTGTATTTTTGCGCAAAACAAAATAACCTTTCAGCAAAATGAAACTGTGTATCTTCTGTTCGGCCAATCAGCAGATTGACCCCGATTTCTTCCAGAAAGCCCGCGAACTGGGCCAGTGGGCCGCTCAGAACGGCCATTCTATCATCTTTGGAGGCCACGACGCCGGACTGATGCACAGCGTCAGCAAGGCGGCCAAGCAGGCCGGCGCATTGGTCATCGGCGTGGTGCCGCGTCGCATCGAGGAGATGGGGAGGCTCAGCAAGTGGATCGACGTTCACATTCCCACCGAAGACCTCTCTGACCGCAAGTCGCTCATGATGGCGCAGGCCGATGCCTTCATCGTGATGCCGGGCGGCATCGGCACACTCGACGAGTTCTTCACCGTGCTGGCGGCCACCACGCTCGACTACCATCACAAGCCCATCTTCCTCTACAACATGAAGGGCTTCTGGGATTCCCTCATCGCCTGTCTCGACGACCTGCACACCAAGGGTGTCACCCGCAAGGACTGGCACTCCTATCTCCACATCGTCAGCTCGCTCGAAGAAATCGAAGAAAAATTGAAGATTGAAAATTGAAGATTGAAATCAGGCTTAAATCATGCTGGGTTTAAAGCCAAATCAAACTGAGATATGACTTGAATCACGTCGTGATATGACTTAAATCTCAGCATGATTTGGCTTTAAACCCAGCATGATTTAATATCAATTGCGGCAAAAGCTGTTTTCCGACAAAAATTTATCAAAAAAACATGACTACTTCATCAGCGCAGCGGCCATCTCTCTACCGAGGGCCTCGCAGCGGGCGATGGTGTCGTCGTTCAGGGCCTGTTTGATCTCCACAGGCTCGCCCACCTGCTCGTACTTCAGCTTCTCGTCGTTCCAGCGCTTGATTTCGCTCACGGCCTTCGAAGCCCAGCTGAACGAACCGAACCAGCCGAACAGACGGCCCTTGATGTCCTTCTGCGACAGCTCGTCGAGCAGCACGTTCATCTCGTGGTACAGACCCGTGTTGTAGGTGGGAGCACCCACAATCAGGCCACGATAGCGGAAGAGGTCGCGGATGATGTAGCTGTGATGCGTCTTCGACACGTTGTACATCACGATGTTCTTCAGTCCGGCCTGGGCGGCAGCGCGGGCAATCACCTCGGCGGCACGCTCGGTGTTGCCATACATCGTGCCATAGCAGATGACCAGACCCGGCTCGGCCTCGTACTTGCTCAGACGGTCGTAGATGCCGATGACCTTCTGCACATGCTCGTGCCACACAGGGCCGTGGGTAGAGCAGATATAGTCGACCTGCACGCCGGCCAGTTTCTTCAGTGCCATCTGCACGGGTGTGCCATACTTGCCCACGATGTTCGAGTAGTAGCGCACCATCTCCAGCCAGAACGTGTCGCAGTTCATCTGATCGTCGACGTAAGCACCGTTGAGCGCACCAAAGCAGCCGAAAGCATCACCAGAGAAGAGAAGGGTACTGGCCCCCCCTACTGCCCCCGAGGGGGCTTCTATAGTTTTTGTACTTGGGGCTATTGTGTCCCCCTCGGGTGACGAAAGGGGGGCCGCCAGTGTCATCATCGTCTCGGGCCAGTGTACCATTGGCGTGAGCACGAACTGGAGCTCATGACTGCCCAGCGAGAGGGTGTCGCCGTTCTTCACCTCCTTCAGTCCCGTGGTCAGATGGTAGAAGCCGGCCATCATGTCGAACGTCTTCTTGTTGCCAATGATCTCGATGTTGGGATAGAACTGGCGCAACAGAGCCAGCGAACCGCTGTGGTCGGGCTCCATGTGGTTCACCACCACATAGTCGATAGGACGTTCGCCGATCACCTCGCGGATGTTCTCTAAGAAAGGCATGAAGAAGTCCACCTCTACCGTGTCGATCAGGCACACCTTCTCGTCGACTATCAGATAGGCATTGTAGCTCACACCGTTGGGCAAGGGCCAAAGACCCTCGAAGAGAGTCTTGTTACGGTCGTTAACGCCCACATAGAAAATCTTATTGCTAATCTCTTTCATACTTGTTTTTTTATATTATTTAGTTTTCACTCATCAAAACCTTCATTTGCTGTCCGAAGTCCTCGCTGATGTAGTTGCTCAGACTTTGGCACACATTGCCCGAAAAGCGCATGCCGCAGTCTATCAGCGCGTCCCACTGCCGTTCGGTCAGTCCGTGGTCTATGTCCTCGCGCATGATGCCGTTCTTGAACAGACCGTAGACGATGCCCGCATTGAAGTTGTCGCCTGCACCGATGGTGCTCACCACCTGTTCCAGTTGCGGCACCTCATACTGCTTGGCAAAGCCCCCTTCGGCCCTCAGCTCGATGGGACGGCTGCCCTGCGTGTAGATGAACTTCTTGGTGTAGAACGATATTTCGGAGCGATAGACCGCATCGGCATTGTTCTTGCGATACATCACCTCGAAGTCCTCGTTTGAGCCGCGCACGATGTCGGCCAGCTCCAGGTTCTCAATGATGTTGGGCGTCACGCGCAGCAGGTCGCTCTTGTGAGAGGCACGGTAGTTCAGGTCGTAGTACAGAATAGCCCCGTGCTTGTGGGCATACTCCAGGAACCCGGCCACCTGAGGGCGCACCACCGGGTTGATGGCGAAGAACGAGCCGAACACCACCACGTCGCTCTCGTTCACCTCAGGGTAGACAAAGTCGAGCTGGTCGTGCGGATGATCCTTGTAGAACAGATAGTCGGCATTGTTGCTCTCGTCGAGGAATGCCAGTGAGATGGGCGACTTTGAGTCGGGAAACACGCACACGCCCTTGTCGTCGACCCCGTTTTCGCGCAGGAAGCGCTTCACCCACAGGCCCACGCGGTCGTTGCCTGTCTCGCTGATGAAAGATGCGGGCAGACCGGCCCTACCCAGTGAGATGATTGCGTTGAAGGCCGAACCGCCCGGAACGGCCTGAAGTGGCTTTTCGCCCTTGAATATAATGTCGAGAACTGTCTCGCCAATACCTATTACACGTCGCATAGATTCAATACAATTTATAAATTTTGTGCAAAGATACAAAAAAAACAATTCATCCCATATATAACAATGTGAAAATTAACATGCGTTGCGTTGAAATCAATCGGGATGAAATCACTTGTTCTAAACGAAACCGCAACAGGTCAAAAAAACAACGACAGTGCCATTGAAAACACTGTCGCTGTCGTCTGTTATAGTTTGCTCAGCAGATTACCACCGAACGTCATCCTCTTCTTCGTCTTCCCAACGGTCGTTGCGACGCGAGAAGCTACCAGGATTGTTGCCGCCATCCACCAGATTCTCGTCAAGACCCTCTACAGCCTTTTCTTTACTCAACGAGCCAAAGCAGAGGTGGTAGTTGGTGACCACCTGGGTCACCACTACCATTGGACTAATATATGTCTTTTTCATAAACGTCTTGTTTTAAAAGTTCTAAGAAAAAAGTTGCACTCACTTACTTCACCGTCACCTTCTTGCCGTTCAGCAGGTAGACACCCTTCTTGTTCAGGTTCTGAACCTTGCGGCCCTGCAGGTCATAGTACTGACCGTTGGCAGCGGCATTCTGGCGAATCTCCTCGATACCAGTCGTCTCGTCGTCACCGAAGTCGAACGACACGCGTGCGCTGGCAGGCTCGGTAGAGTTGTTCTCGAAGTAAGCACGGAAGGCCTTAGCGCTCGAACTATTCACACCGGCAGTGTGATAGAAGAAGTTATTGCCGTTGATCAGAGCAAAGTTCACATCGCTCAGGTCGGTCGTAGCAGCGTAAGTACCCTTCATGGTGTACTTCACATTGCTGTTCGTCTCATCAACCATTTCGATGTTCTGCAAGCCCGTTGCAGGCAGCACCACGCGATTGAAGGTATAGCTTGTGCCAGTGGCAGCCTTCATCATGAACGGACGGCCAGCCTTCACCTCAGTAGCATCCTGGAACTTCAGGGTCACGCCCTTGGCCTCATCGTAAGCGATGCCTGCGAAGTCCTTCACAGCTGTTGCACCAAATGCGCTCTCCACCTCAGCGACAGTAGCATCGAAGGGCAGCACCATTCCGTTCCAGCCTTCCACCACCGTGCGCTTGAAGGTCACGTTGGCATAAGCCTCAGCAGGAGTGTAGTCGGCATTCTCAGCAATGGTGATGTTCTCAATCTCTGCCTTGACGATAGATACACCCGTCATCCAAGTGTTACCATTGTTAGCCAGCGTAAGCACATAGTTGCCAGCGGCACCAGTCTTGAACACCTTGACACCAGTCTTCCATTCAGTTATAGAAGCATTACCCTCTAATTGAGTGGCAGCCAGTCCGTCCTCGCCATTGAGTACAGATACTGTCACATTTTTGTTTGAATCATCCTCATGCGAACGATAGGCAAATGTCAGCTTGTACGCGGTGTTGCCAGCAAGCGGCATGGTGTAGACACCAGTCTCACCATAGACAAGCGAACCAGGCTGGTTGTAGTAAGCCGTAGCATAGTCACCCTCAAGACCAGTCTGCGTCTGTCCCCAGTTATTGGTACGTTTCCAGCCTTTCAGTTCCTCAGCAAAGTTACCATTAAAGATAGCATCCACATCCTCAGTGTTTACCGTCCATGCAGCAGCTTTCAGAGTAGCGGTCAGAGCATTTACACCTTCCTGTGTATCAGGCTCAGCCTCACCTTCAACAATGGCCTTGGCCTGACTGTAAGCACTCAGAAGCTCAGCATTCTGATAAGGAGCATACTCATTCTCCTGGAAGCCCAGCGTCTTCATCTCAAAGTTGTTATAGGCTGCTGTCAATTCCGAAACGTTAACAGTCGAGATAATAGCCACATCGCCGAATGAGCACCACTGATTATACGAATTGGCCGAAGCATCAATCTGGAAGGTCACTTCCTTTTCTTCATCGAGTTTAACGATCAGGTAGCGCCACTGCCAACCATAGCCATTGTTATTGTTAGCAAACTCACCCTCATCAAACGAAGCTACACCACTGGTAGTGATACCTTTGCCCGTAGCACTCACGTTAGGCAGATTCTCCGTAATGGTTTCTTCACCAACAGTAGCCTTCAGCTGTGCTGTAGTACCCTCAGAAGCACGTGCGGCAATCTTCAGTACATACTCACCGGCAGGCAGTGTCTTGGTGATGCTGTAGTTCAGTGTCCATGCTGAGCTACCCCATCCATTCTTACCTTGCTCATAGTAGGTAGTGGCAGCATTGCCCCACTTCTCGTTGCTATTGGTCTGAGGAGTATCATCCTTTCCACCAGATGTGGCTGTACCAATCCACTTGTCAATGGTCATGCCATAGGTTTCGGCAGCATTGGAGTTGTAGTTTTCCTTCACATAATTATACTCGCCAACGAGGATAGTCTGCAAAGCAGCGACAGCCTCGGCAGCAGTCGTAGGA
>CACXXD010000139.1 GCA_902771445.1 uncultured Prevotellaceae bacterium
CTCAGCCGTGCGGTCTTTCGAGTCATTGTCTACGCCTATTATCTCCACGGGATACTTGCATTTTATCTCACTGATGGCCCACAGACAGGCCTGCAAATGTGTTTCCTCGTTATAGCCGATAATAACGATGCTCGCCAACGGCTCCTCACTCTGCAGAGCAGCCAATCGCTCTCGTGTCTCGTCTATCACATGCTGTGGCACTTCGCTGAACGGTTTGCCATAGACAGTCATGTATTTCTCATACCAGCTTGCCATATCTTACTTTCTCGTTAATTTCTCAAACAAATTTTTCCACATAGGCATGATGGCCTCTTGCGTGAATCGTTGCGAAGAGCTAACTGCCTGCCGCCCCATGCGCTGACGCAGTTCCTTGTCCTCAATCAGCTGGCACACGCGGTTGGCAAACTCCTCAACGTTCCTGTCCTTCACAACAAAGCCGTCTTGCCCATCGCTGATGATGCTACAAGGGCCGTCGGCCTCGAAGGACACTACGGGCAATCCGCAGCTCATGGCCTCTGGAACGACCAGGCCGAAAGGTTCCCAAAGCGAGGTCAACAGCAACATGGAACTCTCGCGATACTTATCCATGATTTCCGAAGTAGGCTTATGTACGACGATATTGGCATTGAGCGCATCAATCTTTTTCTTGAACATCTCCAGCCACTCGCCTTCGCCATACATGTCAAGCACCCAGTCGGGATGCCGCTGATGAACCATAGCCCATACCGCCAGCAAGTCATGTATGCCTTTCTGCTTACCGAAGCGACCCACAAAGACGGCCCTTTTCTCCTCCACCTTACTGTATCGCCCTGTCTGGTTCAGATGAACGATGTTGGGAATCACCTCGACGCGAGGGTGCACCGTTCTCCACTTGGAGGCATCCGATTCCGTCAACGACACCAACACGTCTGTCTTGCCCAACAAAGTCCGCAAATGATTCATCTCGAGTTTTTGCCACCAAGTCGCTGACTCAAATTCCTTCACATGGTCGAATCCCGAATGCGACTCGGCTACAAGCTTGTAATTTCCGCGAAGCTGAATCAGCAAAGGCATGTAAACCGCCGTGGTACCTATGACAATATCGGGATTGATTTCCTCTATTTTCGCCTTCAGTCTGTTTTTCAGCAGTCTGTTTTTGCAATAGCGTATCCAGTAGCGTTTCAATCCCGAATAGCGGTACTGAAGATGCGACTGAATATGCAAGTCTTCATGGCTTACCCCTTTTTCCAGAGGAAAAGAAAGTGGGTGCTCTCCTTGGTTGGTGGTGACGACATGGACTTCGTAGCCAAACTCTCTTGCAAAATAGTTCAGCTTTTCAGAAATGACACGTTCCACTCCTCCCCAAAGCGCCAGTATGTCGTGGACAAATAGTATCTTCATGATTTTTCGCGCTTATTAATCCAAGATGCTTTTCGACAATATTCTTACCGAACCAGAGAATTGAACAGATTTGTCCATAGCCCCATGACGCGTTCCTCCGAATAGCGCAGCACGCTCTTCCGTGCATTCTCACCTAAGCGCATGCGCAGCTTCTCGTCTTCCATCAACTTGCAAAGTCCGTCAGCCAAGGCATCTACATTGAGATAGTCGACCAGCAATCCATCCTCTCCATTTGCTATAATGGTACGAGGACCGTGCGGACAGTCGAACGACACACAAGGAACACCACAAGACATGGCCTCGACCAATACCATTGAAAAGCCTTCGTAACGAGAGCTCAACACACAGATGGAGCTTTCCATATACTTCTCCATGATTTCGCTCGTCGGCTCATGCAAGACTATAGACTTTTCCAAATGCCTTTCCGCTATCCAGCCGACGACCTGATCGTGCAACTCGCCCGAGCCATATACATCCAACACCCAGTCTGGATGCCGCTGGTGCACCTTTTCCCAGGCAGGTATCAGATAGTCGTAACCCTTGGCGTCGTTATAACGCCCCACCATGATCACCCTCTTGTTTTGCAGTGCGGCACTTGCCGAAGGGAAAGAAGGCAGCGAATTGGGGATGACCACCGTGCGCTTTGCCTCCGACCAATTGGCCGCATCTTGATCGGTCAGCAAGACAATGGCATCCAGCTGAGCAACCTTCCGGCACATTTTCCTACGCATATATTTGGCCATGAGCCTGTAAAAGCCGCCTCGCTGCTCCATGAGATGCAGACTGCGCAGATGGGCTTTGGTGGTATGCGCCTCGGCTATTTTCCTGCTTCCGTCGTGAATATCGGTAACAAAATCAAGCCCACGGCCCACGGTCGTGATGACGATGTCGGCTTTCTCCTCCTGCAACACCTGAGTCAGCCGCCGACGGTATTTGCACATTAATGACTTATAGATATATGCACGTTTCAGCATGCCGCAAGCGTACTGGCTGTTAAAATCCAGCCCCATGTCAATGTGCTTAACCCTCGGATCCAGAGGAAAGGCAAGCGCTCGTCCCATTTGAGCCTCCGTGATAACGGTCACCTCATATCCGTGACGGACAAAGTAATTTGCCTTGGCGACTATTACCTTGTCGGTCCCACCCTTGATGGTTATTTCCGAATAAATATATACTAATTTCATATAAGCTCAGCTGTTAACAATATATCATCTGACTACAGCTCATCAATCACCCGCTGCATCTGAATCTTCCAAGTAAGATGTTCCACCGTCTTTCTGATTTCAGCAGGCTGCATGGTGAACCTGTCCATATAATCAATGATCTGCTGAATGTCGATGGGAGATTCGTCGGCGAGTGCCTTCACCACATAGGGCTGGTGGTCGAAATCGCTGTCGTGCTCACTATATATAAAAGGTATGCCACGAGTGGCATACTCGCGATTCTTCAATGTCTTGATGACAGAGATACCACTGCGATGGCGCCCCAGAGAACCAATGGCAAACTGGCACTGATTGAACACGTCGTCGAGCTGCCGTCCGAACAACTGGCCATGGAAAACCACATGACCTGCAATGCCATATTTCTCGATTAGCTCAGCAAATCCCTTGGCATGCATGGAGTCATGCATCTCGCTGTCGGCCACTCCACCTACTATATGGAAACGAACGTCTCTTTTTCCTCCCTTCTTGTAATACTCTCCGATTCCGGCAATCAGACGGTCGAAGCCATGCCAATAGTGAACTTCGGCCACGCCTATCAGGTTGAGCGAAGGTGTATTGCGGTTTTCTGCCGTGTGAAGCGGAATACTATCGAAATCCACTCCATTGCTGATACGGATGGTGCGCCGGCCAAATATCTTGTCGGCATCGCTGAAGGTCACCATCGCATCCATCTGCCGGGCCAGCTGGTTGCGGAACAGCTGGTCGATCTTCAGTCCCCATCTGGCTTTCCAGCCAAAGCCCACAAACTCCTGGTCGTAGGGATAGGTGGGAATCTCCGTCACGGCATGAATGCCCAGTTCCTTCAGACGACGAAAGAAACGGATGAGCCAGGGATTGGCATTCTGGAAGCATCGGGCATAGACAAGCTCTATGCCGTTGAGCTTGCAATAGTCGTACAAGCGGTCATACTCTGTTCGCTGGCGCAAGCCGGCCATCATGCCCGTTCCATAGTCGGCCAGCACCTCATCGTCGATGTACCGACAGCGATGACCGTTCTCTGCAAACCCGTAGGAGCAAAGGTGAACCTCATGCCCGTTTTCGCGCAGTCCCTTCACCTGATAGTGAATCTTCTTCGAAATGCCGCTCACATCAGAGAAGCCATGATAGACTAAGAATAGTATTTTCATTTCTTTGTTTTCTCCATGCTATGTTGTTCCAATTGTAGGTCTTTCATAGGAGTAGACATTTTGTAAGCGTTTTATACGACAAAAGTACTACATTTTTTGAAACAATCAAAATTTTATTGTATTTTTGTAGGCAATTATGAAAAAAATATGCTTTTTGATGGACTCTGTTTTCTCCATCGGCGGAGTACAAAGAGTCACGGCAGTCATAGCCAAGGAGCTGGCCCGAAACTGCCACGTGACAATCGTAACTTTCGACGATCCCGGACAGCAGGACCTCACGCTCTATGGGCTTGACGAGGCCAAGATAGAGTTCCGTTTTTTCAGTTATCCAAAGGTAGGCCGACTGCACACGTTGTTTTGCAAGGCCTACAGTGCTTTCTACCGGAAATACCAGCCTACATCACAGTGGACATCCGACCTGTATGCCCGCAGCTCGTTCCCCTCACCTTTGCGAAATGCACTCATCCGTGAGCTTCGTCAAGGCCACTACGACGCCATCGTGGGGGTGCATGCTCCGCTGGCTACGCGACTGGCCACCGTCAGGCCTCACTTAGATGGTTGCAGGTGCATCGGGTGGATTCACAACTCGTTTGAAGCACTCTTCGGGCCGACCTCTTTATATATTGGCCCCGACCGACAGCGGCATTATGTCTATCAGTTCCGCAAGTTGGACCACACAGTGGTGCTCTGCGAGCACGATGCTGCCGTCTATCAAGCATACGACCCGGCCTTCAGGCCCACCGTCATCTATAACCCGCTGACATTGGTTCCCGGCACTGCCTCGCAGGGCAACAGCAAGCGGTTCCTGGCCGTGGGTCGCTTCTCCCACCGGCACAAGGGCTTCGACCTGCTCATCGATGCCTTCAGCCTGTTTGCCGAGACCAACAAGGACTGGGTACTCGACATCGTGGGCGAGGGGCCTGAAGAAGAACTGTACCGACAGAAGATTGCAGGCTACGGACTGCAAGAGCGCGTTCTGCTCCACCCCTTCACCAACCGCATTCAGGACTACTACAGTCAGGCACAGGTCTACGTGCTCTCCTCACGCTGGGAGGGGTTCGGTCTGGTGCTGGTAGAGGCAATGGCCCACGGACTGCCCGTTGTGTCGAGCGACCTGCCCACCAGTCTGGAAATCATGGGGTCGTTCGGCATCTACTTCCGCAACGGCGACACTGAACAACTGGCCGAGCGGCTGACCGCGGCCACTCAGCTGGACTGGCACGACAAGTCGACTGAGGCTTTTGCCATCGCTCGCCGCTTCTCCATAGAGCGAATCATAGAGCAATGGCACAGGATTCTATAGAGATGAAAAAGCCATCTTGAAAATATGAATTATTTTTACAATGACCCCTCTGAGAATCGCGTGGAATTCAGCAAATGCCAAGTCGCTTGCAAATATGCGAGTATTGGAAGGGGTTACCTATGCTATTGATATTCAGTAGGTTGCAAATAAGGCTTCGCAAAACGAACAGTTTTTGGCTCCGAAAAATTCGTGTTTCGAACAGTTTTGAAAGACCATCAACCGCATTTGTGCTGTGATTAGTATTGAATCATGGTGGGTTTGCAGTCATATCAAACTGAGTTTCATCATTAGTCACGTTCAGATCTAAGTCATATCTCAGTTTGATATGGCTGTAAACCCACCATGATTCAATATCAATCTCAAAACGGAGTCTTCCGCAGGGCATGACCGCATGTGCTCATCGTTTCCAGAATGCAACTTTCCGTAGGTGCTTTTTTCTATGAATTATTTTGACAAAACACGAACGTCAGCATCTGCTCAGTTATCAGAAATTTTCATAATTCATATATTTTTTTTCGTTTCTAAAACTTTTTACGAGATTACTTCTCTGTATTTGCAGAAAAGTTGTACCTTTGTATCACCTTACATGATGCCGAGCCGACGCAGAAAGATGCCGGAGCGGCTATAGGGACAGAGCACTACATCTTGAAAATGCACCGCTGACGCATTGTTTTTGGCAATCAGAAACTTCCATAAGCGAATTGTAGTCGAATCAATGCAGAAGCCAGATACCCCATTTTTTGTAGTCATGGCAGTAACAGTTTAACCAGTCCGATTCTGGGTGTTTGGCGGACATATTGACACAGGTATGAAAATAGCATACGTCATGAAGCCAGATGCCTGTTACAATGGCAGCGGAGACGGAACACGAAAACAGGCAGAGATATGGTGCGAGGAACTGCGCCGTCGGGGGCATCAAGTAGATATGATAAGTCCTTGGGGGAGCTATCAATGGAAGAACTACGATATTGTGCATTTCTTCGGCTTTGGCCTATGGAACTACGAGATGATACACTGGGGCAGCGGAATGAATCCCCGCGTGGTGTTCTCGCCGGTAATCGATTCCAACACACCTTTGTGGAAGTATCGGCTGTTTTCTTATCTGGGCTGCGAGCGGTTGCGACTGTTCTCACACAACTATGCCGTTCGCTGCTACAGAGACGAGGTGAAACTGTTTCTTGCAAGGACACACTACGAGGCCGACTACATACGTCAGTATGGCATCGCTGAGGACAAGATAGCGTTGGTGCCGCTTTCTTTTCGTGCCGAACACTATGATGCAAGCATTAAGAAGGAACCATTCTGTCTGTTTACTGGCACGATGACGCAAGAGCGCAAAAACGTGGCTCGCCTGATAGCAGCCGCTCAAAAGTTCGGGTTCCGACTGGTGCTCGCCGGCAGTCTGGGCAATGCTGAGTCTGAGGCGCGGCTCCGCTCTCTGATTGGCAATTCCCCCAACATCGAGGTGAAAGGGTTCGTAAGCGACGAAGAGCTGTACGACCTTTACAACCGTGCCAAGGTGTTTGCCCTGCCAAGCCTAAACGAAGGTGTGGGCTTGGTGGCACTTGAGGCTGCCGTGCATGGCTGCAACATTGTGATCACCCGACTGGGCGGGCCGAAAGAGTATTACGAGAAGGGTAGCGCCTGGCTGGTTGACCCATATAGCGTTGATGACATAGGGAAGTCTATCACTCTTGCACTTCAAGCAGATCATCTTCAACCCAAGCTTCGCAATGAGATCAAAGAGAAGTATTCTGTAGAGCACTGCGTCGACATGCTATTAGAACAATATAGAAAGGTGGCAGGAGATGGAAGATAGAAAAACGCGCCGTTGCGCGTTTTTTTATCACCATTTGCTCCATTTTAATAATAATTTCGTAATTTTGCGCCTTGAAAAGTTAACACCCCGTCCGTTAAGGGGTAATTAGTCCCCTACGCCAGGGGACGTAGGGGGCTGAACAAGCGCAGGCCTCTATGATACTAACACAAAAAAAACGTCTGAATGGAAATTCGCTTGTTCAGACACTTACCCTCTGACCAAGGGGGCGCAAGTAGAATGAAAGTCATGAAATTTGGCGGAACGTCCGTAGGTTCCGTAGAAAGCATCCTGAGCCTCAAGCAGATTGTAGAGGCACAACAGGAACCCGTTGTTGT
>CACXXD010000140.1 GCA_902771445.1 uncultured Prevotellaceae bacterium
TCAGCCTGTTTCAGACGGTCGAACTTATACTGTTTTCCGTTCATTTCCGATAGTTCCAGCAGTGTTTTCTTGTCGCCTCGCTGGGGTATGGTGAAGGTCACCCCCTCCAGTTCTAAGTTCATTTCGAAAGGCACGATAATCTCCTTTGAGTGGCTCTTGAAACGCTCGCGCATCTCAACGATGCCCAGTTGAAGCAGCTCCTCTTCGCTCTCTGCCAGTTTCTTTTTAAACTCGAAAGTGAACGACTGGTTGATGCTGCCGTTCGACACGTGCAGGTAGTTGATGAAGGCTATCTTCTCGTCGTTGGTGATGGTGAAAACGTCCACGTCGTTGATGGTGTGGCTGACCACCTCGCTCTTCGAAACAAACGAGTCGATGAGCATGTATTTCTGCTTCTTTTCCTCCGCCTCTTCGAAGCGCAGTTCCTCGGCCAGTTGCTGCATTTCTTCTCTCAGATCGCGCAGAATCTGTCGGGTGTTGCCCTTCAGAATCTCGCGTGCGGCGGCAATGTTTTTCTGGTAGTCGTCGTAGCTCTGCTTGTCGATGCAAGGGCCGTTGCAGTTCTTGATGTGATACTCCAGGCACACCTGGTATTTCTTCTCCTGAACGTCCTTGCGTGTCATGAGCTGTCGGCAGGTGCGCGGTTTGTAGAGCTTGTTGATTAGCTCCAGCACTGCATTCATGCTACCGATGTGGGAGTAGGGGCCGTAGTAGGTACCCCACTTCTTGTTGATGGTGCGTGTTCTGAATATGCGTGGGAAGGGCTCGTTGGTGATGCAGATGCTGGGGTAGGTCTTGCCGTCCTTTAGCAGGACGTTGTAGCGTGGGTTGTACTTCTTGATGAGCGAGTTTTCGAGCAAAAGTGCGTCTTCTTCGGTGTTGACGACGGTGTAGCTGATGTCGTGAATCTTGGATACCAGTACCTTTGTCTTGAAACGGTCTACTTCGGTGTGGAAGTACGACGATACTCTTGATTTCAGATTTTTTGCCTTGCCCACGTAGATGATAACGTGGTTTTCATCGTAGTACTGATAGCTGCCTGGTTTCTCTGGCAGTCGCGCCACAATCCCTTTTAAATAAGCCAGTCTGCGCTCGTTTTCTTCCTTTGTCATACTCTTATTTGTTTCACGTGGAACTATTAGAAGACAGCCTCTGAGTGTTCATGCGCTCAGAGGCTGTCTTTGTTGCTAAACTATCATGAGGGTGGTGAGGTCGATGCCCTCGAACAGGTCGCGTCCGTGCAGTCCCTCGTCGGTGATTTCGATGATGAAGTTCATCATCACCTTTTTGGGGTTGAAGAGCTTCACCAGTTTGTAGACTGCCTTGGCCGTTCCGCCAGTGGCCAGCAGGTCGTCGTGAATCAGCACTACGTCGTTTTCATCGATGGAGTCGACGTGCATCTCCACGGTGTCCACACCATACTCCTTTGAGAACGATTCTTTGACTACCGTGGCGGGCAGTTTGCCCGGCTTGCGTGCGAGCACCACACCGCATCCCAGTCTGCCGGCCAGTGCTGATGCCATGACGAAGCCACGGCTCTCAATGCCCACAATCTTGGTGATGCCTTTGTCCTTGTACAGCTCATACATTTCGTCGAGCATAATCTTCATGCACTCTCCGTTCTTGAAGAGTGTGGTCACGTCGCGGAAGTTGATTCCCTTCCTTGGAAAATCTGGTATGCAACGCAGATTGTCTAACAGTACTTTGTTGTTCATTTTCAATTAGTTATATTGGTTACATAAATCTTTTTGTTTCACGTGAAACGAATATCGGTGAATAGTGAACAGCTTTTTCAGTGAATAGTGAACAGTGAATAGTGAACAGTTAGGATTAGACTTTCCCTTTATTTCTTCTCCCTTTATTTCTTCTCCCTTCATTTTTTTCTCTTTCTTTTTTTTACAGTTTGTTTTTTTCTCTTAGATTATTCCTATCAGCAAATCTAATCCTAACTGTTCACTATTAACTATTAACTATTAACTGGAAAATCTGTTCACTAAGATTATCTTCCCATCAATATCAGCAGCACGTTAATATCGCTTGGACTTACGCCAGGTATTCTGCTGGCTTGTGCGAGGGTAGCGGGTTGTATGGCCGTCAACTTCTGTCGTGCTTCGGTCGAAAGGCTCTGAATGCTGTTGTAGTTATAGCTTGCAGGGATGCGGATGTTCTCCAGACGGTGCATCTTCTCGGCCACCTGTCGCTCGCGCTCTATGTAGCCGCGATACTTGATTCTGATTTCAGCTGCCTCGATGATTTCTTCGCGCCGGTCGTCGATGGTGTCGAAGAGTTCTTTCAGTTCAGGAATGATTTCCTGTAGGTTGTGGAAGTTCAGCTGTGGACGAGCAATCAGCTCTTCCAGCTTCACACCAAACTGGAGTGGGGTAGTGCCGAGTGCCGACAATGCTCCGTTGACCTCCTTTGCTTTGATGGGGAAAGTCTTGCAGAACGACTCTATCCGTTCGATGGATGCCTTCTTTTTCAGCCAGTACTGATAGCGCTCACCGTTGGCCAGTCCCATCTGATAGGCACGCTCCGTCAGTCGTGCGTCAGCATCGTCTTGTCGGAGCAAGATGCGGTACTCAGCACGCGAGGTGAACATGCGGTAAGGCTCATCAACACCCTTTGTCACCAGATCGTCGATCAGCACCCCTATATAAGCCTCGTCTCTCGCCAGTGTAAAAGTATGGTTTGTGTCCATTCCATCACTGTCTACCGCCTTGTTGCCAGCCTTCAGCGCCGCATTCACACCAGCCACTAAGCCCTGTCCTGCGGCCTCCTCGTAGCCCGTGGTGCCATTCACCTGTCCGGCAAAGAACAAACCGTCTACAATTTTCGATTCCAACGAGTGATAGAGCTGTGTAGGGTCGAAGTAATCGTACTCGATGGCATAGCCCGGACGATAGACCTTCGCGTTCTCCAGTCCTGGTATCTGACGGAGAGCCGCAATCTGCACATCCATCGGCAGCGACGACGAGAAGCCGTTCAGATACATCTCGTTGGTGTCGGCCCCCTCAGGCTCAAGGAACAACAGGTGCTGTTCGCGGTCGGGGAACGTCACCAGCTTGGTCTCGATCGAAGGACAGTAGCGCGGCCCGATCGACTGAATCTGTCCGTTGTAGAGAGGAGAGTCAGCAAGACCAGAGCGCAAGGTCTCGTGAACCAAGGGGTTGGTGTAGCACTCCCAGCAAGGGAGCTGGGGGAGGGAGGAGAAGGGCTTATCTCCCTGAAAATAAGAAAACCTATACGCTCTCTGCTCGCCATCCTGTCGGCGCAGCTGGCTGAAGTCAATACTCCTTCGGTCGAGGCGCACGGGTGTTCCTGTCTTCATTCGTCCGGCACGGATGCCATGCTGCGTGATGCTCTCCGTCAGTTGCTCGGCGGCAGGCTCGGCTATGCGACCGCCTTTCACCATGCGGCGACCTATGTGCATCAGTCCGTTCAGGAAGGTGCCAGCGGTGATGACTACACAACGGGCCTGCAACTCGCAGCCCCAGATGGTGCGCACACCCGTCACACGAGGCTTCTTCCGGCCATCCATGCCTTCGGCTGAGGTCGGCTCCACCAACAGCTCGCACACCTGGTCTTGCCAGATGTCTAAACCATCGGTTTCATCGAGACGGCTGCGCCATTCCCAGATGAATTTGCCCCTGTCGCACTGAGCACGCGGCGACCATACCGCAGGCCCCTTGCCCACGTTGAGCATGCGGAACTGGATGGCTGTGCTGTCGGTCACCAGTCCCATCTGTCCGCCCAAGGCATCAATCTCTCTCACTATTTGTCCTTTGGCAATTCCGCCAACGGCCGGATTGCACGACATCTGTGCAATCTTGTTCATGTCCATTGTCACCAGACAGGTCTTCGCTCCCATGCGTGCTGAGGCACAAGCAGCCTCGCAACCCGCATGGCCTGCCCCGATGACCAGTACGTCGTATTTAAGAATCATTGTAAAATAGAAAACGTTTTCGGCCACAAAATTACAAAAAGTTCGTGAAAATAAAAACGATTCATATATAATTTGAATCTATTCACAATTGGGAGCGAGGGAGGACGTTCGTATCTGGAAATAGTAAAAATAGCATAAAGATTCAAAGAATTTTTAACTAAAACGTTTGCGGTTTCATGATTTTTCATTAATTTTGTAGCCTAAAAGCGCGTATGTGTACTTAATATTAAGTATCTTGTCGGCCTGCGAAGGTCGTTTGTTAGCATGTATAAATCTAAAATAATTATTTTAATTCATTTAATTTCAACAACTTATGTGGTTAATCAATTCATCAATTGGTAGGAAAGTTGTAATGTCTCTGACGGGCATTGCGCTCATTCTGTTCTTGACATTCCACTGTGCAATGAACGTAGTAGCGCTGTTCTCTGGAGAAGGTTACAACATGATTTGCGAAATGCTGGGAGCCAACTGGTATGCCATCGTGGCAACACTGGGTCTGGCTGCTCTGGCAGTGTGTCACATCGTCTTTGCCTTCATCCTGACGGCACAGAACCGTCAAGCCCGTGGCGACAATCGCTATGAGGTGGCTACAACGGTGAACGGCGACAATGTGGTGGAGAAATGGGCTTCGGGCAACATGCTCGTGCTGGGTCTGATCATCCTCTGCGGCCTGCTGCTGCACCTGAAGGACTTCTGGTACAACATGATGTTTGCCGAGATCGTGGGCATGCCCACCAAGCTGAGTCCCACCGACGGCTTCGGCTGGATTCAGGAGACATTCTCGAACCCCGTGTTCGTGGCTCTCTATCTCGTGTGGTTCTGCGCCATCTGGTTCCACCTGGCTCACGGCTTCTGGAGTGCTATGCAGACCCTGGGCGTCAGCGGTAAGATCTGGCAGAAGCGCTGGAATTGCATCGGTCTCATCTATGTCAGCCTGCTCATGCTCGGCTTTACCGTCGTTGTGCTGGGCTTCGCATTCGGTTGCGCTCCCTCGCTGAACTAATTAATTGAAAACAGTAAATCAGTAATTCGTAAATCAAAATTATGGCTAAAGTATTAGATTCAAAGATTCCCGCAGGTCCAGTACCTGAGAAATGGAAGGAATATAAGGCTCATCAGCGTCTGGTCAACCCTAAGAACAAGCTGAAGCTCGACGTCATCGTCGTTGGTACTGGTCTGGCCGGTGCATCGGCTGCCGCCTCACTTGGCGAGATGGGCTTCAATGTGATTAACCTGTGCATTCAGGACTCACCCCGTCGCGCTCACTCTATCGCTGCACAGGGTGGTATCAACGCTGCCAAGTGCTATCAGAACGATGGCGACTCAGTCTATCGTCTGTTCTACGATACCGTGAAGGGCGGTGACTACCGTGCTCGTGAGGCCAACGTGTATCGTCTGGCTGAGGTGTCAAACAATATCATCGACCAGTGCGTGGCACAGGGCGTTCCCTTTGCTCGTGAGTATGGTGGCATGCTGGCCAACCGCTCGTTCGGTGGTGCTCAGGTGAGCCGCACGTTCTATGCCAAGGGTCAGACGGGTCAGCAGCTGCTGCTCGGTGCCTACAGCTCGCTGAGCTGCCAGGTGCAGGCTAAGAAAGTAAAGCTGTACACGCGCTACGAGATGGAAGATGTGGTGATTGTGGATGGTCGCGCTCGTGGCATCATCGCCAAGAACCTGGTTACGGGCAAGCTGGAGCGCTTCTCTGCCAATGCCGTGGTCATCGCTACCGGCGGTTATGGCAACACCTACTTCCTCTCTACCAATGCTATGGGCTGCAACTGCACAGCTGCCGTTCAGTGCTATCGCAAGGGTGCTTACTTTGCTAATCCTTCCTACGTTCAGATTCACCCCACTTGTATCCCCGTTCACGGCGACAAGCAGTCTAAGCTGACACTGATGTCGGAGTCGCTGCGTAACGATGGCCGTATCTGGGTGCCAAAGAAGATTGAGGATGCCAAGGCTCTTCAGCAGGGTACGAAGCAGGGCTGGGAGATTCCCGAGGAAGACCGCGACTACTATCTGGAGCGCCGCTACCCGGCATTCGGTAACCTCGTTCCGCGTGACGTGGCCAGCCGTGCCGCCAAGGAGCGTTGCGACAAGGGCTTCGGCGTCAATAACACCGGTCTGGCTGTGTTCCTCGACTTCTCTGAGTCTATCAACCGTCTGGGCATCGATGTCATCATGCAGCGCTACGGCAACCTCTTCGAGATGTATGAGGAGATCACCGACGTGTTCCCCGGCGACGTGGCCAACGAGATCAACGGCGTGAAGTACTACAAGCCCATGATGATCTATCCCGCTATCCACTACACAATGGGTGGCATCTGGGTAGACTATGAGCTGCAGACCACCATTCCCGGTCTGTTCGCCATCGGCGAGTGCAACTTCTCTGACCACGGTGCCAACCGTCTGGGTGCTTCGGCACTGATGCAGGGTCTGGCCGACGGCTACTTTGTGCTGCCTTACACCATCCAGAACTATCTGGCCGATCAGGCTGTGTGGCCGAAGGTTCCCACAGACCGTCCTGAGTTTGCCGAGGCTGAGAAGAAGGTCGATGCCGAACTCGATCGTCTGCTCAACATCAAGGGTAAGCGTTCTGTCGACTCTATCCACAAGGAGCTTGGCCACATCATGTGGGAGTATGTGGGTATGGGCCGTACCGCTGAGGGCCTGAAGACGGGTCTGAAGAAGATGCATGACCTGGAGAAGGAGTTCGATACCAACCTGTTCGTTCCCGGAACGAAGGAGGGACTGAACGTCGAGCTGGACAAGGCTATCCACCTGCGCGACTTCTTCACAATGGGTCAGCTGGTTGCCTTCGACGCC
>CACXXD010000141.1 GCA_902771445.1 uncultured Prevotellaceae bacterium
CAACTGGCCTTCCATGAATTCAATCAAAGAGATATCCATAAGCGTTAATATTACTATCCGGGTGCAAATATAAGCAAATTGCACTAAAGTAGTGCAGAAATCGCATAAAAATTGCACTGTTTGAGTGCAATTTTAACAAAATAAGGCATAAATCCTAAGAAAATTGCACTGCTGATGTTAGATTTTACCATTTTGATGTACTAAGTAAATAGTCGACTTTTATGTCCCCGATGCGGAACTGGCCATTCAGGTTTGTTACTCCCTGCGTGATGCAGACACCCGTAAGCGTGAAACAGAGACGCTAATCACCATGCACTCTGGGGTCAGGCCCCGAAACTAAGTTTTGGGGCCTGACCCCAGAGTTAAGTTTTAGGCTTTCAGGAAACTGATCTTGCGACGGTTATCCTTCGGCCGCACGGCGAAGTGTAGCCAGCAGACGCTTCCATGCTGCTCCAAGAGCATTTCATCAAATTCCTGCTTGGTACCATCCGCGATGTCCAGCAGAATCGCCGCATACCGGATCATCTGCTCCTTTCCCGCGCAGCGGATATCCACCGCACAGCCTGTCAGATGATTGGAGTTTGTAGCCCCACCCGCCAACCTATTCACCTCTGGCGACCTATACCCAGAATTAATAACAATCGGCTCCTCTTTCCTCGAAGCTGCCGCAGCCCCCGGGTCTGGCGCAGCCCCCGGGTCTGGCGCCAAAGTACAGTCGCCTGCGACTTTACTTTGGGGCCTGACCCCAGCACACACTTTACTTTGGGGCCTGACCCCAGCACACAGTGCCACATGACTATTCTCATTCCACATTCCACCTTCCACATTCCACACGTACAACCTATTATACCTCGCCCTCAGCGCCTCGAGCCAGCCGCAAACTCGGATCAGATTCTCAATCGCTACGCGCGAAGGGATATTCCCATCCGCCGTCACATGCTTCGTCTTCGTCAACTCCCCCAGCGTAAAGTGAGGTGAGAGTTTCATTTGCTTATTCATACTTACTTCTTTCATAAACCGTAAACTATAAACTGTAAACTATAAACCGTAAACTATAATCGATCCCCATATTTTTTCATATATTCTTCAGTTTTACAATACCCCCCAGTCACATCATCATGGGCAATGTATCCGCGGGTCATCCATGTACGTATCGTAGAGTCACCATCACCATGCAGACCATGCTGCTGTCGCATCAGGCGATACTGCTCTTTCGTGAACTCGTCAGGCAGCAGGTTCAGAAGGTTCTGAGGCCCCGACTGTCGCTGGATTTCCATCTCCTCGCGAAGTTCCTTTTCCAACTGCCGACCGAAATAGAGCATCTTGCACCAGAGATTATACTGCTGTGTCCACCTTACGAAATCAGCGATCTCCTTGCTCCATTTGTGGCCATGAGCCACATAGAGCACCATTCCCTTCAGCCAGGCAATCACGTTGGCACGATAGGAAAAGACACGGTAGGCTTCACTTTCATAGAGCTTTGCAACATCGCTGTTCTCACGTTTGATGTCGAGAGCCAGCTTCTTGGCCTGAGGGCACTCTATCAAGCCGTTGGCCGCATCCAGACGCTCAATATAAGGTTTCAGTTCCTGAGCGAACTGGTGGTCGTAGATGCCCTGGATAGGGGCAGTATCGTCATCGTCATCATTGTTTCGGATAATGGTCGAGATATCCAGTCGGCTGACGGTTCCATCGTTCACCATCTTGTAAAAGAAACGGCGGGCATTGGGAGGCGTCGTTGAGGCATTGAAGTTCCACCTTAAGGGTGCGATACCCGAAACCGAATCGGCACCGACACGCTCCTGACCAGCGAGACTGTTGTCAAAAGCCTTACGAATCAGCAGACCCACCTCGTCAGCCGTTCCCTTCGACGTCACTTTCTTCAGAGCCTCGATCTCGTCAACGATTGTAAAGATAAATCGCTCTCCATTGTTATGAACATCCACGATACGCTGATTAAACACGGCATCGGTCAGGTTGTCGATCAGCATCTGTATGCAGATATCCGTTGGTCTGGGGTCTTTCTTCTGCTTGGCGCTGGGATTCTTCTGTTTCCACTCAGCCTCACGATTACGATTGGGGATGTCGCGCAGACTGATGTCCTCCATGATATACTCGATAGGCTTCTTAATCGTACCCTTACCGATCGCCTGGCGACCGATGAGGATGTTCATGAAAGTGGCCTCGTGCTCCACATTGTCCCAATAGCGGAACTTCACGCCGTGCAGATGGGCACCTAGCGCAGGGAACACAGCACTGGCTACGGCAGGCTTGAAGAGCCAGGGGACGTTCTTCGTCAGCAACTTGATCAGTGGCGGCAACTTCTTAGGCATCGGTGGCGGCGTAGTCAGCGTACCGCCACAAGCCTTGATGGCCGTCGACGACTTCAGTGCTTCGAGCAGACGTCTCAGGCGGTAGGGCATACCCTTACGAGGCTCCTTGAGCGCGTTCTCTAAGGTCTGCCGCCACTCGGTTTCGTTGGCCCTGCGTTGTTCTGCCGTGTCGCTGTCCTTGTTCCAGTAATTCGGAATCACCTGCATCAGTTTCTCCATGGAGTAGCCACAAATCGAGCGTAGGGTTACGGCCAATTCGAATGTCAGCGCATTACGGTCACCCTCCACGGGAATCTTCCCACCATTATACAACTCCCAGTACTTCGCAATAATGTCCGTAAACAACACTCCATTATAGCGCGCATCAGGGGCAACGGCGGGCTCATCCCCTCCCCTCGGGGAGGCTGGGAGGGGGTTAGAGGCCGGAAGGGGGTTAGAGGCTGGGAGGGGGTTAAACAACTCATCATCCAGAAACAGCAGGTCGTTCTCATCAGCAGATGTCGTAAAGAACACCCTCGTAATATCCTTGGCCTTGTCATCAAATTTCACTCCAAGCAAATCACTGGCCCAGCGAAGATTTTCCTCTTGAGATAGCTCTGGCTTGCGACGAAATACCAGATGATAACCCTTCGTGGCCGACCGCTCAAGCATGTGCAGCCCCAGTTCGTCTTTCTTCGACAGTACGAGTTCAGGCACACCAGCCATCTTTTCCTGCAACCAGACCTTCTTTGCCTCGTCCGACAGATCACCGGGAGCCACAAAATCGATATCCATCCCCACCGACATAGAGGCCGTTTTCGAACCCTTCAATGTCCCGTCCTCATTGGGCAGACACGAGTAGTTCATCTGCACCAGAAGGCTCTTTTTCTGATGTTCACCCTCGCGTACCGTCTTCAGTGTGGCTTTCTGCTCCTTACTGTCGCGCAGCTTCAGATAGTCCTCTCTCGAAGCGATGGGGCGCATATGCTTCACCCCGTCCTTCATGTAAACCTCAAATACGCTCATCGGCTAAACCCTTTCTTTATCAGATGATTAATGACCTTCAGGATGTCCTTCCTCAGGATTGTGGGCAGTTTGGCGCGCAACTCCGACGGCACCGTGAACGTCACGCGGTCGAATCCGTCAGCGCAAAACGACAGACTCACATATCCGGCTTGCAGCTCGGGCTTGCCCCTCACCCGCTTCTTGCGGATAAAGTCGAAGGAGCCATTGTTCAGCAACTGCCCTTTACCCCAGCCGCTAAACGGCTGCACCAGTCCCACACGCGGATTGTCAGGAATCACCTGCACATAATCCATATCGTTCTCACTCTTGCTGACTGCCACCAGGGCGCTCAGCGTTGTTGTCTTGATTACTTGATTCTGTTTCATTTTCTTTGAGTCTTAAGCGAGAAGAAGCTAGGATTCTTTGGCCATTTACTCGAGAACATCCTCCTCACCTCAACTCAAAATTTGTTAAATCATTTGTAAATCCTCATTCCACATTCCTCATTCCACATTCCTCATTCCACATTCCACATTCCTCACCTTTCACTTCTTCATTATTTCCGTCGCTACGATTTCCATATACATCTGCCCGTTAAACTCACGGCTCTGGATGCGCAGCGTCGCGATCACCACGTCACCCTCATGGAACTCCAGCGTCGCCAGATTGCCCAGAACAGTCACCACGTAGGTCGGTTCATACTTGCCGCCCAACTCCTGAAGAACCAGCTGGCGTTTGTTCAGAATCCCGTTTTCGGATTTCTCACTCTTCACGGAGATCATCTCTCCGCACTTCACAACTCTCAAAATCATTGCTTTCATTTTGTTAAATAATTTAGATGTTAATATAAATGAAGCCATACTCCTTTTCGAATTCCACTCTGATCTGCTCGATGCTCTTCGCCTCGATAGTCAGTCCGTTCTGTTCGGCCACACTTTCTATTTCACGCTCGGCCATGAGATACCTCAGATACTCTATCCGTTTGACTTTGCCTCGGGCGAATCCCGCCATTCTCAGTTGTCGACTCATCCGCCATCGGTTACAATAGTCGCAGGCCATGACCTTCTTCTCATGTTTCTCGCACCACCTGGCCGATACGGCTCTGGTCAGATCCTTACGGGCACACGAAGCGCAGCACTTCTTGACTGCAATTCTGAAATGATTTTTCTTAGTCTGTTTCATATACATTTTGATGATTTAATGAATAATGTTTTTGTCTTTCGACACTGCAAAATTACAACAATCATTCATGCAAAAAAAGGGAAAAATCATCTTAGAATGCCCCACTCTATGCCACTCTAAGAAACTGGCCGTTTCACTCTAACCACTCTATGAAACGGCATCAAAAAAGCGAGTAGAACTGCTCTACTCGCTTACATTTTTAAGTTCCGCATCCAGCCTCAGGAACTTCCGGTGAATCTCTTTGATCGTCAACATGACGTTCTTGAACTGCTCGTTCGTCCCCGTAAAACTGTTCCTGAACGTCGACAATTCGTTCAGTGGCGGCAGGCAGCCGTCATCCATATACCACGAAGTGGCTTCCAGACTCAGCGTCTGCGTATAGTTGTGATAGCGTTTGTCGCCTCGCTGACTGGTGTCGATATACTTCAGCAATCCCGGTGTCAGAGCCTCGATGTCCGTAAAGAACTTCACGTATTCACGTTTCGTGCCCAGCTGCTTTTTATAATAGCGGTAGGCCGCATAGAGGCCGAACCAGCTGCTGCCAGAGTTCACGTCGATCAGCCCGGCAGCCTCCTTGACCAGAGCCGTCAGTCCCTTCTGCCCCTCCTCGGTACCGAACAGCACCGGGTCGAAGAATTGCAGATCAACAGGCACGAAGACCTCCCTCGCCCTTTCCGGTTTACCTCCGTAGTAGTTGTGCTGATGCTCCACGTGGGCATTATAGTTCCATATCATGGCCAACTGCTGGACGGGCTGTTGCCTGATGTCCTTGTCGTCATTTTTCATCTTCCAGTCCTTTGATATCATCCGTGTTAATCTGCGGCATGGGGAAGCTATTCGTTTGCTCATCCACATGCCCATTATAGTTGCCGATATTGCCAAAGTTGTTTTGGGTCGTCGGTTTCTTAGCCAGATTCTCCATCGCATCGGCAAGCCTGGCAGTCTGATTGCCGTCAAGGCTTGTGATCTCATCAATCTGCTGAATCACGCTTATGGGCGTGTCGTCGGGGACAGTATGGTGCAACATATGGCACACGGCTTGCCTGCCTTCGTTACCAAGCCCGTTCACATAGCTACAGGTCTTGGGCCACGACAATAAAATGATCTGATTGACCACCACTTTGGGTTGGTTCCAATTCTCTTCATGATGAGCCTGCAGCCGCCTGTTCTCTTCCCTCAGACGCTCACTATCTTTCCTCAGCTGGTCATTCTCATCCTTCAGGCGAATATAATCATCTTTTAAGGAATCATATTTCGCCTGCAAAACACCTTCGTTGCGAGCCAAGTCTGCAACGAATTTAAATTCGTCTAACTTATTTTCCATTAATTCCTACCTTTCTTTATTATTGATTATCCAAAAGGGCTGCAAAAATACAAAATTTCCTGTAGTAATAGGTATGAATCATCAACTATTTTTTGGCTTTAATATATTTTAGCAAATACCACTTGGGACGCTACAGCGCTACAGTGCTACAGTTGAAATTACAGCCACCCCAAAATCAGAAAAATCAATCTATCTATATATTTATATATATATATATAAATATATAGATAGGATAAATTTCGAAAGTTTGAATAGCGAAAAAATGAACTGTAGCACTGTAGCACTGTAGCGGACTATAAAGACGCTTTCAATGTGCGTGCTTTTTGGCGTGTCTTTTTTGGAGATTTACTTGCAGGATTAATGAATTATTCGTACCTTTGCATTGTCAATGAAAAATGATGAAATTTGCGGCCTAACTGGGCAACAAAAATTTCCTAGCGCGCAGGCAACTGTTTCCTAGTAAAATCGCAAAACAGAGTCCAATCGGCGACAAGTAAAAATAATTAACAAACAATTTATTAACCATTAAAATTAGAATTGAATTATGGCATTAAAAGTAAAGGCAGTTGAAAGACTGGTAAAGTTTAACAAAGAAGACGCTGGTGTTTACCGCTACGTGATGAGTCCCGAACTCTATATCGCCCTGAGTCAGGCAAAGGTGATCCGCGAGGCAGCTCTCCGCTCGGGCGTGAGTCAGGGTGTGATGAAGGCCTGCTGGGACGCAGCCGGTGAGGTGATCAAG
>CACXXD010000142.1 GCA_902771445.1 uncultured Prevotellaceae bacterium
CCGGCGGTCGTACCGACGTGGTGGTCTACATGCCCGGCACGACCTACGTCATGGAGCTGAAGGTGAACGGCACGGCGCAGGAGGCCCTTGACCAGCTGAATGCCAGGAACTATGCCTTGCCTTACCACACGGACGGGTGCAAGGTGGTGAAGGCAGGCATCCGCTTCGACAAGGACACGCGAACCATCGACGAATGGGTGATAGCATAGCATAAATACAAGTTAAGAAAGGTGAGGAACTTGAGCTTTTGCAAGTTCCTCACCTTTTTTATATCAGTCAATTTCATCGAAGGAATTACCACCAGTGACCGCCGCCACCGCCGGGGCCTCCACCTCCACCAGGACCGCCACCGCCGCCAGGTCCTCCACCATTGCCTCCCGTATAGGAGCTGAGCGTTTCAGCTGAACCGCCGCTGACCGTTCCGCCGATGTTGGCCATACCGTTGAAGAGTATGGTGCCGTCCGACACGCTAACACCCGATGTGAGGGTGGTTGTTCCAGCGGCAGATACCACCAGCGGAGTGCCGCCCGACACGGTCTTGAAGGCCAGTGCCAATGTTCCGTTGCTATAGAGTGCATACCACTTGTTGCTGCTGTACGACGAGGTCTGATAGCACGACTGCGTGAGACTGGCACCCGACTCGAGTCCGCCGATGGCTACGATAGTGCCGCCACTGACGTAGAGCTTATAGCCGCCCTCGGTATTGGCATCGATGGCCAGTTCGGGCGACGACTTTCCGATGGCATAGACCACACCGCCCTTGATATAGAAATTGCCGTTGGCATCCAGACCGTCGTTGCCAGTAGAGTAGCCGCACACGCTGCCGCCTGTGATGGTGAAGGTGCTGGCCGAATTGATGGCGTCGTCGCTCGACTGAGCATAGACGGTTCCGCCTGTGATGTCGATGGTGCTCTTGCTCTCAATGGCCTCATGTGCACTGGCCGTAGCCGTGATGTTGCCGCCGCTGATGGTAAGTGCGCCGTCGCTCTTGATGGCCTTGGCCGAAGCCGAGTAGTTGCGACTGTAGGTATAGTTGGAGCCTGTCGAAGCCGCCGTGATCGTTCCGTCGGTGATGGTGAGCTTGCCGTCGCACTTAATGCACTTGCCACCCGACCCAGTGCTCTTCAGTGTCAGCGTACCACCGCTGATTGTCATGTTGCCGTCGCTCTTCAGTCCGGCGCAGCCCTTGGCATCTCTTTCGTCACTGTCGTAGGTGCCAGCACCTGATGTGGTCACATTGATGGTACCGCCCGTCACCTTCATGTCGCCAGCCGACTTGATGCCCTTGGTAGCCGTGGCCGTAACGCTGACCGTCAATGTACCATCTTCCAGATAGACATTGCCAGAGTCCTCGCCGTCATGGTCGGCCAGCTCGCCTGTCGAGGTGGTGCCATCCAAGTCGGCCTGAATGCCGTCGTCGCCCGTGCCGCTGATGTTCACGGTACCGCTCTGCATAAGGAAGTACTCGTTGCAGTTGATGCCGTCCTTCACCGCCTTCAGCACATTGATGGTGCAGTTCTTCACTGAGATGTACTCGCCGCCCTTGATGCCGTGGGCATAGTTGCCGTAGACGTTCAGTGTGCCTTTGCCCTTGAATTCCGTGTGACCCTTCACATAGAGACAGGCCTTCTGCGAACCACTGGCACCGTCGGTCAGCGTGTTCACCGTTCCGTTCTTCACGCTGATGTCGATGCGCTTGCCATTGGTGATGTTGATGGCCGCACCATTAGGGTTGGTGAGTGTCAGACCGTTCAGGTTGACCGTGGCCTTATAGGAACCCGACATGGCAAACTCGCCGTCGGCAGAGGTGCCGGAGAGGGTGTATTCTATCTCGCCCACCGTGTCGTCGACCGCGCTGCTCTGTGCAATGGTGACGTGCGCCCCGCTGACGGTCACGTCTACATACTGTGCAATGTTTCCGGCCACGGTGACCTTTGCCGAAGTGCCGTCGTAGGCCACTGCCACTGTGTTGTCGGTCACTTCGCTGTCGTCGACATACATCTGCGAGATATTGCCCACACCGAGTGTCTTGTTCAGCAACGTGAGCGTCTTGCTGTCGTCAGCGGTGCTTGTGCCATAGACCATGTCGCCCACCTGAGCGGCAGGAAACTGATAGACCACGCTGCCCACCACCACGTTCATGGTCTGCGCCTGTGCTGCTATCGCCAGCACCAAGGCGACTATGCTTGTCAGTATCTTTTTCATTTTATCGTGATTTTTAATGTCCTGTTCCTACCTTTTATTATATACAGACCCGGACGCAGTGCGCTCTTGGCCTTTTCCACCGAGGCGTATGTACCCATCTGTCGGCCTCCCACGGTGTAGACCGTCACCTGACCGTCGGCATCGGCAACGAGCAGCTCGCTGATGCTGGTCTGTCCGCCCGTCTGCGAGAAGTACATCTTGCTGAGCGAGCTGAGCGGCAGCGAGCACGTGCCTTCGCCATTGGCAACCGTCAGCTGACCGTCGGCAACGCTGATTGTCAGCGACTCAACCGACAGTGTGGTTGTGGTGCCGTCGGTGTTCTGAAACACGATGAACGGATAGTCGTAGGCCCTGGCCAGCAGCACTCCCGTCAGTGCGATGATGATTACCAGTATTTTCTTCATATCAACTATGTTTTAGAGTAAAACCATGAATTTTATGTGCTGCAAAGTTCGTCTTTTTCCTCAATTCGCCAAAAAAATATCTACGAACTCTCCATTTTTTTCAACCAAATGATGTGATCAAAGTCAAATCATTTTCGTTTTTTTACCATTACTATATCAATATCAATTGAGCCCTCAACTCCTTAGTAATGATTAAATGATAACTTGGGACGTTTTATCATCTGTTCAGACCATCCCTAGCCCCTCCTGACTCAGGAGGGGCTAGGGATGGTCTGAACAAATAAATTTGTACCAACTTATTTTTTCTTTATTACTTATTTCAAAAAAAAGTAGTAATTTTGCCGCATGAAACAAAAACTTGACCATTTTTGCCAATGGTGCAGCAACTTGCTGGCTCGACCGTTCTTCCACGACACGCGCACCACTATGTGGCTCTGGATGCTGCTGGCCGTCGTCTCGGCACTCACCAAGATGCACCGCTGCAACAACTTCATCATCTTCAGACAATCGTTTTGGCACGCATGGGACCAGTTGCCACTCTATGCGGCCTATCCATCCGAATATCACGACTTCTTCTTCTACGGCCCCGTGTTCACCGTGCTGGTCATGCCTTTTGCCGTGACCCCGCTGCCAGTGGGACTGCTCATGTGGACGATAGCCCTCACGCTGTTTCTCTATCTGGCCGTCAGAAGGTCGCAGTTCACCCACCGACAACAGCTGTTCATCCTCTGGTTCTGCGCCCACGAACTGCTCACCGCTCTCTTCATGCAGCAGTTCAACATCGCGATAGCAGCTATCATCCTGTTTACATACTATTGCATTGAGAAGGAGAAGGACTTCTGGGCCGCCTTCTTCATCGTACTGGGTACGCTGGTCAAGCTCTACGGCATCGTGGGACTGGCCTTTTTCTTCTTCTCCAAGCACAAGACGCACTTCGTTGGCTCACTGGTCGTTTGGGCAATAGCCCTGTTTGCCCTGCCCATGCTGCTGACCAGCACCGACTATGTGGTGGGCCAGTACGGTGAGTGGATGGCCAGTCTGACGGAGAAGAACAGCGAGAACCTGGACTCCATTGCTCAGAACATATCACTACTGGGAATGACGCACCGCATATCGGGCTTGGCTTTTAGCGACTTGTGGCTTATAGTCCCCGGTCTGCTGCTTTTCGCGGCTCCCTACCTGCGCCGTTCACAATATCAGCATGTGGCATTCCGACAGACATTGCTGGCCTCGGTGCTCATGTTCGTGGTGCTGTTCAGCACTGGCAGCGAGTCGAGCGGCTACATCATCGCCCTGACGGGTGTGGTGGTGTGGTACACAGCCGCACCGTGGCAGCGCAACGGATGGGATGTGGCGCTCATGGTCTTCGCCTTCGTGCTGACGAGTCTGTCGCCCAGCGACCTCTTCCCTGCCTACCTGCGCCGTGAGTGGGTGCAGCCCTACGCGCTGAAGGCCCTGCCCGTGGTGCTGGTGTGGCTGAAACTTTGCTATGAAATGCTTAACAAGGACTATGCAGATAAGACAGTTGCTTAACAAGGAGATACTGACCTTTCTCGTTGTGGGCGTGGTGAACACGCTGTTCGGCACGGCCATCATGTTTGTTCTCTACAACGTGTTCGGCTGTAGCTACTGGGTGTCGTCGTTCTGCGACTACTTCTTCGGCAGCATACTGAGCTACTTTCTGAACAAGCACTTCACCTTCCACTATCAAGGCACCGACTGGCGTAGCATAGTGAAGTTTGCGCTCAACATCGTGGTGTGCTACCTGATAGCCTACAGTCTGGCACTGCCACTGACGCGCCACGTGCTGCAGGACATGCACTTCAGCAAGACCATTGTCGAGAACATTGCCATGCTGGTGGGTACGGTGCTGTTCATGGTCATCAACTACATAGGCCAGAAATTCTTTGCATTCAGAAAATAAATCACTCAAAAGAAGATATGAAGAAGGTTTCTATTCTCATTCCGTGCTACAACGAAGAGGCTTCGCTGCCTGCCATGTACGAGGCGCTGCGCAACCTGATGGACGGTCAGCCCGACTACCAGTGGGAGGTACTGATGGTGAACGACGGCAGCGCCGACGGCACGATAGACGTGATCAGACAATTGCATCGGGCCGACCCGCGCATCTGCTACATCGACCTGTCGCGCAACTTCGGCAAGGAGAGTGCCATGCTGGCTGGCTTCGACTACGTCACGGGCGACTGCATGGTCATCATGGATGCCGACCTGCAGCACCCGCCGCACGTGGTGACTGGCATGCTGAAGCTGTGGGAGGAGGGCTACGAGGACGTCTACGCGAAGCGCATCACCCGGGGCAAGGAGAGCTGGCTGAGGAAACACTTCACGCTCTTCTACTACCACCTGTTGCAGAAGACGACCCGCGTGGAGATTCTCGAGAACGTGGGCGACTTCCGCTTGCTGGACCGCAAATGTATCGATGCGCTGAAGCAACTGCGCGAGACGCAACGCTACACGAAGGGCATGTACTGCTGGATAGGCTTCAAGAAACACGAGATTCTCTTCGAGCAGGGCGACCGCGTGGCCGGACAGTCGTCGTTCAACTTCCTGCGCTTGCTGAACCTGGCCATCGACGGCATCACGTCGTTCACCACGGCCCCCTTGCGCATCGCCACCATCCTGGGGCTGGTGGTGTCGCTTGTGGCGTTCCTGTTCATGTGCTACGTGCTGGTCACCACACTGATATGGGGCGACCCCGTTCAGGGCTACCCCACATTGATGACCGTCATCTTGTTTCTTGGCGGTGTGCAGTTGCTCTCACTGGGCATCATCGGCGAGTATCTGGGCCGCATCTTCCATGAGAGCAAGGAGCGCCCCGTCTATATCGTCAGAGAAAAAGCACTGAAGATTGAAAATTGAGTTTTTTTTATTTCTCGAAAACTTTTAGTATCTTTGCACAAAAATCAACGCAATCAATCATGTACGATCAGATTCGGGAAGATAATCTCTTTATCATATTATATACTATAGTGACAGGTATGGCCTTGATGGCAAGTTGCTATCTGCTATTCCGTCGGGGCAACGCTTTTGCCCCAGAAATTATGCCGCCAGTGCGACTGCGCCGCTGGGCTGCTGTATTATTTGCTTCCATAACTTTGAGTCGCGCGTGGTATATGTCGATTATTTTTCTCAAGTCGGCCGATAGTGTGAAGATAGTCGATCTTATAGGTGGGATGCTTGACTGCATGACTTTTTTCCCTTTGGCTATCATCTTACTGCTCACCATGCTGCAAGACCGCAGGCGGCCGCTGTGGCCTGTTGCTGTGATGATAGCACCGCTCGTTGTAGGGAATGCTTTGTGCGTTACTACCAGTAGCTATGCGCTTTATCCGATAATACATGGTTATTTCCTGTTGATGTGCATTGGCATTATAATATATATGGTTTGCGCGACGAGACAATACGGTCGCTGGCTGCGCGACAACTATGCCGACTTGGAGCACAAGGAAGTGTGGCAGAGTTTCGTCGTATTGGCTGTCATGTTGCTAGTGTTCGTTATCTATGCGTTTACTAACGAAGGCCTTACTTATCTATATGCCATGCAGGTAATCGTTGCTGTACTTGTCTTTTATCTCTTGTGGCGAGTAGAAACGTTAAGCGACCTGAGTGTCCCCGTTAATGATGTTGAAGAAGAAGCGGATGTCACGGTGGATGTGGAAGATAAAGTCCTTCCATTATCCATTCGCAACCATATTGGAGTATTGTTACAGCAGCATTGCATTGACAAACAGCTCTACCTGCAGCACGACTTGAACATTATCCAACTAGCTAAAGCAATTGGTAC
>CACXXD010000143.1 GCA_902771445.1 uncultured Prevotellaceae bacterium
ACATATCGTCAAGCACGAAATCCTGCCCAAATGGAACTATCTTGTCAGATGCAACTGAGGACATATGAATTGTACCAAGTTATTTTTTAACGATTACTAGAAGCAAAGTAACAGAATATGAAACGACACTTCATCACCATCATCATCGCCCTCGTTTCTACATTCGTTGATGCACAGACGGTGAAAACCATCTCTGTGTACCAGTATGTGAAGGATGGTTTTACAAAAGCCGGAATCCCAAACGCCAAGGTAACCCTTCTGGACGAAACACTCTCAGTCATTGACACGATGAGAACAGGAGGGAGTAATGGCTATTGGCAGAGGGATTTGGAACGGACTCCACGCAAATACATAGTGAGAGTGGAACATCCTGACTACGAAACAGGAGAGATGATGGTGGAGATGAAGAATCTGCATCGCAACAGGTATTGGGAACTTTCCACCCTGCTGATGGAAAGGCGGTTCGTTCTCGACGAGGTTGTTGTTACGGCCTCAATAGTGAAGATAGCCTATAAGGGAGATACCATAGAGGTGAATGCCAATGCTTTCAACATTCCCGAAGGCTCCATGCTCAGCGGACTCGTTGGCAGCATTCCCGGCTGCGAACTGAAGCCGAACGGGGAGATTCTGATGAACGGCAGGCGGGTGGATTACCTGTTGCTCAACGGAAAGGAATTCTTCAGGGGCGACAACAGCGTCATGCTCGACAACCTGCCCTATTATGTGGTTCAGAAACTGCAATTCTATGAGAAGGAGGACAAAGAAAAACATGCCAGCACGCTGCATAAGGACTATGTGATGGATGTGACGCTGAAACGTGACTATCAGACAGGCATGGTCGGCAATACGGAGCTTGCCGGCGGGACGAGCGACCGCTGGCTGGCCCGCACCTTCAACCTCCGTTTCACCAACAACTCCCGACTGTGCATCTTCGGCAATGCAAACAACGTAAACCAGACCAACAAGCCAAACAGGGATGGCGACTGGACGGCTACCACCCAGACAGGTGAACTTACCACCAAACGGCTTGGCATAGACGTGAATGTGGATGACAAGGACGGCAGGTTCAGTGAGCATGCCGAGGGAACTGTCAGATGGGATAAAAGCGAAGACGAAATGCGCAGTGCCTCGGAAAGCTATCTTGCCTCAGGCTCAGCGTTTGACAGGAAGCATGACTTCACGACAGGACACAACAGACAGATAGACCTGAGGAATAAGTTTGAGGTCGGAGCATTGACCCTTAATTCTGAATGGAGCCACCACAAAAACGACGGGACGGCCATGCGACGCTCGGCCCAGTTTGCAGCATCGCCATCATCATTTGGCACTACGACCAGCATTTTGGACTCACTGCTACAGGCAAGCACGTCTTCGGCTTTAAGGAGTATAGCGACCAACAGCATGAGTAACAAAATGGAAACAAACGATACGGAATGGAGGCTGGGCCAGAAAGTGGACTGGCAAAAATACACAACGTGGGGCGATGACTACACCCTGGATTTTGACGGCTCTGTGGGTAGCATCAACCGTGACAACACGAATCTCTACGGGCTGAGCTTCTACCAATCGCCGATGCGTCAGGAAGGACGCAACCAATACCGCGAGCACAGTGAGCACAGATACCGCTATGCCATAGGTGGGGCCTACCGTTTCCATCTGCTGTCAGGACTCCATTTCGGTTCAAGCTATCATTACAGGCAGAGCTATAATTCTACGCGGAGCAATCTCTTCAAGGCCAGTTGGGACATTGACGAACTCCCTTCGGTCACTGATTTCAAACGGCAACATGACTTTGCCAACAGCTATACCAGCCGTCATTACGTCCGTAAGCATGAAGTAATACCCTATGTGGCATATCTCCAAGGGCAGGGCTTGGAACAAGTGATGGTATCGCTGGAGGTAAGAGTCGCACACCTTAATGAAAGGGAAAGCTACCAACGTGGAGAGACAGACGCGAATGTAAGTAGGAACTATGTCTTGATAGAGCCAAACCTGCAATTCTACAGGACTAAGGGGAAGTGGTCATGGAGCGCAGACTATGAACTGAAGCGCGATGTTCCTGACATCATCCAGACAATAGGATATACCGACACGTCAGACCCGCTGAGAAAGGAACTTGGCAATCCAAACCTGAAGCCCTCAGACAAACATGCCATGAGATTCAGCATAACAAGAACCCTGAACGACTATTCGCAAAACATATCCTTCATGCAAAGCGTGAACATCATGGACCGCCTGATAGCCGAAAGCTTTGCCTACGATGCCGGGACGGGTATCTATACATATAAACCCGAAAACGTCAATGGCAATTGGAACAGTCAGACGCAACTTAATGTCCGAAAGGCGATAGACAGGCATAAAAGGCTGTTCGTCAACTCTGCCACCCGCTTCAGCTACTTCCGGAATGCAGACCTTGCCATGTCAGAAGGATACAGCGAAAGCATACTAAGCAAGGTGAACAACTACCTCACGGAACAAGACCTGAACATGGAGTATCAGAAGGGCAAGCTCTTCATAGCCCTCACAGGAAAAATCGCCTGGAACAAGGTGAATAGAGAGGGCGATGACGAATACGGCGTAAACGCATGGAACTACAGCTACGGACTGAGTTGTCGCTACAGCTTGCCTTGGGAAATAAAGCTATCCACCAATCTGAAGATGTATTCCCGACGCGGCTACGAAGATCGCCAGTTGAACAGTGACAACTTGGTTTGGAATGCCACAATTTCCAAGTCATTCTTCAAGGGCAAGCTCGTCGCCCAAATCGAAGGGTATGATCTGTTGCATCAGTTGAGTAACGTGAGCTATACAGTGAACGCTCAGGGTCGCACCGAAACCTGGTATCGCTCCCTGCCGCACTACGTCATGGCGCATCTGGTGTATCACTGGAACCGACAGAGCAGCAAGCGCAAAGCCAATCTTGATTGAGCTTTGCCGAGTCGTGAAGGAGGAAGAGTATAAACTCAATAAGAACCCGAAAAAGAAATAAAAACAGTTATCAATATGCGAAAGGTTTTAGTGACTATCCTCGCCCTCGCGCTGACGATAGGAGCAAAAGGGCAAACGGAAACAATCGACACGGCGCAGTTCGTAGCTGTGTACGACTACGAGTGCAGGACGCAGGACGCGGAGGGGACACCCGTCACCGACAGGATGCAGGTCGTGGTGCAAGTAGGACGGACGGTGACGAAGTCGATGCCGCTCTCGGCCTACCAAGACATGGACATGGAAGAGGAAGATGACATCATGGCAGCACATCAGGAGGCGTACTTGCACATGCCGACGGTGTGGACGGGCTACCCCAACGGGCAGACCACTGTGCGCGACTGGATTTTCCCACATGAGTTCGAGGGCACTGAGCCGACACCAGAAATCGCGTGGACGCTGACGGATGACACCTTGACCATCGGCGGCTACTATTGCCAGACGGCCACTTGCAAGTTCCGGGGCGTGGCGTGGACGGTGTGCTATACCGAGGAGATTCCTTCATCTGCTGGCCCTTGGCGGCTGCGCGGTCTGCCAGGACTCATCGTCGAGGCAAAGAATGAGGCGCATACCTTCTGCCTCACTGAATTGAGACAGGAGCATACGCCCATCGCCGCCCCGGAGAAGAACCCCGACGTGCAGCGCATGGCATACGCCAAGTTGCTGAAACATCGCAACGACGTGTACGGCAACCGCCAGTATGCCAAGAATCCCTTCTTCCACGTGCCCGACCTCAACGGCGGTAACCTCTCTCTGGGCGGCAGCATCCGTCACATGGAGGTGTTCGAGTTTGGAGGCCAGCAGCTCGCGTTTGCTGACGGCCATCCCCTGCTGACGAAGGCGCACGTGTATCAACCACTCGAAGTCTGCGAGTAAGTGAGAGCAGAGCGATGCTTGCATCAGCTCTGCCGAGCGTGAGCAGACTCGACTGAAAGTCAAATAGAATAGAACAATATGAAACGACAAATCATCACCATTATCATTGCCCTCGCGGCCATGTCGGCCTCGGCGCAAGACCAAATGCTCGTTTGCGGCTCTGTACGCGACGCTTTTCTGAAAACTCCGTTAACCGATGTAAGGGTGTCGCTTTTCACGGCAGACAGCGTAATGGTAGCTGACTCCATACCTGTGCGGGTGCTGAAGAACAAGGAGGGGAATGTCTCGGCTACGCAGTTCAACATATCCGTCAATAAGGGAGTAAAGTACATGTTTCGTGGTCAGAAGGACGGCTACGAGGACAAATGGGTGAGCTTCGAGCTTTCCCTGGACGACAGCGGCGTGTTCTTCCTCAACGAGAACCTTGATATGCGCAAGATAAGGACTGTTGACCTGAGTGAGGTGACGGTGACGGCCACGCGCATAAAGATGTTCTACCGCGGCGACACCATCGTCTATGATGCCACGGCATTCAAGTTGCCGCAGGGGTCGATGCTTGACGACCTGATACGCCAGATGCCGGGCGTGACGCTGAACGAGGCGGGCGAGATTTTCGTCAACGGCAAGAAGGTGGACGAACTGCTGCTCGGTTCGCGGTCGTTCATGAGGGGCAACAAGAAGGTGCTGATGGAGAATCTGCCTTACTACACGGTGAAGAACCTGAAGGTGTATGAGAAGCAGAGCGACCGCAGTGCTGCGCTGGGTTTCGATGTTGACCCGAAGAAATACGTGATGGACGTGAATCTGAAGCCAGAATACAATCGCGGCATCATCTCCAATGTCGAAGTCGCCGCCGGTACAGACGACCGCTGGCTGGGTCGCGGATTCTTGCTGGGGTTCGACGACCCGTTCCGTTTCACCTTGTTTGGCAACGCCAACAATGTGAACGAGAGCCGACACATCGGGCAGTCGGGCCACTGGACGCCTGCCTCGGCACCGAAGTCGCTGCTCACCACCCGAAGCGTGGGTGGAGAATTGGATTTCCGGGCACCGAACGGGAAAGTGGAGGAAACGCTGTATGTGGACTATGCATCGACAGAGAACGAGAGCGAGATGAACCAGCGCAAGGAACTGTTCCTCGACGGCAGCACACCGCTGACAAACCTGCAAGCCACCTCGCTCGACAAGGCACGGTCGCTGAAACTGCACAACAACCTCAAGTTCCTGAAGCCATTCTACGCCAGCCTTGACCTCGACTTCAACCACAGTTCCTTCTCCGGCAACTCGGCATCGTTGCAAGAGCAGTTCAACGACACGCTGACGAACCGCCTGAGCGACTACGGCATGAAGGACGGCAGCAAGTGGAATGTCCATGGCGAACTCTCTGGCACATTCCCCGTCAGCAAAAAGCGACGCACCTACATGAATTACTCTTTAGAACTCAACCACGGGCGGGAGAGTAGTGAGCAGATGATGCGCTACACGTTCGACAAACCGTTGGCCGACCCGCAGCACAACGTCACCGACTTCAACCAGCGAAAGACGGATATGCATCTCTGGCTGTCTTACGGATGGAGGACGCGCAAGAAGTTCTGGTTCCTGATAGATGGAAACCTTGATTTTCAGAATTACCGTACACACGACTGGCTCTACCATCCTGACACGCTCCTGCTTCCCTCCGAGCGCGATGCCCTGCTCGCCATCACCGACCGAAGCAACAGCTACGACAGCCATTACCGCCGCCAGATGTACTACACGGCGTTTACCGTCCGTAAGACCAGCGTCTTGATGCCCGACGAGACGATGCCCATTCCTTACGACTACAACATCTGGGAGCTTAAACTTGTCATGTCGCCACGCCACCAGTCGCTGGACTACCAGCGCGGTGCGCTCGACACACTCGCCACCAACACCAGCCTCGCTTTCTTCCCGAGTTTCTCCGTTCACATTTTCCCGACCAAGAAGTACAGCAAGGAAATCACCTTCTCAGCTTCTCACAGTATCTACGAGCCGTCGCTCCAGAACCGCATAACATATCGTGATGACAGCCAACCGCTCGTCGTCAAACTCGGCAATCCCGACCTGAAGGGAAACGAATCGACGCGCCTCACAGCCGACTATTTCTCGCGCGGCACACAACAGCGCCTGCTCCACGTCGGCGCTACTTTCGACTACTTCCACCGTGCCACCGCGCAATCCGTCATTTATAATCCGCAGAGCGGCGTTTATACCTACCGCCCCGAAAACATCAGCGGCAACTATACCGCCACGGCAAAAATGGATTACTCACGCGTCCTCGGTGAGAAACGCCTGTGGTCAGTGTCGAACAACGCTGATGCCAACTACTACCACTCACTCGACCACTCTATGCTGGTAGGAGATACCGAAAGCCACGTGAACGCCGTCAATACATTAACCCTGCACGACAACGCCTACATACAATATAATAAAGGTACGCTGAACATCCGCGCCACGGGCGACCGCCTACATACAATATAATAAAGGTACGCTGAACATCCGCGCCACGGGCGACATCCGCTGGCGGCACTCGGAGGGCAGGATGCAGGACTTCGAGACGCTGAACGCCACCGACTTCCAGTACGGCCTCTCCGCCCGCTACACCTTGCCGCGACTGAATACCACGCTGTCAGCCGACGGCAACATGTACTCCCGTCGCGGCTATGGCCGCGCAGAACTCAACACCGACGACTTCGTGCTGAACGCCTCCGTCAGCCAGCCGTTCTTCAAGGGCAAGCTCATCGCCCGCATCGAAGCCTTCGACCTGCTCCACCAGCTCAGCAACACCCAGTACACCGTGAACGCCCAGGGCCGCACCGAAACGTGGTACCGCTCCCTCCCGCACTACGTCATGGCACATTTAGTTTATCATTGGAATAAGAATCCGAAGAAGAAATAACCACATAAAACAAATATCAACATGAAAAAGATTTTAGTAACCATGATGGCCTTCGCGCTGACGATAGCAGCGCAGGCCGAGAGAATCGACTCAACACAGTTTGTAGCATTCTACAACTACACCATTCAGACGCAGGACGAGGAAGGACAGAACGTCACGGACTCGATACGGCTGGCTCTGCTGGTGGGCACACGTGCCACGTATTGCACTACCGTACTTTCCTACAACAAGGACGGACGGGCAGGGCAAGTCAGGAAATGTTGGATGCGTTCTCCATGCACTTCCAGAACGTGCTGACCGATGTGGAAAAGTCGTCGGTCGTAGCCGTAGAACCCATTTATCCCTATCGCTACGAGACCCATGAGCCAATGGCCAAGGTGGACTGGACGCTGACGGAGGACACGCTGACCATCAGCGGACTGCCCTGCCATCGGGCCACGGGCAAGCTCTACGGCAAGCAGTGGACGGCGTGGTACACCGAGGAAATGCCCTCGTCGGCCGGCCCGTGGAAGTTGCGCGGACTGCCGGGACTGATTATCAAAGCCGAGGATGCTGAGGGTATCCACTGTTTTACGCTGTATGAAACGAAGAACGAGGTGATTGACATCAATATGATTGGCAGTCCTGAGTACCAGAAACTGAGCCGCAAGAAGCTGATGGATTTCAAGAAGAAGACATTGGGCAATCCCCGCTACCCCAAGGAGCCAACATACTATGTGCCCGAAGGAGCTGACGAGGTGTTGGAAGTCAATGTAAATGGAACTTTCTATTCTGTCGGCTATAACTCCCACATGATGATTCTACAGAAGAGCCATGTGTATCAACCGTTGGAACTGGAGTAAACAATGAAAAAGATTTTAGTAACCATGATGGCCCTCGCGCTGACGATAGCGGCGCAGGCGCAGCGAGACACGATTGGCGTGTCACGGTTCACGGCGATTTATCGCTATGAGTGTAAAACTACTGATGCTGACGGTCAGCCAGTAACAGACTCGATGTACATTGCCGTGCAGACATCGGGCGGCATCACAAAGAGTTTCCCTTACGAAGAGTACGACAGGCAGAAAAAGGGCGGCTCGCGCATTGCCGACGGCTATCTGGCTGCCCAGATGCACATGGGAACAGCCTTCACGAACTATCCCGAAGGCAGCATCACGACGCAGGAGATGCTCTATCCGTATCGCTACATGACGGACGAGCCAATGGAAAAGCAGAACTGGAAACTGACTGATGCACAGGACACCATATGCGACTATGCCAGC
>CACXXD010000144.1 GCA_902771445.1 uncultured Prevotellaceae bacterium
TCAAACAAAGGCGAAGGAACGACTTTCGAGTTAATTGAGACACTTAACAAAATCAGAAAAGAGATAGCCGACTATGATCATGAGAAGATTGTTGACAACGGCGAGTAAGCGGAGCATCAAGGAAGCTTTCAAAGGCAATGCGGTTTTCCGCACTATCGATGCTGCTTACAAAGAGCAAGAGATTCAGATGGCTAAACTCAGGTTCTCACCAGAAGAGATTTGGGTCAACTGCTTCATTGGCTTTGACCAGATCTTAAAGAACCGCGACGACATAGGAGAAATAACATGTCGCATGTGGAACAACACATACATAGAATTGAGGGATGATGCCCAAGAAGCGTCAAGAGCGTTTGAAGATGAAGAACTGGAAACAGCAACTTCGTGTATCGTCTATTCCATTATAGCCTGCATGACGGCAAGCGACGATTGGGAAATCATTCAGCATACTGAGACTCTTATGTTCCAAATTGCTGAGCATTCAGAACTCAATTCTATAGTAACGCCTTTCGACAATAATATAGAGAGCAATTTTGCTGGTTATATAGAGAAGTATATCAGCGCAGGCAAATACATCAGCGAAAGATTGGAAAGTCCCAAAAACTATGCAGACCCGATAAATCCAATCAGCACACCCCAAGAAAGAACAAAGGCAAAAGAAGGTGTTAAGAAGCGTCTTGCGTTTATGAAGGGCTATCTGCCAGATAGCGAAACTCTGATTATGACTTCCTCGAATTTCAACACGATGATAGAGGCGGTGGAATACCTCATAGAAAACGACGTCGTGAAAAAACAGGAGTCAAAACTTCATACGAATCTTCCAGTAGCACATTTGCGTTATACTTTCTATTTGGTTTACAAGAACGAAGGCAAATGTGTAGGCCGGAATAAGTGGTTGGATTTTCTTGGTGAGACTTTCTCTCAGATGCAAGACAATAAGGCATCTCTTTCCAAACACTTTTCGGATAAGCCTGATGACTATGACAGATATTTAAAACCGAAGAAGAAAAAGTGAGTGGGAAAATGGGATTTTGAGAATCCCATAAAAATTATTTTTAGTGGAGATTGGAATTTTATTATGTTCCCAATCTCCACCTTTTTATTTGTGTATCAGGTGATTATGGATTACTATCGAATGGGATTCCAATAATCCGTGAATGGGATTCTTTGCCGAAGAAATCCCATCTTGCTCCCCTTTTAATCCCATGCTTCCTTTGCAGCCGAGAATTGAATAGTTCTGTTCTTGGCCGTCTGTCGCTATAGGGCTATGCTGACGTTCCTAATGCCCTTAATACCATTAAAAGAATGAAAAAGGTATTAAAACACAACTTTGAGACAGGTTCAAAGGAATCGAAAGAACCTCGCCTTTTCGGAAGCATCGTAAAGGAATTGCTTCATGGTAACTCACCACTCGCTGTTGGTTATCGACAGTACATCGCTTCTCAGGAGAAAGGGAAAATCGAAGAACAAGGTTGGAACCGCAACACGCATCTGTGTGTAGACTTGAAGACACAACTAATTAGCGACCGCAGCATGAAGGCCGGCAAGGGCTATCTGGGTGTGCTGCGCCGCGACGAGATTTGCGAGGAGTTCCGCTACATGGAGCACTTCACGTTCGTCGAGACGATGCCGCAGACGGCGTGCAAGCGCAATCCGCGCGTCTTCGACGGGATGTTCATCACGGCCACAAGGCAGAGTGACGGCGAGCTGCGGCTGAACTTCAAGAGACTGTTAGTGGATGAAGACTTCTGCCCGGAGTGCTATGCGCTCGGCGTGTACAACGAAATCTGTGTGGCACTCGAGGGCCTTATAGAGAAGTAAGCAACCAACGGGCTCCTCCCCCCAGCGTTCCAGTTCCAGTTTGTTCCAGTTTTTATCAATGGTACAATACGCCCTTCTAAAGACTTTATAAATACTTGATATATAAGTAGTTATATAGAATAATCCGGGTTATGGAACACAAAAAATATTAATTGGAACAACTGGAACTGGAACGCTGTGGTATTATTCATTCATCTAAAAAGCAATAAATCAATGAGATACGACATTTCAAAACCATCAGCCCCCGTGATGCCGAACCTCGGCAGGGGCACAGAATGTATCAAACTCCTGCTCTCGCAGGTGTCAAAAGACATGCACGAACCACTGGTTCCGATGCTTTTCCCCATCCTTGGCGCGCACGTCAGCGGCTCAGAATTTCAGTACCCCGACCTCACTTGGAAGGAACTTTGTGGCATGATGGCCAATCTGGTGGCCGATTCGGGCTGCAACAAGGGGCAGTTGTCTAATCTTGTGGAAGCCATTTGCCGTGATTTCCGCCAGCACGACGAGGCTGAACTGAAGAAGCTCGTGGAATGGCAACGGCAGTACAAGAGCAAGGCCAGCAACAAGGAAAAGCCTGCACGACCGGAGGTGGCCTTCTGGTTCCCGCCGTCGGACGTGACCAATGCGGCTTTCATCCAGAACGCTATGGCACTCGAAGCCCTTGGCGACCGCACGCAGTACCTGAACATGCCTGAGGTGGAGATGGCCGACAAGATGTGTGGCGGGCATAAGCAGGTGACGCAGATGCTGCGCAACATCTACGACCGACAGCGGGCAGGGGCTCTTCGTGCCACGGCAGACGGCATCACGGGCAACCCCGTTCTGCGCACCAACCTGACCATATCCAGCACCCCGTTTGCCACGCGCAAGTTCTACAAGAACGAGCTGTTCAACGGCACGTTTGGCCGAATGGTCTTCTCATACAAGGCGCGTACCAGCCGCGACGGGCGCATTCCCCGGCAGGGCAAGTACACCGACGAGTTCTACCAGCGGCTCGACGAGTACTTGGTGCGCCTCGACATCTGCAAGGGCCGCTACATCGTCCGTCAGCTGAACAAGCTGGTGGACAAGCTGGCGGGGGACATGGCCTCGCTGGCCGACTTGGCCGACGATGATATCCTGTGGGACATTTCGAAGCGTGCTTTGGTGTCGGGATGGAAGGCAGGCTGCGTGATGTGGGTGCTCAACAATCAGACGTGGACTCATGCTATGGGCGACGTGGTGGAGTGGCTGGTCTATCACGACATCTGGAGCAAGATGCAGATTTTTGCCGACATGCTCGGGGCCGATGCCGACCAGACGAGCGAGGCGCAGCGTCGTGGCCCGAAGAACATGCTCGACTCGCTGCCCAACACGTTCAACAAGGCACAGCTCGAAGCTCTCCGCACCACGCTCGGCAAGAGTCAGGAAGGGACAGACGCACAACTGCGCAAATGGGTGTTCAGAAAGTTCATCACCTATTCTTGTCAGACAGGACTGTATTCGAAGACCGAAGAGTATCTTAAAGGAAATTCATAGGCTATGGACAAACTTGAACTGCAAAAGCTCCGCGACCTCCCCATCGAGGGGGTCGCAGAGCGACTCGGACTGAGAGTTACGCGCCACAAGACACTCTGTCCGTTTCACGACGACCATCATGCCTCGATGTCGTTCTCTGTCCGTCGCAACACGTTCCGCTGCTTTGTCTGCGGCGCGTCGGGCGGCACTATCGACCTCGTGATGCGCTGTCTGAACAAAGACTTTCTTGATGCATGCCGTTGGCTGGCCGACGAAGCCTCGCTCCCTGACTCTCTTCCCAAGAGAGAGATGGAGCGAGGACAGGAGGCAAAGCCCTTCGATGCCGCGTGCTACGAGCGTTTCTTCGAGCATCCCTGGCTGAACGAAGCTGCCAGAAATTTCCTCTTCGAAGAGCGCAGACTCGACGAAAGGGTGATACGTTGGTGTCGCCTCACTTCGTGGCAAGACCGACAGGGGGTGAGCTGGTTGCAGACGCCATACTACAGTAAGGACGGTCAGCTGACTGGCATTCAGAACCGCAACCTGACGAAGGGGGCATCACCTCGGTTCCGTTTCCCCGCTGGGGCGCAATGCGGCATCTACAATCTGCCTGTGCTCAACCGTCTGCACGCTGGCGATGAACTGTGGATCACCGAAGGGTGCAGCGACTGCTGGGCGATGCTCTCATCTGGCCATAAGGCCGTGGCCATTCCATCGGCTACGCTGCTCGGCAGGAAGGACATAGAACAGTTGTCAACGCTCAATTCTCAATTGTCAGTCGAATTTCACATGTATCCCGACCGCGATGCGCCCGGTGAGCGGCTGTTCATGCAATTGCAACAAGTGCTGCCCTCGCTCGTTCATCATCAGCTGCCCTCGGGCTGCAAGGATTTCAGCGACTACTACTTGTCGTGTAAACATGCCATTTAGCACATGCAAACAATACATTTAGACATTGAAAACGATAGATTTATGAAAGCAATGACAAAACAACAGATTGCTGACTGTGCAGGGGTGTCGGTAAGAACGCTGCTCAACTGGTGCAAGCCTTACCGACAGGAACTGGCCCGGATGGGCATGACACCTGGCATGAGGGTGCTGCCACCAAACATCGTGAAGTGGATGGCAGAGCGGTTCTGCATCGACGTGCCAACGTAGCCGCATGGTCGGCTACGTTTTTTCTGCATTATTTTTCTTTTCATTACTTACCAACATTATTCCGCGTTATTGACACGAGACGGCACGAAACGGAAAACGACGATACGGAATGTGGTAACTTTGCATCATCGGAGAAACACTCTGAGGGAGCTGAAACAGACAAGTGCGCATCAGTCTGACGAACGCTTCGAGTAACTAACAAAAAAAGAACTGAAGTTATGAGCATTTTCTATCGGAAGTATCAGAACAACAACAAGAAGTCGACATCCTACGGCAAGTGGTTCGGACGCAGCGTGTCGCTCGGCAAGACGGTTGGACTGGAGGATCTGGCTGAACACATGTCGCAGCACAACTCGCCTTACTCTGAGGGTGTCATCAAGGGCGTGCTCACCGACATGGTGAACTGCATCCGCGAGCTGGTCTTGGAGGGCAAGTCGGTGAAGATTCCCAACCTCTGCATCTTCTCGGCTGGCATCAAGACCAAGGGGGCCGACACGGCTGAAGAGTTTCTTGTGCCTACCCACGTGCAGAGTGCCTATCTGAAGGCGCGGAGCACCGGACGATTCACCCGCGACGAGGTGACGAAGAAGGCCAGCATTCGCGAGCTGCCCAAGTACATGACCAACGAGGACGACGAGGAAGGCTGAAAAATTGAAGAACGGCCGTCGCCACCACGCTGGGAGTCAGTAGCTGCATGGGGACAGTCTGAGAAATGGAAAGAACTGAAGAACAATTGAATCGGGACTGGCATTCAATCATGAGGACGTCAGTCTCGTTTTTTTTGTGATAATTATATTTAAAATAATAAATCGTCCCAACTTAGTTTTTTACCATTATTTTGTTATCATATTTTTTATTTTAGAGACTTGAATAATCTGTTGAGCGCAATAATTGCGTCTTTTTTCTGTTATATAGATAAAAGTCGACTCGATATATGACCGAAACGCTGCTTCTTATATTTGCATTTCTACTTAGTGCTGGGTGTGGATTCTTCTCCATTCCTGTAATCATGAATTTCTGTGAGGAAAAGAATCTGTATGACATCCCCAACTCACGAAAGATGCATAAGAACGCGACTCCTCGCCTGGGCGGGGTCTGCTTCATGCCAAGCATGTTGCTGGCATTCGTCCTCACCATGTTTGCCTTCAACAACTACACGGGCTACAGCCAGGTCACCTTCAGTCTCTGGTCGCTCTACTTCTTCATCAGCCTGATGCTGATCTATGGCGTGGGCATGGTCGACGATTTTGTGGCTCTGGGGGCTAAGACGAAGTTTACGGTGCAGATCATCGCGGCAAGCCTCATGCCAATCGCAGGACTGTATATCAACAACCTCTATGGATTCATGGGCTTTCAAGAGATTCCCTTTGTGGTCGGAGCTCCCTTGACGGTCTTCTATATCGTGTTCGTCACCAATGCCATCAACCTCATCGACGGCATCGACGGCTTGGCTGCCAGCATCTCGCTGGTTGCTCTGGCCGGATTCCTTGTCTGCTTCGTCAACGAGGGACTGTGGCTCTATGGGCTCCTGATTGCTGGCTTGATGGGCGTGCTGGTGCCTTTCCTCTACTTCAACATGTTTGGCGACTCGAAGCATAACCGCAAGATTTTCATGGGCGACTCGGGCAGTCTCACGCTTGGCTTCATACTTGGCTTCCTTGCCGTGAAGTTCTCCATGCACAATCCTAACGTGATGTTCTGGCGACCGGACTGCATGCTGCTCTCCTATACGTTCCTGATTGTACCTTCGTTCGACGTGGTGCGTGTGGCACTGGCGCGTATATGGCACCGCACAAACATCTTCAAGGCCGACAAGAACCACTTCCACCACAAGCTGATGCGAGCCGGACTGAATCAGCATCAGTGGTTCTTAATTTGCTGCTAAACAATGTATTATCGTCCACCGCTATAGTTTTTATTGATGTCGTGGTGTGGGTCGTCATCCATCAGATAGTGAATGCTGCCATCCGCAAGGGTGGGGCAGAGGTGTTTCTTAAAACGAAGCGAGACGAATGAGCTATCTAAAATGTGCTGTATGTTTACTTTTTCATGTCTCAAAGTTCTACAAAAGCGTTGGAAGCTGAAAAAAATGGAAAAAAATATTGCCATGTATCTTTTTTTTTCGTAACTTTGCACGCGCTTTTATAGCAATCTTGTTCACACAAAAGACAAAAATATGAGTATTACAAATAGTATTGTCGACTGGTATTTTTCCAAGAAGGCGCTGCCTTATTGGTGTATTTTGTTATTAGATGTTGCCATTGTTTATGCAGCCTATCTCTTTTCCTACGTACAATTCAGAAGCCTTATTGAACTGGCAGAAGATTTTGACGATGTAAGCTACAATGTCCTTGTCTATCTGATATTCTATCTCATAGGGTTTAAGCTGTTGCGCACATATTCAGGCATTTTCCGCTATTCCTCGTTTG
>CACXXD010000145.1 GCA_902771445.1 uncultured Prevotellaceae bacterium
ACAACAACGGGTTCCTGTTGTGCCTCTACAATCTGCTTGAGGCTCAGGATGCTTTCTACGGAACCTACGGACGTTCCGCCAAATTTCATGACTTTCATTTTTGTTGTTTGTTATGGTTGTATAAAAAACCCCTTAACGAACGGGGCGATGACTTTCAAGGCGCAAAATTACTAAAATAATATGAATAACAAAGCATTTGAATATAAAAAACAATGAATCAGCCCGTGATTGGAAAGAATATGCAGATAAATTTCAAATCACGCGCTTCCATTGCTCCATGATTCGGCTGACGGCAAATCGCCGGGCAACGGTAAAGGCTTCTTGGGACTTCTCTTTCCAATCGAGTCGGGTGGCTTCGGTCAGTCTCTGGGCCAATTCCTCCACATTGCCATTGCGGAAGTACAGACCAAAGGAACCCATGATTTCCAAACTGGTGGGCAGGTCGCTCGATACCACTGGCAGACCATGGGCCATGGCTTCGACCAAGACCAAGCCGAAACCTTCCCAACGGGAGGAAAGCACATAGACCTGTGCCTGTGAGTAGTAATCCTGAATGCGGCTGGTAAATGGGTGTAGCTTGATGCGGCCGTTCAGATGGTATTGGTCGATTTTCTCCCGATAAAGCTTTTCTTCGGGGCCTTCGCCCACAATGTCGAGTGTCCAGTCCTTGTCGGTCTCCGCAAAAAGACGGAAGGCGTCAATGAGCAGGTCGAACCCTTTGTGCAGATGGGAGAAACGCCCCACGGCGAGGAACGACTTGGAATCGCCTTTGGAGGCAGTGCCGGGACGCAACGTTAGTGGATTGTAGATGACAGTAGGCGTGAACAGCTTGTCGTAGGCTTTATAGACCGCCGCATCATGTTGGCAGAGGACAATGGTCGCATCGAGTTTGCGAAACTGATACACATAATGGCGTTGGCGGTCAGCCCCAATATATAATGAGGTAGGGCTGAAAAGGGCTTCAAAAGAGTTGTGAATCCACCCTACGCACTTTGTGCCTTTCAGGTGGGGCTTGATGGTGGCTAATCGTACTGCCAAAGGGGCATGCACGCCGATGATGGTATCGTAGTCCCCCTGTGACAGTTCGTTGGCTAAGGATTTGCGCAAGGGAGAGGGAAACGAGCTGTAGGCATAGAGGTTGGAGGCCCAGAGCGCCTTGGGCTGGCATTTCCGATAGAAAGCACTGTAGGCCTTGCAGAAGAGCGTGTGCAGTCGTCCTACCGTCGGATAATTGAAAAAACGGAAATGCAGGGAGGCCTCATGCAAGTCGTAGAGAGAAAGATCCTGTTTTGAGGAATCGTCGAAGGTCACGATGGTTACGTCGCAGTCGTTGGACAGTTCTTTTGCGATGACTGCCGTCACGCTCTGCACTCCCCCAATCGAGAAAATGGAATCCATCAAAAAGCATATTTTTCTCATAATGCGTACAAAAATACAAAAAAATTTTGATTACTTCAAAAAAAGTCGTACTTTTGTGCTGAAAACTCACTTGAAATGCCTTCAGAAACGCTCAAAATTGTTTATGTGACACCTGCCTTGTATATGGCTGGAGGTGTTGAACGTGTGCTAACGCTGAAGGCAAATTACTTTGCAGAACAATATGGCTACGACATTACCATTATCCTCACTGAAGGCAAGGGTAAGCCGTTGTTCTACCCGTTGTCGGAAAAAGTGAAGGTCGTCAATCTCGACATCAACTTTGAACAGCTGTGGGGATGTCCCTTTCTGAAAAAGGGTTTGCTCTATCTGAAAAAACAACGTCAGTTCAAGAAGCGGCTGACCCATGAACTGATGCGTCTGCATGCCGATTTGACGATTAGCCTGTTGCGCCGCGAAATCAATTTCATTTGTGACATTCCTGATGGCAGCAAGAAAATAGGTGAGATTCACATCAACCGTTCCCATTACCGTAATTTTGAATCCAACGAAGCCAATTGGCTGAAGAACCTGTTTGCCCGCTATTGGATGAGCTCGCTCGTCGGACATTTGCAGAAGTTGGCCCGTTTTGTGGTGCTCACGGAAAAGGATCGTGAATCGTGGCCGGAACTCACTCAGGTAGAGGTCATTCCCGACCCGCTTTCCTTCGTACCTAAAACGATCAGCCGACTGACAGAAAAACGGGTGATAGCCGTAGCCCGCTATTCCTATGAGAAGGGCATTGACCTGTTGTTGCAGGCATGGAGCCAGATTGAACGGCAGCATCCCGACTGGCGTTTGGATGTCTATGGGGACGGCGATGCCACCCCCTATCAGCAGCAGAGAGAAGCGTTGGGCATCGATGCCAACCGCTGCGGGCTGCACGGACGTACCGACCAAGTGGAAGATGCCTATTGTCACAGTAGCCTTTTTGTGCTTAGTTCGCGGTTTGAAGGTTTCGGCATGGTTATCCTTGAAGCGATGGCCTGCGGTTTGCCAGTGGTGTCGTTCGCATGCCCATACGGTCCGCAAAGTATCATTGAGCATGGGGTGAATGGCTTGTTGGCAGAAAACGGCAATGTGGGCGAACTGGCGAAAGCCCTGTCGCGAATGATGGCCGATGCCGATTTGCGCAAGACGGTTTCCCAGGCTGCCCTGCAACATGTGGAACGTTACCGGATAGAGCGGATCGCCGGGCGTTGGAAGAACTTGTTTAATGAAGTGGTTGCCCACCAATAATAAATGAAACGATGATGCGAATACTTTTTCTTGTATATCATGGCTTTTCCGAGTTCAGCGGCATTTCCAAGAAGATTCACTACCAGGTGAAGGGGTTGCGCGAGAACGGCCATGAGGTACATCTCTGTTCATACGGCTTTGCCGAGAACGGACATCGCTGCCGATATATTGACGACGATGTGCTGGCCGACTATGGCACGGGTGTGATGGCGGGTTTGCGTCAGCGCACGGAGTATGACAGGCTGTTTGATTATTGCCAGCTCAACGGCATCGACTTCGTCTATGCCCGTTGTTTCCAGAATGCCAATCCGTGGCTGATCCGTTTTTTCCGCCGTCTGAGGAAAGCCGGTATTCATGCGGTGACGGAGATTCCCACCTATCCTTACGATCAGGAGTTTGTCGGCTTTGGTTGGAAAGCGCGTTGGGGACTTGCCATCGACCGCCTGTTTCGTGACAAGCTTGCACGGCAGATGGATGCTATGGTGACATTCAGTGATGCCGACATCATTTTCGGGCAGCGCACCATCCGCATCAGCAATGGCGTCGATTTCGACAGCATCCCTTTGCATTCCCCCCAGCTTGCCCCTTCCTCGTCTCTGAACCTGATCGGTGTGGCCGAAGTCCACTATTGGCACGGCTTCGACCGCTTGATAGCTGGCATCGGTGAGTATTATAAGAAAGGCGGCACCAAGGATGTCCGTTTCCATATCGTGGGTGGGGTGGCCGATAGTGAAATGCACGACTCTGTCCATGCCAAAGGCTTTGCTGAACTCATCGCGAAATATGGCGTTTCCGACCATATCGTCTTCCATGGCCAGCTCTTCGGCCAACAGCTCGACGATGTGTTCAATCAGAGCCAGTTCGCCATCGGCTCGTTAGGCCGTCATCGCAGTGGGATTTCCGTTATCAAGACATTGAAAAACCGAGAGTATGCCACTCGTGGCATCCCGTTCATTTATAGTGAAAACGATTCTGACTTCGACCACCAGCCCTACGTTTTGAAAGCCCCAGCCGATGAGTCACCCGTTGACATTCAGCAAATCATAGACTTCGTCGAGCGTTTCCGCATGAAGCCCGGGGAAGTTCGTAAAACGGTGGAGCACCTGACGTGGAAGATACAGATGCAGCAGGTGATCGATGAAGTAATGGCCCATAAAAATCCCGTATGATGTATAACGTCACCATAGGCATCCCATTCTATAATGCAGAGAAGTATTTGCATGATACCCTCCTGTCGGTTCTGGCACAAGACTATGAGTCGATAGAGTATTTGCTCTTGAACGATTGCAGTACCGACGGGTCGGTGAACGTGATTCGCCAGTTGCAGCAAGAGCATCCGCGTGGACGCGACATCCGGGTAGTCTCACAGCCTGTGAACAAAGGGGTGGGAGCAGCGCGTAACCGAATTTTGGATGAGGCGCGTGGACGTTATCTCTTTTTTATGGATGCCGACGACCTGATACGTTCAGACACCATCTCATTGTTGGTGGCCACTGCCGAAAAGCACCGTGCCGAAGTGGTCATGGCTTCTTACGAGCGGGTGGAAATGTATCATGAGACGCCCCAGCATGTGAAATGCCAACTGCCCCATCGGGTGTTTAGCGGGGAGCATGAATTGGCTTGTTTCGCCTTCAGCAGTTACGGGGCCGTTCAGGCCACAGTGGCCAATACGTTGATGGAGCTGGAACTGATACGCACGAATCGTCTGCGTTTTATTGAGACCAACTATTGGGAAGACCTCGCTTTCAAATATACGCTGGTCACCTACGTTACCCGTGCCGTGCTTTTGTCCGACATCACCTATTCATATATGTGTCGTGAACAATCGTTGTCGAATTTCCAGAAGCGCTACACCATCAGGAAAGAGGAGTTCCTAAACAATGCCGCTACGTTGGAGCAGTTCAAACAGCCCTACAAAAGGCTTTTGGGAAAACCCTATTTCTCCGGGTGGCTGAGCTTTGCATTGCAGACCGACTTCTATATTGTCCGGGAAGCACTGAGAAGTAGGAAACTGATTACGCCATCCATCAGCGATGCCGAACTGATGGGCTTCTTCCATTCTCCGTTGTCGCTTGCCGAGACCTTCCGCTATGGCAATGCCCGTTGTTGCTTCTTCAAGTTGCTGGGCATTCTGCCCCATCAGTTGGGCATCCTCATCATTAAAGTCATGTCTTTGAGGCATTGATGTTCATAATAGAGCGATAGAACCTATGACAATAGTATTTGTATATGACACACTTGCCATCTGGGGTGGAATAGAACGGGTCTTTACCGAGAAGATGAACTATTTCGCCCGTGTGTTTGGCTATGATGTCTATGTGCTGACAACCAATCAGGGCGACCATCCGATTCCTTTCCCGTTGGACGGGCGTGTACACTATGAGGACTTGCACATTCAGTCGCACCTGCAATATCGCTATTCTTTCTTGATCCGCTACAGGATGCGCTTTTCCAAAAACAGGTTGTTGAAGCGGCGACTGAAGGAAAAGATTGAATCGATTCGTCCAGACATCATCGTCAGCACCACGTCACGCTATATTCCCGAACTACTCCAACTGAAAGGTGACAGCCTGCTCATTGCGGAGTCGCATTCGGGGTTCGACCATGTGAAGGAATTTGAGTCAGCGACTTGGTGGCAAAAACTCGAGATGAATCATTTGCGGACTTTGTTGGGCAAAACAGACGTGTTGGTGTCGTTGACGGAATCGGATGCCGCCAAGTGGAGAACGGTGCACCCTTGCGTCGAGGTGATTCCCAACATCGTTCATCTGAACCAGACGGGACGGTACAGTTCGCTGGAGGAACGGAGAGTGATCTTTGTGGGGCGTTTCTGTCGGCAGAAAAGCATCCCCGACTTGCTGGCCGTCTGGCGCATTGTGCATCAGCGGCATCCTGACTGGCGGCTCGACATGTACGGCGATGGGGAGTATCTGGAAATGTTGCAGAACGAAATCAAGTCGATGGATGCCAATATCACGGTACATGAGCCGACTTTGGATATCATGGAGAAATATTGTGAGAGTTCCATGTTGGTGCTCACCTCACTCTATGAGCCTTTCGGACTTGTCATGGTGGAGGCAATGAGTTGCGGACTGCCCGTTGTCTCGTTCGAGAGCGACGGTGCCGAGCAGATCCTGATGGATGGCGACAATGGTTTCATCGTGAAAGACCGGAACATCGAGGCCTTTGCCGACCGTGTCTGCCGCCTGATAGAAGATCAGCCCCTCCGGCAGCAGATGGGGAAAAACGGCATCCTTTCGTCCCGTCGCTTCTCGGCTGAACAAGTCATGCCACGTTGGAAAGACTTGTTCGAGACAATCGTTCGTGAGCGTAGTTCAAATAAAAAAGACTGAAAAACGGAGTTTGAAAGATTATGGCTAACTGGTATGAGAAATATCTGGGCATCTACGGCAAGCCTTTTGCCGAAGTCCCTGAGTCGATTGTCCGTGAGACACGTGAGCGGCTGAAAGCGTTGCAGAGCGATGAGCCATTGGCTTCGATTGTGGTCATTGCCTACAATGAAGAGACCCATTTGCAGGCCTGTCTGTGGGCCATCAGTGAGATAAAATGCAAGTATCCCGTGGAGATAATAGGCGTAGACAATGACTCGAAAGACCGCACGGCTGAG
>CACXXD010000146.1 GCA_902771445.1 uncultured Prevotellaceae bacterium
GCTGCTCAGCGGATAGCCGTTTAGTACGGTACGGATAACAGCCTGCTGCTCCTTCTCGTTATAGATAAACTCACGTTGATATGGTGGGCGAATGTCGAGCTTGCCATAATACCCACGTACGCCCTGCTCATCATTGTTCACGTAGCCCATCGTTATCTCACCGACGGTCACCTCCAAGGGCCTGATGGTCATTCTTTGGTCATTCATTTATTTTTGGATGTTTATTGCGGATTAGGATTCTGCTATATGGCTTCTGAGGGAAACCGTCTTTCATATAGAATACTTGCCCGTCGCGAAGACTTTTATTCATTTTCTTTAATTCTCGATCGAATGGCTTTAGTCCAAGCTCTTTTCCCAAATCACCTTCAGCTAAGCCAATAATCTCGAATTGGTCAGGATTGAATTTGTCGAGGAATGTTGTTGGAACTCCCATTGCACCTGCATAGTCAAACGGGATATCGGAAACTTTACTTACCTCGATGGCATCATAATTCGCATAAGTTGGATATTCCTCTTGTGTATACCGGCATACCAAATCCAATTCCTCATGACGTTTGTTATGGTCAAGGTTTGTAAACCAATGACAGTTTCTAAACTTTACGAGGCCAGTGTTTTCATCATAAACACCTTCTGAATAACTTGGTTTATCTTCTGTTGGGATTCTAAAGAAAGCATTACCTGCATTAAATCCATATCCAAGCCATATTCTTCCTTCTTTTATCCAAGGGAAGATTTCTTTATAGTGAATTGCATTAAGACTCCCTATAATCAAAAATCTCTTCCCATATTCCATCAACTGAGCAATATACTCTCTGAACAGAGAGAACGGCGGATTGGTTACAACGATATCCGATTCCTTCAGCAGTTCGATACACTCTGGGTCACGAAAGTCTCCTGTTTTCAGAATGCTAATAACGTTCTTGTCATTCTGCAACAGGTAACGAACATCGGCGAGATCTAAAGCTCCATCACCATTCAAATCCTTCACTTCGGTAATCTCAACTTTAAAGGCAATCTTTTTCGGTTCGTCCATGAAGTCACCGAAGTCAATCATCAGTTCATTGCCCTGCACATGGGAACCATTGTAGCAAGTACAAATCAGTTTCTTCAGTCCCAAGTGATTGAAGTGAAGTGCAAAGTATTTGAAGAAGTTACTTTCATAAGGGTCATCACAATTACAGAAGACAACCTTATCTCGGAAGTGTGGCCAATAGTGCTGCAACTCCCTTTCGATATCGGTCATCTCCGTATAGAACTCATCCTTTTTCGCCGCCTTAGCAGCATTCAGGTTTTTGTTAGCCATACTCTATGCATTATGCGTATTGCTTATTTTCGGGGGTAGGCATCAGGGCACAAAGAAAGCATGGACGATCATCACCCATGCTTCAAAGGCCCTGAGAATTGCCTACCAAACCAGATAAGTCACGTCCATGCATAATGCACGAACGTTTGCAACTTATTCATCGGTTTGGACTTTTCGAATTTCTCAGGTTCTTGAAGCAATTCCGAATAACAGCAAACGCTTGTTATTATTTTCCACGATGTCGCACCGCCGCCTCCACTGAGACATCCGACATTACAGCAGAATGTAAATCCTAACTGTCGTCTTCACGATGTTCGAATGCATAAATCTCATTATTTTTTCAGCAGAGGCTGAGTATTCTTCAATAAGGCAGGGTTATTTTCAAATAAGGGTGCCTTATTGCGAAATAAGCGTTGGTTATTGCGGAGCAAGGGTAATATAGTCATATTGAGTTATTGATTATTGTTTTTAACTTGAAGAGATAGTTAGAAAGGGAATAATGGGTATAATAATAGTATAATATATTAATAATCAATAATTTATATACAATTTCATGCTTAATTTTTCTACAATCTCAGACTCTTACATCAAAAAATGAAATCAATAATGAATATTTGAACATAATGGTTTTTTCTGTTTTATTTTGGAGGGTGAAAAAAAATATGTATCTTTGCAGGCATGGATTTTTTCTTATTACCATATGACAGGCTTCCTGAATTCATCAGGGAGAACGAGAAACTGCGGCAGATTATGCTTCAAAGCGGCGGCATTATGAAATATATAGTAGAACATATAGACGACCCTGTCGATGAAGACTCTCCACTATTATTCGCCCAGTATCAAAACTATGTAGCTGAAAACTATCTCAGAGTGAACCGCTGGAATCCCAAAAGGCAAACATGGTCAGCTGAGGATCTGAGAAAAAGGGCACTCGATGCCGATAACCATCTGCGGCCCGAGTTCCAAAGTCGTAGAGTTTTAATGCAGACGCTACACAAGCAGACAGATATTTCTAATACGGTGAAGATGGTTTTGGACAATTTGAGCTTAGAGTATTATTCTTACGCATGGAAAGAGGATCTCCGACGTAGGAGGCCCGACATTGACACCGATCTGGGAACTTACAAATATGTCATCGAACAATTTGAGAGGTTCGGCTGGCCTATATGGTCCAACGGTCTGGCCTGCCTTAGTATTGACATCGTCCTCATGAAACACCATGGGGTCGTGCTGACAGACCAGGACAATTATAATATTGAAATGTTCCACACTCATTTCTTCTGGCCAAGAATTATTGATCGTCTGGAGCGAGGATTAGCTGAGTTACTCAAAGGCAAGAATACCAATGACCGCCGAGCCGCAGCTGTAGATATGCTTAATAGAGTGAAATGGTTCTCGCAGCACATCTATAATGACGAAGTGGAAGATGTACTTAATGATTCATTCACTATAGAGGACAAAAGGTGGTTGCGCGGTTTACTGGAGCACTATGACAGGGATAGCTTCAGAGATGAAGAATTCAACTTTTTCTATTTCGGCAAATTATATGCTGAAATAGGTCGCCTATGGGAGAAAGAGACTCGTAAATACTCGGACATAGACCTGAGTGAATTAGAAATTGAAACCCAATCCTTCATAAATACAAGCCCTTCTGTGCGTCAGATTACTTGGGAAGATGAAAAACAGTGTTTCAAAAATGCTGTATTGCTTGTAATGGAGAAAAAAAAAGATTGTGGAGGTGATCTATTCGAAAAAAATACTCAATGGAAGGCCGTATATCGTTTCGCCGTTGATACGGGAATTATGTATGATATGAATGATCAGAATGTACCTAATGATTCTGACAAGCCGTATGCAACTTTTGCAACTTTTGCACATGAACTACAATTTGACGTTAATTCTTCAATCCGAATTCCCTTCAAGAAAGCCTATATTGAAGAAATGAATAAAGAAAATTATGCCCGATATAACGAACGCTACCCATGGCCGAAAGATGGAATTATCAATGCAAGGAGCTTCGCATTATATATAGATCTGGATAATGTTTATAAAGCACTTGAAGAAGAATACAACAATCTAATTAGGCAAGCAGAGAAAGCTATAGACTGATAGTTGTTTTTGAAAGATATATGAGGGTTATTTGCTATGCAGATAACCTTTTTTTATTGTGTTACAATGACAATCTTGTTGGCAGTTTGTGTTATTTCGTGCGACACTGTTGCCATTTCGTGCGACGCAAAGACCGTCTTTGTGTCATTTCGTGCGACGCAGGTCAATACACTGTTTCATCGCACTTGTGGTACAGGTTTTGTTGTTCCGTAATCATATTATTTTAAATAAAATATGAAAAAGATGAAACAAAAAAAGACCGCCCAAGGCGGCAAGGGAAAAGACCAGCAGACAGTTGAGCGCATGACTGCTCAGTCGCTAGCACAGAGGTATCCTCTTTATGAGGATGGTAGGAACGTCGTCGGATTTCTGAAGATCATGGGTAAGGAACTCACAGAGCGAATCACCGACCTTCTGCGCGGCCACAGCCGCAAGATGCAGGGCGCAATCGCCGACAGCATTCGTATCTACATCGTGTATGAGACCGTTGATTTGACGGGGGTGAAGCATGTTGACGAAGAACTCCTTAAGATATTCGATATTTATGACATGTATATATATTAAAAGGTATGAGCTCTAAAAAACAAACAACTCCAAAAGCTCAGTCGCTGCCAGGCGGCGACTCGGCTTCGTACGTGAGTCGTCCGCGCAGAAAGCCGGATAGTTCGGTGAAAGGCAAGTTGAACCGCTGGGACAACTCTGACTATTGTGAATTTGTACCCTCGGGTACAGGCGAAAGTAAACGTAATGTTCTGAAGCAGTTGGGACCCTGTTCGTTTTACCGAACACAGGGGCAGAAAGAATCAAGCTACTCGCTCCACCTGAACGTGGATGGTGACAGTGCCGATCCCGTGGGTGAAATGTTCGACCTCTTCAAAACGCTGACTGAAGGCGAGCGGAAGTCGGAACCGACTCTTCCAGAGGGCGAAGGCCACATGCTCTTCGACGACGGACAAACCCTGAAGGTTTGGCTCGACACTGCCAAAGGCAAGGTGAGCATCTTGACTGAACTGGACTGCAACTCAAACATTGAGCGCATGCTGCTTCAGGCACAGGCCGCGATGAACGTCTGCATTGGCCGTCACCGCACGGAGATTCTGAATGTGAATAGTGAAATTATTAAATAATGTACGCGTATGAAAAAGAATTGTCGTTTTGTCTATCAGGACAACCAGTTTTGGGGCGAGTGCCTGCCTTGCACGCTCGCAGTGTTTAACACAATCGTCAGCTCGGCTGTGGTGGGGTGGAAAATCACCACCCGCCAGGCGGTGGAGTATGCCGTAGCTCATGGGCTGTCGCTGGATAAGTGGACCATGAACAGCGACTTCCAGCGCTTCTGCCTGAAGCGCGAAGCGATGCCACAAGGGGGCGAAACATTCCGTCGGCTGACTATCGGCGAAAAGCTGTTACAGTGGGTAAACTCGCTGAAGATGTCGCTGCCATGCTTTCTCTTCGCTGCCTCAGAGTTTGACCTGGTGCCCAAAACCGACAAGTGGGGTAACCCCATACTCGACGAGAACGGTCAACAAGTGATGCGCCGTCGCAGACAGCTGAAGGGCATACACCTGTCAGGGCTGTTCATGTTCGATGCCGACCGTCTGACAGTTGATCCCTACGAGATTTTCCAGCGCACGCAGGTGCCAGGATTTCCTTGGCAGTTACGTCTGGCTCACAAGACCTCATCGGGGCACGGCTTGCGACTGGTCTGCGAACTGCGCCCTGAGCTGGGTAACATTGCCGACAATCAGATTTGTCTGGCTCGCGACCTCAATCTGATGGGTGTACTCGGCAGCACGGGCAAGCCCGTCGTGGATGACTCTTGCATCGACGCCAGCCGCATATCCTATGCTCCGCGCCGCGAGGACATCTACTTTATCGACGAAGCTAATTTATTTTAGTTTACTATATTATTAACCCTTTAAAAACGTTTTAAATGAACGAAGAAAAGGAATTATTAGAAAACGGTACTGAGGCCGATCGCTTGTACGGCGACTCATACCGTCAGGGTGAGGGCCACTGCGCCCCCACCAATCCCGAGAACCGTTTCGACGAGGCTCCAGCCTCTGTCAAGTCGCCAACCCCTGAAACCGAGACGACCGCAGTTGTTGAGGGCACAGGCAATCTGCTCCCGAGAGCTGCACCTGAGGCCGACGGTCCGGTCAAGGTGTTCGACATCCCCGTGGCGGACATCATCAAGACCATGCTCCCCAACGGCATACCGCAAGGCTCTCGCCACAAGATGGCTTTGAAGCTGGCCTCCGACCTCATCATCGGCCTCGACGGCAGTCTGGACAATGTACGTAAGGTGTTGCTGTCGCTGAAGTGGGTGCAGGATGTGGTCAAGGAGCGAGGTCAGGAAGAGATAGAGCGCATCCTGAAAACCGCACAGAAGCGCATGGAGAAGCGCGAGGCCGAGAACTACGGTGACCTGCAGCCCTCGAAGGATATGCGCGATGCCATCAAGCTCCTAACAGGGCGCAGCTACAAACAGCTGGCTCGTGAAGCCCATTTCACGGCAGAGGGCAGAGAGCTGGCCGCATCGGAGTACGACATCATGATGATGTTGGAAAGCATCGGCCAAGATGTGGAGGGGCTGTTCCCCGTATTCCCCTTGATCCGTCTGTTGTGTTACAACCTGAAGCGCCGTCACTTCATAGCGGCATTGCTGGTTGGCGGTGCGTTCCTCATGACACTCATGACGCGCTGCTGGTATCGCTCGGGCATGGAGCCGGGACGCATCTGCCGACTGAACAGTATCCTGGAGCTGATAGGTCGCTCAGGTAGCGGCAAGCACATTGCCGTAGATCTTTACCGCCTGCTGATGGAACCCGTCAAAAAGTCGGACGCAGCACAGATCGATGCCCTGAACAAGTTCAATGAAGAGCGTGAACAGAACAACGGCGGCAAGAGCAACAAGTCGCCGAGGCCAAAGGGCGTGTTCCGCTGCATGCCGTCTGAGACATCGGCTGCCGCTATCCGCGAGGCCGAGCACAATGCCAAAGAGATGATCGGCGGTGAGGAGTGGCCCCTTCATGTTTCCCACTTCAACAGCGAGCTGCAGGACATGCAGCGACAGATGAAGAAGGAGTACATGAACATCGAGAAGCTCTTCTACAAGGGATTCCACAACGAGCCTGACGGCAGCTACCTGAAAACCTCAAGCGCCATCGTGGGTGAGTTCGACGTGCACTTCAACGGCGTGTACAGCGGCACGCAGACGGCTCTCGACAAGCAGACCACTACGATTAATTTCGGCGGTGGACTTCTGTTCCGACTCACGGTGGTGCCTCTTGGCAATTCTAACTTCGAGATGCGCGTAAGTCGTGTTTATTCCGAAGAGGATGCTGCCAGGGACCAGCAACTTCGCGACTGGGCTTATCGACTCGACAGCTGCAAGGGCGAGATTCCTTGTAAGGATATCGACACTGCCTTGTCGGATTGGACAGCCCGCCGTATGAAAGATGCTGAGGATGAGCAAAACTTCGCCCTGGAAGACCTCATCAAGCGTCCCTACTGGCACGGCATGAACTACGCTCTGCCGTTCATCGTCGCCCGCCATTGGGATCAGATGGTGCAGGATAAGGACGGGCGCATGGTATGTGGTCCTGACTTCAAGACCGACAAGTACGACCGTCAGCTGGCACTGCTTATTGTGAGGGCTCAGTTTGCCTTCCAGCAGTTCTTCTTTCTCGGCATCGGCGAGAAGTACTACGACGATTTGCAGAATGCCGAGCTCTCGAACAAGCACCGTCAGCAGAAGACGACGCTGGCCTTCAACCGTCTGCCGGAATACTTCACGAGCGAAGACGTGAAGCGTGAGTATGGCTATGAAAGCACGGGCTCGGTGTGCAGCCGTCTGAAGATACTACAGGACGACGGCATGTGCTCGAAGAAGATCCGCACTGGTTCTAACAAGGGCAAATATCACAAGTTGGTATAAACCGCCAATGTTGAAATATGCAATATTGAATCTCTCTTTTTTTCTCTCTCTTGTTTTTGCGAGGAGTGGCTGTCAGGAGGCAGTTACTCCTCATTTTCCTGTTAACAATTATTATACATATTATTTGATAATTTCTTCTTATATAATTTGCACAATTCAAATATATTTTGTACCTTTGTAGCATAGAAATTAAGGCGGGAAGGAGCCACCCGATGTAGCTGGCTCGCTTAGTATTCTAATACCACAAAAAACGTTACAGGTATGATAGAACTGTATCTTTCAAAGGTTGACGAGAGTTCGGAGACCGAGCAGGCGGGTAAGCTTTATGCCCGCGTGAGTTACAAGGAGACCATGGGCATCCATGAGATGGCCTTCTCGGAGGGTCTGATTGTCGGCGTGCTGACTGACTTCGTGAAGTGTGTGCGTGAGATGGTGCTCGGCGGCAACACCGTGAAGGTGGGCAACCTGGCTATCTTCAAGGCTACCGTGGAGGCCAATGGACTGGAGACGCTCTACGACGCTGAGCAGGACAAGGTGGCTCAGGCCACGATGGGAACGCTGGCTGAGGGCGCGAAGACGGGTCCTGCCGTGAAGGTGATCAAGCTGCTGGCTCAGTCGAC
>CACXXD010000147.1 GCA_902771445.1 uncultured Prevotellaceae bacterium
AAACGAGTAGGCAGTCGCAAGACAGGGCAATATATGGTTAATGAGGTCGTTTACGACAAAGATAAATAACAGCAGCCCCCACCTTTAAGAGCTCTCACAACCATTATCACGGGAATACCACGGGAATTACGAAAAAGAAAAATCGCTAAGTAACTGATTATCAGTCTCTTAGCGATTCTTTCTGTCGGGATTACTGGACTCGAACCAGCGACCTCGCGCCCCCCAGACGTGTGCGCTACCAACTGCGCTAAATCCCGATCCTTGCATAGCATTCATTTGCTTTTGCGGGTGCAAAGGTAGCATGTTTTTATGAAACTACCAAATATTTCTATAAGATTTTAATCTTTTTATACTTTGAGACGAACAGAATGTCGAATTTAACACATTTGCAACAGAAAGAAGGCTAACAATCGGTGTGCAACAATGCAGAACGAACCTCTTCAACCATCTCCTGATGCACAATGCCATTCGTTGCCACAACATTGTCACTGAGAATGAAATCAGGCGACCCCTCGTAGGTGGTCACCTGTCCACCAGCCTCCAGCACAATCAGCGCGCCTGCCGTATAGTCCCAACGACCGATATACTTTTCAGCATAGGCATCGAGCCTGCCTGCCGCCACATAGCACAGAGCCATTGCTGCCGAGCCAATCATGCGGACACTGGCCACACGCCCGTAAAGTCGCTTAATGAGCTGACGAACCACAGGGTTATAGGCATCGCTGTTGTAAGGAAGCTGCAGGCACACCAGCGCATCGGCCATCGACTGATTGCTGACATGCAAGGCCACTGGAGCAGCCTGGGCCGTCTGCACGTAGGCTCCCCCACCCTTCCAGGCAAAGAAGCACTCGTCGGCACAGATCTCATAGACCACGCCCACCTGCATTTCCTTCCCTTTCAGCAGTCCTATGCTCACCGCGTAAGGCGCAAAACGATGCAGGAAGTTGGTGGTGCCATCAAGCGGATCGACCACCCAGCAATATTGCTCGTCGGCATAGCCCGCCATGCCCTCTTCGGTGATGAACCCAGCCTCTGGCAGCAGCGTGCACAAGGCAGCCACAATCTGCTGTTCCGACTGCTTGTCCACATAGCTCACGTAGTCGTGGGCATGCTTACGCTCAACCGCCTCAAGGCTGAATTTCTCACGCTCCTGCCGAATGAAGCGGCCAGCGCATCTGGCCACCTCACACACAGCAGAAGCAAGTTGCTGCAAATCCATCGTATCCTCCATCCGACTAATAGTAGTTTTCCTCCTTGAAAATCAAGTCAGGCGTCTCGCCAAAATAATAATTGTCGGTATCCACTTCGGTAGGATGCTTGTTGTAGTCATCACGCATAGGGCCTTCGCGAAGCAACAGGTCGTTGAAGTTGATGGTGGGAATGACGAGCCCGAAGATGCCTATGCCGCAACGAATGCCGTCGATGCGGAAGTTGTTGTAGACATACATGGTGGAGAAAAGACTGTGATTGTAATAGACCAATCGGTTATTACGCTTGAAATTGTTGAGCAGCTCAACGTTGACCGTCGAGTCGGCCTCGGTAAAGATATAGCCCACGTTGGCGATGGCATCGTCAATCCAGTCGGTCTGAATACTGTCCGGCCGCTCAATGCACTGGCGAATGTCGTCTATCATCTCCTCGCGCATATACTTCTCCGAAGGACACGTGACATAAGCAATCACCATCAAGATGACCAAGACAGTTCCTGTGACGATTATTTTGCCCAGGCATGAATGCCAGAACATTCCAAAAACACTTTCTTTTTTGCGGTATCCGCCGCGATCTGACTGATACATACGTAGTACTCTGATTTGTTATTAATGCGATATTAGATTCATGAACTCCTGCCGGGTCTTTGCCTGATTGAAAGCCCCGCTGAAGTCGCTGGTTGTCGTGATGCTGTTTTGCTTCTCCACGCCGCGCATCTGCATGCACATGTGTTTAGCCTCGACCACCACCATCACACCCAGCGGATGCAGTGTCTGCTCGATGCACTCCTTTATCTGAAGCGTCATGCGCTCCTGCACCTGCAGGCGATGGCTGTAGATGTCGACCACCCTTGCAATCTTCGACAAGCCAGTGATATAGCCGTTAGGGATATAGGCCACATGCACCTTGCCATAGAAGGGCAGCATGTGATGCTCGCAGAGCGAGAAGAAGTCGATGTCCTTGACGATGACCATCTGGCTGTAGTCCTCCTTGAAGAGCGCATCGGTGAGCACCTTGTGGGCGTCCATCTCATAGCCTCTTGTCAGCACTTGCATGGCTTTTGCCACTCTCATAGGGGTTTTCTCAAGCCCCTCGCGTTCGGGATTCTCACCGAGCAATTCTAAAACTCGTTTGTAGTGTCCGGCCAGTTCGTCGAGGCCTTCACGGAATATTTCGTTTTCTGGATACACGATTCAATTTAAAAAACAAAAGCCCGATGGCTTTATTAATATGGTACGGTGATTTTTCCCTTCACGATGGTAGCTGCCGAGTAGCCCATTTTCCTGACCTCCACGAGCGACTTGTGTGCCTCCTGATAGGTGCGGAAATTGCCCAGTCGGCAAATCCATCTTGGCGAATAGAAATGCACGTAGACAGCTTCGGCAGGAAAGAGCATGCGCAGCTCATTGCCCACCTGTTCAGCATGCTGTCGGTCTTTGCGCGAATTGCCGCCTGCAAACACCTGGACGCGATAGCCCATCACTTTGTAGGTGCGCACGGCCTTCTTCACGCTCGACGTGTCGGATACGGACAACTGAGTCGAATCCTGGCGCTGAACTGCAACATTCCGGGTCTTCTCGACCGAATGCTGTTCCGGTTGTTTCTTTGGGGTGGCAGTCGACGACGGCACGGGTGTCTTCTCCGTGGTGGTCGGCTTTGCCGTTGTAGTGCTGTGGGCGGTAGCTGCCGGAGTGTTGTTGCTATACGGTCCATTCACGAGTTTGTCGATCTCCTGACTGTGATGCACGCTGACAACGCCCCCGCCACGCGCCGTTTTTTGCAGGCGCTGGGTGAAGGTCTGTGCACTGGTAGCAAGACCGATGCACAGACCCATAAAGGTTGTTATGACGAATTTGCTTGTCATTTACTTGTCATTTACTTTTTCCAGGCATCGATAATGCCCTTGAAGTCGGCACACTTCAGCGAAGCACCACCAATCAGACCACCGTCGATGTCGGGCTTTGCAAACAGCTCAGGAGCGTTGCTGGCCTTGCAAGAGCCACCATAGAGGATAGTGGTGTCGTCGGCAACAGCCTGCCCGTACTTCTCTGCGATGATTGAACGGATGTAGGCGTGAATCTCTTCGGCCTGCTCAGCGGTAGCGGTCTTGCCCGTACCGATGGCCCAGATGGGCTCGTAGGCGATGACGATCTTGCGGAAGTCCTCTTCGCTCAGATTGAACACGCTGCCCTCCAGCTCTGCCTTCACCACTTCGTTCTGCTTGCCAGCCTCGCGCTCTGCCAGGCTCTCGCCGATGCAGAAGATGACCTTCAGACCGTTCTTCTGTGCCAGCAGCACCTTCTCCTTCAGAATCTCAGGAGTCTCCTTGTAGTACTCACGACGCTCTGAGTGGCCCAGGATGACATACTGAGCACCCGTCGACTTCACCATCTCGGCGCTCACCTCGCCAGTGAAGGCGCCCTTCTCCTTGTCGGCGCAGTTCTCTGCACCCAAGCCGATGATGTCCTGATCGAGGAACTGTGCGATAGAAGCCAGGTGAATGAAAGGTGTGCAGATCACGACACCACAGTTGGGCTTGTCGGCCTTCAGTGCCTCATTCAGCTCCTTTGCCAGAGCGATACCGTCTTGCAGGTTCATGTTCATCTTCCAGTTGCCTGCTACAATTTTCTTTCTCATAATTACTTTTGTTTAAAGGGTTTATTAATTATGTTGTCTTATTATTCTTTTTCTTCAATGCCTTGCGCTGCCGAGGGCGCACCCACTTGGACCACATCCATATCCGATCGGCCACAGAGAGCAATGCCAATGGCAGTACGAACCAAAGCAGGATGGTCGTCACCTTGCCAGGGACCGTGTCGGACGGCATCTGTCCGATCTCCAACTGTTCCAGCGGCAGTTCTGTCTCGTTTTCTTCCAGCACAGGCAGACGGTTGTCGCTCCACTTCCGAATGATGGTTCCCTGCTTGAGCAACAGCACGCCGGGATTGCTGCGGATGATGGTCTTCAGCGTTGTCTCGTCTGTCTGGCAGAACTCATATTCGGCACCCGTCATGTCGCGCCAACGGGCTATGGCACGTTCGCCGCTGGCCGTGAGGCCATAGAACGGATAGTTGTGCTCGCGGGCATACTCGTAGAGCTCGTTCAACAGGTCGAGCCGCGAATCGTCGGCCTGCTCCAGATGCGGAGCCACCAGCAGGAACACATAGCCCGGCTCGTCGAGAATCTGCTCGGTGATGTCGTCGCCCTCGCTTGTCGTGACAGAGAAGTCGTGGATGGGCGGCACATAGCCCGCTTTGGTCATGACGGTCTTCGAGTCGACAAACGTCCACGTTGAATCGGGGTAGTTGTCTATGCCGAACTCTTGTTGCCGACCGTCTTTCTCCATGATGAAAGTCGTTTCAAACTCGGGCTGTTCTGCGCCCTCAGGCATCTCCATGCCTTCTTTTATGTTGGCCCCTATGTGGTAGGGACGAAAGTCGAACAACGGCAGGTCGTAGAGACAGAGGCCCGACAGTCCCAGAATGAACACGACCGAATAGTTGACGGCAATCCACTGATTCGACTCGCTCACGAAGCGAAACATGTCCAGCGGCCAGCGAGCCACGACCAACGCCGCAAGGAGCAGCACCACGTTCTTGGCAAAGGTCTGCCAGTTGGTCAGCACGACTGCATCGCCAAAGCACCCACAGTCGCTGACGGGATTGGACACGGCCAACCACAACGTCAGGGGCGTCATCAGCAGGAGCATGACCACCATGCAGGCAGACGTGAACCGACGGCGGATGGCGAACAGCAGGAACAGCCCTAAGCAGAACTCCAAGGCCGACAGCAGCACCGACAGGACCAGTGAACCCGGAGCGGGCAGCAGGCCGCCAAGATGGAGTGCCTCGAGATAGTCGTCTATCTTGTACTGCGTACCCATCGGGTCAACAGCCTTCACAAAGCCTGAGAAGATGAAGACGACCGCCAGGAGCAAGCGACAGAGATTGACGACGACCTTCCTCACACTGTTACAATTTTATCAGTGCAAACACCGAATAATTGATGATGTCCATGTAGTTGGCATCGATGCCCTCGCTCACGAGGGTCTGTCCGGCCAGGTCTTCCATCTCCTTCACGCGCTGAATCTTCGTCAGAATCAGGTCGGTGTAGCTGCTCACGCGCATGCTGCGCCATGCCTCGTCGTAGTCATGGTTCTTGCGCTTCATCAGACTGAGTGCCTCACGCGCATAACTGTCGTAGAGATTCATGGCCTCCTCAGGCTCTACGTCGACCGTATCGGCATAGCCTTTGGCCAGCTGTATCAGCCCCACGATGCCGTAGTTCACCAGTCCGATGAACTCCGGGCGTATGCCTTCGCCCACCAACGAGAGTCCGGTGGTCTCAAGCTGGCGGATGCGCTTGGCCTTGATGAAAAGCTGGTCGGTCAGCGACGTTGGCCGCAAGATGCGCCACGAGGCACCATAGTCGTGCAGTTTCTTCTCAAACAGGGAGCGGCATTCGGCCACAGCCTGCTCAAACTGCTCGTTAGTCCTTTCAAACTTGTCCATACTGCGTGCAAAGTTACAAAATTTTATCTACGAATAGGGTGCATTATGCCGTTTTTTTTAGTAAGTAATGATTAAAAACGTTTTTTTTGTCTGTTCAGCCCACGTTTTTTTAATCATTACTAATTTCAAGTGCGCACTTGAATTATGAATTTTCTTTACAACAACCCCTCTGAGAATCGCACGGAATTCACCAAACTGAAAGTCGCTTGCAAATATGCGAGTATTGAGAGGGGTTGCGCATACCATTGATTTACAGTGCGTTGCAAAATTTTGTTTCGCAAAAAGAACTATTTCCCTTCATGAGACTTCGCCTTTCGAACAGCTCTGAGCGGCCTTCGTGCTGAGATTAGTATTGAATCAAAGTGGGTTTGCAGGCATATCAAACTGAGTTCTTACTTTAATCATCGTGTAACTAATGCTAAAACTCAGTTTGATA
>CACXXD010000148.1 GCA_902771445.1 uncultured Prevotellaceae bacterium
TTTTTGTAGCATATTAGTTATGGTAAAACTAATGATTGCGGCGCCTGTATGAGAATATCGGTTGCCGCTTTTTTGTGTAGAAACATGTCGTGAGACATGATGAAAAGCAAAAGAAACGTCAAAAAAATTGCGAAATACTAATTTTTTGTTACCTTTGCAGTAGAATTTTGTTTTACCATGATGAAAAAACCTTTTTTGTTTTTTGTATGTCTCATTGCCTTGTTGCCCTTGTGGGGACAAACGGGACATTTCTACTCTTCTGATCAATTCTCCAGCAGTCTCATATCATCGTTGTGCCAGGACCGTCAGGGATACATCTGGGTTGGTACAGACTACGGACTGAACAAATTCGATGGTTACCATTTCACTCCTTATCTGCACGACGAGGCCGACACGACCTCGCTCTCGGTGAACGTCATCGTCTGCCTGTATTGCGACCGTGACGGACAGTTGTGGGTGGGTACCAACCACGGAATAGACCGCTACGACGCAGCGCGTGACTGTTTCGTTCACTATCAGTTTCCCGATGGTCGTCATCCGCGCATCTGCAGCATCGTTCAGCAAGCCGATGGAACCATGTTTTTCGGCACGGCAGGCTATAGCGCCTATACGCTGGGGGCGGACGGACGGTTGCACCATTTCTCGTTGGAGAACACAACCTCCTATTACTCGCGTTGCTACGAGGACAGCAATGGCCGTATGTGGATGAATGGCTTCGACGAGAAGCTGTGCTCGTGGAAAGACGGAAGGGTGGAGCACTACAACTCAGAGTTCGGCATGGTGCAGGACTATCTGGAGTGGGAGGACGGACTGCTCATCCTGGGTCTTCATGGTCTGATGATCTATCGTGACGGCAAGCTGTCGCCCCTCAATGTCGACATGGGCGCACTCTCAGGCAGCGATGTGGTCTTCTCGCGCATGGCCGTCAACGACGATGGTGACGTATATGTAGGCACGCGTGGGCGCGGCGTGTATAAATTGACAGGCAGTCGCAACTACCGTCTTGAGCCGGTTCAGCTCGATGCCTACGGCATTAATGCGCAGACAGCTTTGATCAGTGTGCTGTTTTTCGACCGTCTGGGCAACCTATGGCTTGGGTGTCAGCACAAAGGGTTGCTGATGAAGCCCCAGCACGCGATGCCTTTCCGCAACTGGAGCTTCAAGTCACAGGGCCTGCAACTGGGTTCAGCCATCTCTTCGGTGTGCGAGGGCGACAATGGCATGGTCTGGTGCACCGTTCAAGGTGTGGGCGTCTATGGTTTCAACCGCAATGGCGGTGTGGTGGCCCATCCGTCAGCTCCCGAGGCAGTAGAGTTCATCTTCCGTGACCGTCAGCGCAACTACTGGGTAGGCACCGACGATGGCTTCTTTGCCTACGACCCCTCCACGGGGCGCTACCGTCAGGAAGTGACGTTCGACTGCGACCGATTTAACGATATGACGAGCGACGATCGTGGGCGCATCTATATCAGCACCTTCTCGCGTGGCTTCTGTGTCTATGACCCCAAGACCGGTCAACTGAAGAATCATCACGTAGACGAGCGTGACTCTGTGCGTGGCAAGCTGTGCAACAACTGGGTGATGGGCATGATGGTGGACCGCCAGGGCCTGCTCTGGCTGGCCACGTCGTCGGGCTTTGCCTGCTACGATGCCGACAAGGACGACTTCGTCACCCAAGGCTGGCAGTCGCAGCTCAGCGGCATGGTCTGTTTCGATGTGTGCGAACTGACTATCGGTCGGCTGGCCGATGGCCGTGACCTGCGTGGCTGTGTGGCCGTGGGAACCGAAGAGGGCCTGTTCCTCTATGACCGCAAGAAGCACACCACCGAGCGTTTCCCCGGCAGCGAGCAGTTGCGCAACAAAGTCATCAGCTATATTGTGCAGTCGGCCAATGGCGATCTGTGGTGCTCTACGTCGCAAGGCATCTGGCAGTTCGAGCACGACAGCAAGACATTCATCGGTCATGTCAATGGCAACGGACTCACCGCCAAGGAGTATCTTTATGGGGTGGGCATGCACGGCGCAGACGATAGGGTGTACTTTGGACACAACGATGGAATCACGTCTTTTTTGCCTGCTGAGGTCAAAGATCGCCGTCCTCGACTGGATTCGCTGCAGTTGTCGGCCTTCCTCGTGGGCAACCAGACCGTCAGCATGCGCACTGTGCTGAACGATGTCCGGGTGACCGACCGTGCCGTGAGTGAGAGCAGCTATTTCACTCTGAACTATCTTGACCACACGGTCACGCTGGCATTCTCGCAGTTCAATTTCGACAATCCCTCGAACACCACCCTTGAGCATCGCATCAATGGAAGAGAGTGGCTGCGCAACCCCGAAGGCATCAACCACTTCACGCTGAGTCATCTGCAACCCGGCACCTATCGCATCGAGGTGAGAGCCCAGTGCGCAGGAGCCTATACACCGGTGAAAGTAGTGGTGATCATCATCAAGGCCCCTTGGTATCGCTCCGTGACAGCCTATCTCATCTACTTCCTGTTGCTGCTGGCACTGGCCTATTACATCTATTATAACTACAGGCGCAGGGCAGCCGAACAGCTGAGCGAGGAGAAGATGAAATTCCTCATCAATGCCACACACGACATCCGCTCGCCGCTGACACTCATCATGGGGCCGCTGGAGAAGATGAAGCGCATGCTGCAGGACACTGAGGCTTCCGCCGACGTGGCGAGCTCGCTGGACACCATCGAGCGAAATGCGCAGCGCATACAGAACCTTGTCAACCAGATTCTCGATGTCCGCAAGATAGACAAGCAGCAGATGCACCTGCATTGCGAGGAGACCGATCTCATCGATTTCTCGCGCAGTATCTGCAAGATGTTTGAGTACAATGCCCATGAGCGCAACATCAACTTCACCTTTAATCATGGTGAACTGGACGAACTGCGCGTGTGGGTCGACCGCAGTCAGTTCGACAAGGTCATCACCAATCTCATCTCGAATGCCTTCAAGTACACCTTTGATGGCGGTTCCATCGAACTGCGCCTGTCGGCCAGCGAGCAACAGGCGCGACTGGAGGTGTGCGACACCGGACTTGGGCTCGACCCGAACAGCATCAAGCACATCTTCGAACGCTTCTATCAGGGCAATAACTCTCGCCGCATGCATACTGCCGGAACAGGCATCGGTCTGAACCTCTGCAAGATGATTGTCGACCTGCATCACGGTTCCATCGAGGCCGGCAACCGCTCCGATGGGCAGCAAGGCTCCGTGTTCACCGTCATTTTGCCATTAGGCAACAGCCATCTGTCGTCGGAAGAGATAGAACAGACCCTCACCGTGACTGCGACTGGCGAAAACGGAGCACCAGCACCAGCCACGGCCAGTGCCGAGGCTGCTGTCATGACGGGCAGTGGGCGGCATCGCGTGCTCATTGTCGACGACGACGAGGAGATAGGTCGCTACATAGCCAATGAGCTGTCGCATTTCTATAAGTTCGGTTTTTGTTCCAACGGCAAGGAAGGACTGCGCGAGTTGCTCAGCCACGACTACGATGTGGTGGTGAGCGATGTAATGATGCCCGAGATGGATGGCTTCACCATGCTTCGCATGATAAAGACCAATATGAACATCAGTCACATTCCCGTCATCATGCTTACCTCGAAATCCGACGTCGGCAACCGCCTGGAAGGTCTGGAGCGCGGTGCCGACGCATTCCTGGCCAAGCCGTTCAACATGGACGAGCTGCATGGAGTGATAGACAACCTTATTCAGGGCCGTCTGCGACTGAAGGGCAAGTATAGCGGTGCTCAGCAGCAGGCCGACAAGGTGGAACGGCCAGAGGTGAAGGGCAACGACGAACAGCTGATGGAGCGCATCATGAAGGCCGTGAACAAGAATCTGGGCGACAGCGACTTCAGCGTGGAGATGCTCACGCAAGAGGTGGGCATCAGCCGTGCACAGTTGCATCGCAAGATGAAAGAGATGACGGGACTCTCGACGAGTGAGTTCATTCGTAACATCCGTCTTGAGCAGGCCGCCCGTCTGCTGAAGGAGCAGAAGATCAATGTGACGCAGGTTGCCTATACCGTAGGCTTCTCCAACCTCGCCCATTTCTCCACCATCTTCCGCAAGCACTTCGGCGTGTCGCCGTCTGAATATGCAGAAACGGCTTCCAGTGAATAGTTTTTCAGTGAACAGTGAATAGTGAACAGTGAAAACCACTCACTATTCACTGGAAACTATTCACTGGTAGTCGTTCCCTGAAAAACGTGTAGAAAAGTTTATGAGACATAGAAGAAAACAGGTTTTGGCAAACACATGTAACTTTGCGGCTAATGTTTTAAACCCTTTTTTTCTTTATTTATTAACTTAAACTTTTTTCGTATGAAAGCATTTACTAAACTTTGGTTTACACTCTTGCTATTGTGTATGGCAGGTGTGACAACCGTGCGTGCCGACGAGGAAGTGGAACTGTCAGCCGACATGTTCTTTAGTTGGGACGGCTTTGGGGCCGACGCAACCAGCGTGGCAGCCGCCAACGTAGACTTCAACATCGGTAGCGAGCTGGGCGCTGGCGCTATGGTTTGTGGCACCAGCACTGTTGATTATCTGATTTATGCCGATCTCACCGGCAGCACCAAGATGCTGATTGAAGGTACGGCTGGCATGCAGTTGCGCGTGCTGATGAACCGTCAGGAAAGCAATTCGGGTCCGCTGGTAGAGCGCAATCCAGTGATTGGCGAAGATGGCAAGGCCGAACTCGACTTGTCGGATCTTCCTTACGTACACCTGAATGCCATCAAGACAGGGTGGGGTAGCCCTGCTGGTACTATCACATCTCTTAAAGTAGTGAAGCCTTCCGATCCATTGGCAATGCCCAAGGAAACGCTGAAGAAGGCTCTCGCACTGGGCAAGATGCAGAGTTCTTTTGCAAAGACTGAGGCTTCTTTTGCTCTGTTGCAGACCGTCATTCAGAAGGCTGAGGCAGAACTGGTCAACGAGCAGGCTACTGCTGAGAGCCTGGCACAGGCCGCACAGGCTGTCGAAGCTGCTGTCAATGCCCTGGAGCTGCAGGCTGGCTATACCAACCTCACTGCCGGCATGTTTAAGGCTTATGCATCGCTCGAAGCTCCGGGTGAAGGAACTGAGACACAGGGTGGTTTTGCTTTGTGCGCAGCCAGTGACCTGCCTTATGGCGACGGCAGCGTGAGCGAACTGAAGTGGGCCGACCTGGCTGCTTACGACAAACTCGTTGTCGTGGTGGCTACCGACGTGAAGCCTCGCTTCTGCATGAACCGTTTGGTGAAAGACGGTCAGTGCGCTTCTACCAAGGAGGAGTCAAAGATGCTTGACATCAATCCGAACAACACCAACACCTGGGCTACTGAGGCTTATCAGACTGTTGACGGACAGGCATACATCATCGATCTGAAGAAGATCGTGGCCGACTATGGCTTTGCTCGTCTGCACTGCATCAAGAAGCAGGGCTGGGGTGCCGGTGTCGTTGTGACTGACATGCTGCTCTATAAAGAGGAGGCTGCACCTGAGGTTACTCCTTCCTACGGTATCATTTGGGATAACGGAACAACAACCAAAGAGGGCGACTACTCAATCATCACGCTGGACGGTGCACTGTTCAAGGGGCTGAAGGCCGGCGATATTCTCCGTGCTAACTTCACTGTAGGTGCCAACGCACGTGCTGCCCAGCCTGCCAAGATCATCAAGTCGGGCGAGATTTCCATTTTCGTCAACGACATTCCTGTCTACGAGGTTAAGGACATTGCACAGGGTACAGAAAAAATTGAGTTCGCGCTGAATGAAGAAGCAGTTGCAATGCTTGGCATGGTGCAGACCTTGACGCTGAAGTATAAGAATATGGTCATGTCGACCATCGAAATCATTGAAGGCGAACCCGCAGTCGACGAGCTGCTTAAGGAAGCTGAGGAACTGGCTGCCGATGCCGAGGCTGTTGCCGTAGGCAAGCTGCTTACTGCCATCGAGGCCTACAAGGCCGATGCCAACGCAGAGCTGCTGCAGGCCGCTATCGCTCAGTTCAAGGAGGACAACAAGGACCAGGAGTCTGACCAGACCGCCAAGGTTGCTACCAACGGATGGATGAAGTTTGACGG